>JANOET010000339.1:0-7711 GCA_031413415.1 Acidimicrobiaceae bacterium
GCAATCTTGGCATGATCCATGGGCGGGCCAGCCTTTGCGAGCTCGGCGGTCAGGTTGACAAGTTTCGGTAGGCTGACGGCGGTAACGCGGGTCGAGGTGGACACGGTCTGGGCCGACGAGGTGGGCATGCGCGCCGCCGCCGAGGCCGACGCGATGCGTGTCGAGCGAATCTACAGAGAGAGCCTCCCGCCCGAGGAACAGGCCGCCGCCCAACAGGAGCAAGCGGTCGACGTCGACGCCCAGACACTCGCGTCGGTGCCGTGGACGATGATCGAGCTCAGTTATGCCCCGTACGCACTCGGTCCGCAACTCGTCGACGAGGTGTTCCAGGCGGGCGGGAATGCCGGCGTCGACGAACTGATGAACAACCCGCCGACCGACGAGCAGCTGATCAGCCCGTGGTCGTGGGATCCCCGCTCCACTCCCGACACCGTGCCCACCGACGCTGTGGCTCCTGCCGGCGCGACCGTCATCGAGAACAACGCGCAACTGTCGGTGCTGCAGGTCCTGGTGGCCATGGATGCGTGGCTCGTGTGGTCGTTGGCCCGGGGTTCGCTCGACACCTGGGTCAGTGGCACGTACACGACGTATCGGACAGCACCGGACGGGCCGTTGTGTGTGGCCATCGCCGCGGCGTTCAACGGACCACCCGAGGTGTTCCGCGACGCGGTGCTGTGGTGGAGCGGCGCGATGGGGATGCCTGCCACCCCGACGATCGAAGCATCGACCGTGCACTTCTCGCTGTGTGCGCGTGGCGCCGCCTCGACGCTGCCCCCGAAACCCGCCGTGTCGACGACGCTCGCGATCCTCATCGAGGCTGCTGCCGTTCCCCCCGATGCCGACACCCCGCAGAAGGTGCAGTCGATGCTGTGCGCCGCGCGCAAGGTGATCGACGACGCGGCCCTGGCCCCTCTCCTCCAGGCGGCGACCAGCACACCGGAGCAGGACGCCACCGTGCAGCGAGCCTTCATGGAGGCTGCCGCGTCCTGCGGTGTGTGAACGTGCCACAGTGCACGTCGTGGACCTGACCGAACTGGGCGCCGCCGAGCTGTCCGAACGCATCCATGCACAGGACGTCTCCTGCCGCGAGGTGATGGCCGCGTTCCTCGATCGTGTCGATGCGCGCAACCCTGCGGTGAACGCAATCGTCAGCCGCCGCGAGCGCCACGTCCTGATGGCCGAAGCAGCCACGTGCGACGACGAGATCGCCGCCGAGTTCTCCCGCGGCTGGATGCACGGCCTGCCGCAGGCGATCAAGGACCTCGCCGAGACACGCGGGCTACGGACCACGTCGGGCTCACCGCTGCTCGCGGAGTTCGTGCCCGACTTCGACGCCCTCGTCGTCAGCCGGATGAAGCGCGCTGGCAGCATCGTCATCGGCAAGACCAACGTGCCCGAGTTCGGACTCGGCTCGCACACGTTCAACCCGGTGTTCGGTGCCACGCTCAATCCGTACGACCTGTCGCGGTCGGCTGGCGGCAGTAGCGGTGGAGCGGCCGTCGCGCTCGCCACCCGAATGCTGCCCGTCGCGGACGGCAGCGACTACATGGGCTCGCTGCGCAACCCGGCGGCCTGGAACCACGTGTTCGGCTTCCGACCCAGCCAAGGTCGCGTGCCGTCGTTTCCCGCCCGTGACCACTACCTCGCCCAACTGGGCACGGAAGGCCCGATGGGTCGCAGTGTGCTCGACGTGGCGATGCTGCTCGGCACGCAGGCCGGCTTCGACCGTCGCGACCCCCTGTGCCTGTCGGGCGGGCTGCCCGAGTTCGCCACCGTCGCCCAAGCACGGGAGACGCTCGATGTCGACGCGGAGGGCACCCGAATCGGTTGGTTGGGCGATCTCGACGGGTACCTCGCGGTCGAGCCCGGCATCCTCGACGTCTGCACCGACGGCCTGCGGCGACTGGAGGCGCTCGGCTGCACGGTCGAGCCCGTGTCGTTGCCGATGGCGCCCGAACGAGTCTGGGACGCGTGGCTCGTATGGCGACACATGCTGGTGTCGGCCGGGCTCGGCCCGCTCGCCGCAGACCCGGCACGCGCCGAACGGTTGAAGCCCGAAGCCCGTTGGGAGATCGAGCAGGGCGCTGCGCTCACCGTTGAGCAGGTGAGCCGGGCCGCGGCGATACGCACCGAGTTCCACTCGGCCATGGTGGCGCTGTACTCGAGCTTCGACGTGCTGGTTCTGCCGACGGCGCAGGTGTGGCCGTTCCCGGTCGACGAGCGCTGGCCGAAGCGCATCGGCGACTGCGAGATGGACACCTACCACCGCTGGATGGAGGTCACCGCCTACGCCACCTTCGCCGGGCTGCCGGCGCTGAGCGTGCCCGTCGGTTTCGACGGCCGCGGCCTGCCCATGGGCATGCAGCTCATCGGTGCCCCTCGCGCCGATGTCGACGTGCTGTGCCTGGGCGCCGCGTACGAGCGCACGATGGCCGACTGGGCAACGGGCGATCGGGCCGTCGGCACCGCCTGACGCGCCGGTGTGGTGCGCCACCTGCGACACTGTGGCGGATGGTTGGCGACTCGATGACGGAGGACCACTGGTTGCTCGAGGTGGTCGAGGCGATGCCCGATGGCGTCGTGATCGTCGACGTCGACGGCACCATGCTCCTCGTCAACCGTGAGTTGGAGCGCCTGCTCGGCTACTCGCGCGACGACATGCTCGGGCAGCTGGTCGACATGCTGCTGCCCGACGACGTGCGCGATCGGCACGACGGGCACCGCAACGGGTTCAACCACAACCCTCATCGCCGTGCGATGGGCGCCGGGCTCGACCTGTCGGCGCAACGCTGTGACGGCACCGTGTTCCCGGTCGAGATCTCACTCGCCCCGGCCGATGTCGCCGGCCAGAAGGTGATCATCGCCACCATCCGCGACGTCACCACGAACAAGCAGGCCGACGCCGACCTGTCCGCCGCACGCGAACGCGTCCTGTTGGCCGAGGACCACGAGCGCATCGCCCGCGACCTGCACGACACGGTCATCCAACGGTTGTTCGCCTCGGGTCTGAGTTTGCAGAGCGTGCTGCCGACCGTGCCCGAGACGGCGAAGGTGAAGATCGAGCGCATTCTCGACGATCAGGACGATGCCATCCGCGAGCTGCGTACCGCGATCTTCGGGTTGGCGAGCAAGCGCAGTGCGGGACGCACCGTGCGCGTGGTGGTCAACGACCTGGTCGACGACTCGGCGCGTGTTCTCGGCTTCCGGCCGACGCTGCACTTCTCGGGCGTGCTCGACACCGTCGACGAACCGACTACGGCCGAAGTGTCGGCCGTGGTCCGCGAGGCGCTGAGCAACGTCGCCCGCCACGCCCGGGCGCGCAAGGTGGAGGTCACCCTCACCAATGCCGACGGTGAACTGTCGCTGCTGGTCAGCGACGACGGCGAGGGCATTCCCGGCAGTCACCGTTTGGGCAGTGGGTTGCTGAACATGCACGACCGGGCCGAGCGCCTGGGCGGCAGCTGCAGCGTGACGTCGGCCGAGGGGGCGGGCACCACCGTGCGGTGGCAGATCCCCGTCGCCGACTGACGACGAGAACGTCGCCCTTGACGGCAGCGGATCAGTTCGGTGGCTGGTTGCGGCCGGCGCCGGCCCTCACGGCGAACACCGCTGCCTCGGTACGGCGGCTCATGCCGAGCTTCATCAACATGTTCGAGACGTAGTTCTTCACCGTCTTCTCGGCGAGGTGCAGCGCGGTGCCGATCTGGCGGTTCGTCGCACCCTCGGCGATGAGGTCGAGGATCTTGCGTTCCTGCGGCGTCAGCTTGGCGAGGCGCTCGTCCTCTTCGCTGGGATGACGCAGACGGTGCAGCACCTTGCTGGTGACCGTGGGGTCGAGCAGCGACTCGCCGCGAGCGACGCGACGGATGGCGGCGACGAGGTCGTTGCCACGGATCTGCTTCAGCACGTAGCCGGAGGCGCCGGCCATGATGGCCTCGAACAGCGCGTCGTCGTCGCTGAACGATGTGAGCATCAGGCACGCCAGGCCGGGCAGCTGGCTGCGCACCTCCCGGCACACCTCCACACCGCTGCCGTCGGGCAGTCGCACGTCGAGCACGGCGACATCGGGCCGGACGGCCGGAATGCGCTGAATTGCCTCGGCAGCGGTCGACGCTTCGCCGACCACCGTCAGACCGGGTTCGGCTTCGATGAGCTCGCGCACTCCTCGGCGGACGATCTCGTGATCGTCGAGCAGGAACACGGAGATGGGTTTCGGGGACTCATCCATGACACCCCAGGCAATCACACGGACCATGCCCCTGTCAGGGACCTTGGTCACATTGTCACAAGGTCACAAAGTCGGGGATTTCATTTAGAATGCCGAACGTGCTCACGACCCAGCCACCCGCCGTGCTCCCACAGGCCAACGACACGTGCTGGTGCGGCAGTGGCCGCAAGTACAAGCGGTGCCACAAACCGCTCGAGGGCAAGGTCCTTCAGGGTGTCGTCAGCCCCATGCGCGCGGTGCCCGAGCGCATCGAACGCCCGCCGTACGCGCTCACCGGCTCGGCCCCTCGCTGGGCCGAACCGCGTGTGAAGTCGCCCGAGATCATCGAGCGCATGCGTGTCGCCGGCGCGATGGCGTCCGAGGTTCTCCGCCTGGCGGGCGAGCTGGTGCGTCCCGGCATCACCACCGACGAGATCGACGTGTTCGTGCACGAGGCAACCATCGAGCGCGGTGCCTACCCCAGCCCACTGAACTACCACCAGTACCCGAAGAGCGTCTGCACCAGCGTCAACGAGATCATCTGCCACGGCATCCCCGACAGCCGCGAGTTGCTGGACGGCGACATCGTCAACCTCGATGTCACGTGTTACGTGGGCGGCGTGCACGGCGACACGAACGCCACGTTTCTCGTCGGCGAGGTCGACCCCGTCAGCTGCAACCTGGTGATGGTCACCGAAGAGTGCATGTGGAAGGGCATCGAGGCCGTGCAACCCGGTCGCCCGCTCAGCGACATCGGACGCGCCATCGAGAACCACGCCAAGGCGAACAAGCTCGGCGTGGTGCGCGCGTTCATCGGCCATGGCATCGGCGAGCAGTTCCACACCGACGTGCAGGTGCTGCACTACTACGACGAGCGTGCCAGCATGATCATGCGCCCCGGCATGACGTTCACGGTCGAACCGATGATCACCCTCGGCGGGTGGCAGCACAAGATGGTCTTCGACGACGACTGGACCGCGGCCACTGCGGACGGCAAGCGCACAGCTCAGTTCGAGCACACGCTGTTGGTCACCGACGACGGCGTCGATGTGCTCACCGCTGCGGGCTCGGTGAGCCCTTCGGCGCCCTGGCGCCGCTGACCCGGTCCCGCTGACGTGCACCAGGAACTTGAGTTCGCGGCGCGTGCACCAGGAACTTGAGTTCGCGACATGAGGGGCATCCGACGTCGCGACGACCTGGAACGCAGGATCATCCGGCTCGCCATCCCGGCGTTGGGCACCCTCGCGGTCGAACCCGTTTATGTGCTGGTCGACACGGCCATCGTCGGACGACTGGGAACGCCGCAACTGGCCGGCCTGGCCATCGCCAGCATCGTGCTGCTCAACGTCATCAGCCTGCTCGTGTTCCTCGAGTACGTCACGCCCGACATCGCCTTCGCGGTCAGCGCCGGTCGCCCTGACGACGCCCGTCGCACCGCGGCACACGGCGTCTGGCTGAGCTGCTTCATCGGGTTCCCCGCGGCCATCGTCCTGGCCGTCGCAGCTCGTCCGCTGTGCTGGCTCATCGGCGGTCGCGGCGAGGTGCTGCACCACGCCACCATCTACCTGTCCATCAGCGCGCTCGGCCTGCCGTTCGTACTGCTCGCATTTCTGGGCCACGGAGTGCTGCGCGGCTACAACGACCTGCGCACCCCGCTGAAGATCGTCGTCGTCGCGAACATCGCCAACCTGCTGCTCGAGATCGTCGCCGTCTACGGGTTGCATCTGGGAGTCGCCGGGTCCGCCGGAACGACCGTGCTCGTGCAGATGGCCGCTGCGGCTGCGTTCATGTGGTGCATTCGCGACCATCTCCTGGCGGTGCGACCCGACTGGTCGGCATACCGACCCCTGCTGGTGATGGGCTGGCACATGGCGTTGCGTTCGGTGGCGATGTACACGGTGTGGAACGTGTCGACGATCATCGCTGCCCACCTCGATGCACCGACCCTCGCCGCGAACCAGGTCGTGATGCAGTGGTTCATCCTGACTGCGCTGATGCTCGATGCGCTCGCGGTGCCGCTGCACTCGCTGGTCGCGGGCGAACTGGGTGCCGACAAACCCCGCGAAGCCGACCGTATCGGCCACACCAGCGTCCGATTGTCGTTGTGGGCGGCGACATTGCTCGCGCTCGCGCTGGTGGCCCTGACGCCGATCATCCCTGCGCTCTTCAGCACCGACCAGGCCGTGCAGTCGCGCATCGGTGCCGGCCTGCTGGTGCTGGCCGTCATGCAGTTCCCCGGAGCGGTGGCCTTCGCGCTCGACGGCGCGCTCATCGGTGCGCACGACATGCCGTGGCTGGGGAGGCAAGCGGTTCGCAACCTGCTCGCGTTCGCGCCACTCGCACTCGCCACGGCGATCTGGCCACGCCTCGGGCTGGCAGGACTGTGGGGCGCACAGCTGTGCTGGATGGCCACCCGCGCCGTCGTGAACCGACGCCGGTGGCGCGCCTTGGCAGCGCGCGACTTCCGTGGCGGGCTGTCGGCCGTGGCCATCGCGTGACGGGTCAGAGCGGGATCGACGCGAGCAACCTCGGGTTCAGCCGCACCGAACCTGCGCCGAGGCCGCTACCTGCGGCGTGATGGTGCACCCACTCGACACTGCTCGGGCGGCCCAGCACCTCGAGCACCCGATCGGGTTCGTCGGTCGTGCAGGTGATCACCGGCACGCTCGGCAACCACACCCCCGCGACGTCGTGCACCGCCTCGATCACCCGCGTCTGGTTGGCGATCAAGATCTTCGGCACCAGGCGCTGCGCCGCCCACCGCTGCAACGGCACCGACAGCCGATCGAGCGCGACCCGCGGCGCGGCGTACTGCTGTTTGGCGAACCGCACCGGCCGCGAGCCCCAGTGACACACCCCGGGATCGATCAGCCCGGAGGTGACGAGCGGCGGCCCGTCGACGTCGTCGCCGACGGCACCGACGAGCCCGTAGTACTGGTCGCGGAAGTCGACCGCGAACGAGGCGATGTCGCCCAGGACCGGGCCGTCGTGCGGTTGCACCGAGCCGCCAGTGAGCAGCCCCGCCCACGTCGATGGCATGGGGATGGTCGGCCGCGGCTCGAACGACATACCGAACGAGCGTCGCACCGGGCCCGGCTCGCCACCGACCTCCCACACGCCGGCCCAGACGCGCACGCTCGCGTCGAACACGTTGACGTCGGTCCACCACATCCAGCGCAGCGCGGACACCCGATCGACCTGTTCGCGAATGGCCGCCGCGTCGCGCACCGACAGCAACGACTGCGGCAGCACCAGTCCGACGCGCCCACCCGGCCGGGTCAGCCGCATCGCCAGCGCGAGGAACTCGGCCGCAGTGTCGGCGTACGGGCCGCCGCCGAACTTCGAGCGACCACCGCGCGACGTCAGCGTCGACAGCTGGTTGAGGTACGGGGGGTTGCCGACGATCACGTCGAAGCGCCGGTCGCCCCAGTCGCGCCGCAGTGCGTCGTCGTGTTCGAAACCGGTCGTCGGGTCGATGTCCACACCGGTCTGCTGGGGCAGCCC
>JANOET010000340.1:0-2126 GCA_031413415.1 Acidimicrobiaceae bacterium
GAGATAGCGGGTCACTTCGCGAGGCGGCCGAGGATCTCCCGATCACGTTCGAGCAGCTTCCTGGCTCGTGCAGTGAAGTCGGAGTCGGCTCGAACTCGTTCGATCGGCACCGTCGAGCATGACAAAGGAGTGCGGGGCCAACGATCGATGCGAGGTAGTGGTCGATGGCGCTGAACGCATCATCGAGAGACTCGCCCTCGTCGTCGACCGTGTTGCGGTATCCGTCGAGCATGAGTGCGGCGAGCGGTTCTCGCTGCTGCTCGTCAGGATGAACGGTCGGGAGCGGCGCCGGAGTCGAGGCGAACTCGATCGGCGACATCCGATACTCGCTGCGGGGACGCGTCACCCGCTCATCCCGAGAGCGGTCATCGTTCCGTCGTGGCTGGGAGGAGGCGCGTCGTGTCGACGGTGATCCGCCCGGAGCGCACTTCGACCCGGTAGTGGTCCATGTCTCGTGGCGATGGACCACCGAGGTGGGTGCCGTCGAGTGCGAAGGATGCGCCGTGGCAGGGATCGGTGAACACTGCGCCGTCCGGCAAGGCGCCAAGGTCGACGTCGGTGGCGAGCGCCAATCGGCAGCCTTGCTGCGGTGACTTCTGGGCCAACGCGAGCACAGCCGAGTCTGTCCGCACGAGATAGAGCCGATGTTCCGCGTACCACCGCACCTCGCCGACCTCGAGGTCATCGGCCGACCCGAGATCGACCATCTCGCTGTCCGAACTGCGCGCCGGGATGCCGCCGGCCCATGACCAGAACGTCGGTTGGCTGCCGAAGGCGGAGGTCATGCCGACAGCTCGGCCGTTCCACACCGCAAGAAGATCGGGGCTGACGCCGACGGTCCGCCAGCTGGCGCCGCCGTCGTCCGACAGCCAACCCTCGGCGATGGAGCCGCCGCCGGGGTGTCCATCACCGGCAGCGAGCAGCGTGCCGTCCGGCAGCGCCACCACATCCCAAACCGAACGCGACGTGAGGTCATCGACTTCCGAGCCCAGCTTGCTCTCGCCGGCGACGATGACCGTCGACCACTCGACGAGGTCAGGTGAGCTCCAGGCGAGCCCGTCCGGAGGATCGCCCGCCGTTCCCACTGCGACGTATCCCGACCCGTTGGACGCCACATCCATGACGGCGGCGGAGGGTCCGGTCGAGCCGTCGCTCGAGCCGAGCAGCGTGCGGACGAACGAGGCGCCGTCCGTCGACACCCAGATAGCCGGAACCATGCGCACGGACTGGTCCGGTCCAGATTGATCGGCCCAGTCGTTGAACACACCGGTCACGACGAGGTGACCGTCGACGGTGCGTATGGATGCGGCGCTGCCGTCCACCAACGTGGTCGACGCTTCGCCCACGATGGGTGTCCACATCGCCAGATCACTGCTCGACCAGATCCGCATCGTCGAGCCGCGTGTGGTGTTGGGGTCATCGGCCGCAAGCGCTTGCACCACCACGGCGCCGTCGGGACCTTCGCCGATCAGCGAGCCGAACCACTGACCGTTCTCGCTGATGGGCGTCAGCGTCCAGGAGACGAGGTCAGAGGTGGTGGCCACGCCGATGCGCGCGCCGGAACCGTCGGGGCTGGTGTCAGGGATGGTGCACGTGACGGCGAGCCGGTCCTCCAGCGCGACGACTCCGTTCGACAAGCAGCCGGCGGGCAGGTCCTGTTGGCGCCGTTCCCACTTCACGCCGTCGTCGGTGGTCCACGCGTACGCGGAGGTCGAACCGGAACTGGGCTGCATCACACCGAGCACGACCAACTGATCCTGCCACGCGGTGATCTGGCTGATGAAGGTGTCACCATCGCCGGAGAAGATCGACGGGTCGGCGATGTCCACCGCCGACCACCAGGCGGCCGATGCATCGCTGACTGGCAGGTCGCTCTCAGCGGGGCCTCGCATCGATACGATGAATGCGAGCGACGCAACCAGAGCGACCACGACCGTCGCCGCCGCACCGCCGAAGGCAAGCTGTCGCCGCCGAGCCCGACGTGCGCCACGTGTGATGGCACGGTCGAACAGATCGTTGTCGACGGTGACGGTGTCGTGATGACTTCGGAAGCTTTGGCGTAATAGATTCTCGATGTCGCTCATGGCGGGTCCTCTTCGATGAGAGCGATTCGCAGGGTGGCGAGG
>JANOET010000341.1:0-3721 GCA_031413415.1 Acidimicrobiaceae bacterium
AACACCAGCCGGGCCACACGCCGACGGGTGAAGCCACACGCCGACGGGTGAAGCCACCGAAGTCGATGCGGTCGGTCCGCTCGTGCTCACGCAGCAGCTGCGCCCCGATGAGGAAGCCCGACAGCGTGAAGAACACCGACACCCCGAGGAAGCCACCTCCGAATCGGAGCGTGCCGCCGGACACGGCGTCGGCGTGGTAGGCGACGACCGCGGCGACTGCGAACGCGCGGATGCCGTCGAGTGCAGGAAGGTACTGGCGCGTCGGCGTGTCGGTCACTGGGCGCCGCGGAGACGCCGGCCGATCGGGCTGTACCGCCCGATGCAGACCACCGCACGAACCCCGTCGCGCCAGCCGATCTTCTTGCCCTCGGCATAGGTTCGGCCGTCGTAGGAGATGCCCACCTCGTAGATGCGGCAGTGCAGTGCGGCGATCTTCGCCGTGACCTCGGGCTCGAAGCCGAAGCGGTCCTCTTCGATGGTGATGCCCTGGATGATCTCGCGGCGAAATGCCTTGTAGCACGTCTCCATGTCGGTGAGGTTGAGGTCGGTCATCATGTTCGAGGCGAGCGTGAGGAACCGATTGCCCACGGTGTGCCAGAAGTACAGCACCCGATGCGCCTGGCCTCCCTGGAACCGAGAGCCGTAGACGACGTCGGCCACCCCACGCTCGAGCGGCCCGATGAGCAGGCCGTATTCGTCCGGGTTGTACTCGAGGTCGGCGTCCTGGACCACGGCGTAGTCGCCGGTCACCAACGAGAAACCGGTGCGCAGTGCGGCGCCCTTGCCCATGTTGTACGGCTGAAGGTGCACGCGAACCAAGGGGTTGTCGACCTGGCGGAGCAGTTCGCGGCTGCGATCGGTGCTGCCATCGTCGACGACGACGATCTCGTGCACCCAGGGTGACGCGAGCACACGGTCGAGGAGTTCGAGGATGGTGGCCTCTTCGTCGTAACACGGCACCACTACTGACAGGCAGCGGCGCGCGGCGGGTTGCACTCGGGCGTCGGTCACGGCCGTGCATGCTATCCGGGCCGTGTTCTGCGGTCAGAATGCCGGTCGCGCGCCCCGTTCGGACCCGGTCGGGGCGACTACTGTTCGTGCGTCCATGGCTGCCACAACGTCTGTCTCGTCGCGCCGGGCGCTGTGGGCGTGCATGGCGCTCGCTGCGCTCGTCAGGGTCACCTATTGGGCGACCAAGATCGGCGACGATCTGCTCCTCAACGACTCGTGGTACTACAGCGGTCAGGCCCGACAACTCACGCAGGGCATCTGGTTCCGCGAGATCCTCGCCGATCAACCGGGTGCGGAGCACGGCCCGCTCACCTCGCTGCTGATGTGGCCGCTGAGCTACGGCAGCGAGTACCAGACGACGCAGCGTCTCGTCACGGTCGCCGCTGGCCTGGCGCTGGTGTGGGTGCTCGGCCGCTTCGCCGAAGAGCTCGCCGGCAGGACCGCCGGCATCACCGCAGCGCTGATCGCGGCGCTGTACCCGAATCTGTGGATGAACGACGGCCTGGTGATGAGCGAGAGCATCAGCACGCTGCTGGTCGGGTTGTCGCTGTGGCTCGCTTGGCGGTCGGTGCAGCACGACGAGTCGGCGGCGTTCCGCCGCGGTGTGCTGTGGCTCGGTGTCGTGCTCGGTCTCGGCGTGCTGGCGCGAAGTGAGTTGGCGTTGTTCGCGCCGCTCCTGCTGGTCTGGGTGGTCGTTGCCCGTCGTCGCGTCGCGCTGTCGTGGCGTCCGGCGCTGTGGGCGATCGTCACCGCGACGGTGGTGGTCGCCCCGTGGGTGGTGTTCAACGTCGCCCGATTCGAACGGCCGGTGCTGCTCACGACCAACGACGGCACGACGCTGTTGGGCGCGAACTGTCCTCCGGTGTACTCGGGTCCGATCCTCGGCGGCTGGGTCGTCGAGTGCGTGGTCGACGACCCGGACTACTCGCTCGACGAGGAACCCAGCGTTCGTTCGGCTCGTCAGCGGAGCCTCGGTGTTCGGTATGCACTCGACCACGTCGGGGAGTGGCCGAAGGTGGTGGCCGCGCGAGTGGGCCGGTCGCTCGACGTGTTCGGCCTCGACCAGTCGATCGCCCAGGACGTGGGCGAGGAGCGACCGCGTTCGGTGGTGTGGGCGGGGATCGTGAGTTTCTGGTTGATGGCGGTGCTGGCGGTGTCGGGTGCGCGTCGGATGCGCCGCCGGGATCGCTGGTTGTTGCTCATTCCGGTTGCGGTGGCGCTGACGACGACCGTGCTCTTCTATGGTGCGCATCGGATTCGATCGACGGCCGAGCCGTCGATCGTGATCTTCTCGGCGGTGGCGATCGCCGGCTGGTGGAACCAACGCCGGAACGAACAGCAGTCCCCGGGCGCGGAGTCACCGACGTCGGGGTCGGCGGCAGGTCCGGCTGAGGGGAGTGTGGTGCCGTGAACGAGGAGGTTCGCCCGCTGGCGTACCAACCTGCGCTCGACGGCGTTCGCGCACTCGCCGTTTCCCTCGTGCTGCTGTTCCACCTCGGCCTGACGTGGGTGCCGGCGGGCTATCTGGGCGTGTCGGTGTTCTTCACGTTGAGCGGCTTCCTGATCACGACGCTGCTGCTGAACGAGGCGAGGAGCTCAGGGTCGGTGTCGTTCCGCCGGTTCTACGCCCGTCGTGCCCGCCGGTTGCTGCCGGCCGGCATGGCAGTGCTGCTGCTCGTGGTGGTGGCTCGCTGGTCGGGACAGTTCGCGCTCGCGCCCGGGTTGCGTGGCGACCTGCTCGGCGCGTCGCTGCAGGTCTTCAACTGGGTGCAGTTGGCCGGCACGTCGAGCTACGGGGCGCTGTTCGGTCAGGCCGCCGTGTTCACGTCGCCGATCGAGCATTACTGGTCGCTGGCAATCGAGGAACAGTTCTACCTGCTGTGGCCGGTGACACTGATCGCGCTGTGGCGATGGTCGGCACGTCGGGGGCGATCGGTGTTCGGTCCGCTCGTCGTGCTCGTGGTGGTGTTCGCGACCCTGGCACCGCTCATCGGCTGGTGGTTCGGCCCCGACGCGGCCTACTGGTCGACTCCGTCGCGTTTCCCGGAACTGTTGATCGGCGCCGCGCTCGCGGCCTGGCTGCACGGCCGGCCCCGAGTGCCCGATCGGATGGCCCTGCTCGCCCCCTCTGCGTTGGCGGTCATCGTCGTGTGCAGCGTCGTGCTTCCCTCCGGATCGGGTCCTGCGTTCACCGGGTGGCTGACCCCGTTCGCCCTGGTTTCCGCGGCGTTGGTACTGGGTCTGCAGGTCCAGGGACCGGTGCGCACCATGCTGTCATGGTGGCCACTGGTGTGGATCGGCAAGGTCAGCTACGGGCTCTACCTGGTGCACTGGCCCGTGTTCGTGCTGCTGCGGCAGCACGGGTGGAACACCACCTCGTGGGGTGGCGCGCTCGTCGCTGTGACGATCACTGCGGCATTGACGGCGATGTCGTACATCGCGCTCGAACGACCGGTGCGCGAGGCACGTTGGTCGCCGGCGCGCACCGCGCGCACTGCGGCCGTGGCCACCGCGGTGCTGCTCGGGGTCGTGGTCGCAGTCCCGGTGGGTCGGGGCTTCCTCGAGGCCAATACGGCAGTGCTCGACAAGGCGTCGATCGACACCGGCCTGCCGACGCAGTGGAGGGGATCGGCAAGTTGGAATACGGGACTTGCGTGGATATTGTGACGCAGACAGCGATCAAGAAGATGATGGTGCCTGGCCTGATTCC
>JANOET010000342.1:0-14963 GCA_031413415.1 Acidimicrobiaceae bacterium
CCGCCCGGACCGCGACCGCACGGATTTTTGCGGCAGAAATGACGGCGACGGACCATCCGTCGACCGGATTTCGCACCGAGGAGTGGTATGGCGAAAAAAGTTGTCGCAATGGCTGCTTGGTGATGGCAGCGCAACGTGGGCAGTCGTTCACGACCTCGATGACCGCGCTGCCGATGGCGAAGCGGCGGCCGGCCCATGCGAACTCGGGGTGACCCGGCTCGTCGCCCGTGTCGACCACGAGCGTGGGGCGGAAACGACGGACGTCGACCACGGAGCCGGGCAACGCCTCGGCCATCGTCCGCAACGCCGAGGTGGACATCACGAGCAGCGGGAAGCAGTCGTAGAAGGTGCCCGGTGGCGACTCGAACTCGAGCACCTTGTCGCCGAACTTCGCGAAGTCGGGGAGCGGCTCGTCGTCCTCTCGGGCGAAGATGTCGCGGAGGTGGGCCATCGGATCGGTGATCGAGTCGTCGGGTTTGCGGCGGTAGAAGTCGAGGTCGTCGGACGGCCGCAACGCCTCGAGTCGAACCGGGCGGCCGAGCTCTGCCGAGAGCACGGCGTCGGCGTCGTGATCCGAGCTGCGCACCGTGCGGCCGTCGGGAAGGGTGATCGTGACCGCACCGCCTCCTGCGTGTGCCGCGGCGAGGCGCATGATGCCGGGTGTCTGTCGCGTGTTGGCCACGAACCCCCGCTCGACGTCGCGCAACGCCCAGATGCGGTCGCCGACCAGACCCAGCTCGGTGAACTCGCCGTCGGGCACCCGGTTGCCGATCATCGACTTCACCGGGTACTCCCACATCTCGGTCACGTGCATTTCGTTCCCCCTCAGAACGTGTTGCAGAGATCGATCATCTCGCGCAGGTCACCGTAGCCATGCTTGGCGAAGACGAACGCGATGCGCGCCAGCTCGACCTTGTCCTGCTCCTTGCGTTCGGGTCCGATGGGTTCGGTGACATGGATGTCGCCGAACTTGCACAGATGGCCGAACCGTTGGTTCAGCTCGCCCACCTGCTCGGGCGTGGGTTGCTGGCGAAGCCGGATGACGAGCGTCTCACCCACGTATCGCATGGAGTCGTAGTTGCGGTAGAAGCCGATGATCTCGTTGACCGCCACCTCGGGATCGTCGGTGATGAGATACAACGAACGGTCGGCCTCGGCCACCAGGCCGCGTTCGACGAGCTGAGTGCGCACGAACGTGTCGACGGACTCCCAGTACTGGTCGCCGGGAACGTCGAGGAACACGATCGGCACCGGATTGCCCTTACCGGTCTGCGTCAGCGTGAGCAGTTCGAACGTCTCGTCGAGCGTGCCGAACCCGCCGGGCAGGCACACGAAGCCGAGGCTCTCCTTGATGAGCATCAGCTTGCGGGTGAAGAAGTACTTCATGCTCACGTACTTCGCGTCGCCGGCGATGATGGGGTTGGCGCCCTGCTCGAACGGCAAACGGATGGACACGCCGATCGAGTGCTCGCGTCCGGCACCCTCCATTCCGGCTTGCATGATGCCCGGCCCGGCACCGGTGATGACCATCCAACCCTCGACGGCAAGCCGATACGAGACCTCTTTGGCCGCGGTGTACAGCGGGTCCTCGGTGGTCGTGCGGGCGGATCCGAAGACGGTGACCTTCGGGTCGTCGCGGGCGCGGTCGAACATCTCGAACGCGTCGCCCATCTCTTGCAGCGCCGCGGCGGCGATCTTCAGGTCGAGCGTCTCGGGACGCTGTTGGACGATGTCGACGGCGGCGCGTAACAGTTGCTGCGAGTGGCGCCTGCCCGCCCCCGGGGGAATGCCATCGAGCAGCGAGGCGATCAGTTCGTCGGCCGGATGCGGTTGGTCCATGGTGGCCGGCTCAGCCGAACGTCGCGGCCTTCTCGGCGAGCGCGTCGATGAGTTCGTCGAAGCTCTTCTGGAAGCTGGCGACGCCGTCGCGTTCCAGCTTCGCGGCGACGTCGTCGAGGTCGACTCCGACGGCGGTGATGGCAGCCCAGTCGGCCTCGGTCCGGGCGAGGTCGGCGTCGATGGTGCGGGCCACGATGCCATGGTCGGCGAACGCTTCGATGGTGGCGTCTGGCAGCGTGTTCACGGTGTTCGGACCGATGAGTTGGTCGACGTACAGCGTGTCGGGGTACGACGGGTTCTTGGTCGACGTGCTCGCCCACAGCGGACGCTGCGGCACGGCACCTTCGTCGGCCAGGGCCTGCCAGCGGCGACCACTGAACGTGCGCTCGAACGCGGCATAGGCCAGCTTCGCCTGGCAGATCGCGGCCTTGCCCTTCAACGCGAGCGCGTCGGGCGTACCGATGGCATCGAGGCGGGCGTCGACCTCGCTGTCGACACGGCTGATGAAGAAGCTCGCCACACTGGCCACGTTGGCGAGGTCGGCGTCGACGGTTCCGGCGTACTCCTCGAGGCCGTCGACGTATGCGTCCATCACCTTCTGGTAGCGGTCGAGGGAGAAGATGAGGGTGACGTTGATGTTGCGCCCCTCGGCGATCATCTGGCGAATGGCCGGGATGCCCTCCTCGGTGCCGGGGATCTTCACCATCAGGTTCGGTCGGCCGATGGTCTCGTGCAGCGCTCGGGCGGCCGCCTCGGTGCCGGGGCCATCGTGCGCCAGTGACGGCGCGACCTCGACGCTGACGAAGCCGTCGCCGCCGAAGCTGTCGTGGTAGAGCCTCGAGAAGGCGTCGAGGGCACCGTTGATGTCCTGCAGCACCATGCCCCAGTAGTGGTCCAGCGTGGTGCCGCCGGAGGCGACGAGTTCGCGAAACTGCTCGTCGTAGTCGGCCGAGCCCTGGATGGCTTTCTGGAAGATCGTCGGGTTGCTGGTGAGGCCGCGAATGCCGGCGCGGATGAGCCGGTCGAGCTCGCCATCGGTGAGGTAGCTGCGCTTCAGGTTGTCGAGCCAGGGACTCTGACCGAACTCGTGATAGAGGTGGGCGAGGCGATCCATGATCAGCCGATCCTTCCCGCCAGCGCGGTGGCGCGGGCGACGACGTGGGCGACGTTGATGCCCAGCTTGTCCATGACGACGTTGCCCGGTGCGCTGGCACCGAAGCGGTCGATGCCGATGCTCTCGTCGGCGAACTGCGCCCAGCCGAACGTGACCCCGGCCTCGACCGACAGCACGGGCACGCCGGCGGGCAGCACGTCGGCGCGGTAGGGCGCAGGCTGGCCGAGGAAGCGGTCCCAGCTGGGCATGCTGACGACACGGGTGCGGACACCCGCTGCGGCGAGCTCGTCGGCGGCTTCCACGCACAAGCTGACCTCGCTGCCGGTGGCGAGCAACACGACCTGGGGCGCATCGGCGTCGACGACCACGGCTGCGCCAACGTCGACGGCCGAGCCATCGGTGCAGACGGTGACGTTCTGGCGGGTGAGCACCAGCGCCGTGGGGCCGTCGTGCTGGACGGCGGCGCGCCATGCAGCGACGGTCTCGTTGGCGTCTGCCGGGCGGATGACCTGCAGCCCGGGGATGGCACGCAACGTGGCGACGTGCTCGACCGGCTGGTGGGTTGGCCCGTCCTCGCCGACACCGACGGAGTCGTGGGTGAAGACGAACACGACCTTCGCGGCGCTGAGTGCGGCCAGACGTACCGGTGGGCGCATGTAGTCGAGGAAGACGAAGAAGGTGCCGCCTGCGGGCAACACGCCGCCGTGCAGTGCCATGCCGACCATGGCCGAGCCCATGCCGTGCTCGCGCACGCCGTAGTGCACCTGGCGGCCGCCCGGCGAGGCTGCCGTCATCGGTGACTGGCCGGCGAGCTTGGTGCCGGTGTTGCCGGTGAGGTCGGCGGCGCCGGCGACCAGTCCGGGCACGGTGTCGAGGGAGGCGTTGAAGGCCTTCTCGATGGCGACTCGAGTCGCGATCTTCTCGCCCTGTTCGAACTTGGGCAGGGCGTCCTGCCAGCCGGCGATGCCGGTGGCGCCCCAACAGGCGTCCCACGCGGCGCGGTCGAGGCTGCTCGCGTCGAATCGCTGCTGCCACGCGGCGGTGGCGGCCTCGCCGCGCTCGGCGCAGTGCGCACGGTACGCGGCAACCAGCTCGGCCGGAGCCCAGAACGGTTCGTCGGGAACTCCCATGACGGCCTTGGTGCGGGTGACGTGCTCGGCGGTGAACGGGTTGCCGTGCGCCTCATGGCGATCGGTCAGGTCGGGACTGGGAGTGGCGATGTGCGACCGCAGGACGAGCAGGCTCGGTGCGTCGGTGATGGCCATCGCCCGACGCAGTGCCGCCTCGAGCGCATCGCAGTCGTCGGCGATCTCGCCGAGCTGCTCGACATGCCAGCCATAGGCCTGGAAGCGACCGGGCACGTCGTCGCTGTACGTGAGGTTGGTGTCGCCGTCGATGGTGATGTGGTTGTCGTCGTACACCACGACCAGGCCGCCGAGCTGCTGGTGACCGGCGAGCGATGCGGCCTCGTGGCTGACACCCTCCATGAGGCAGCCGTCGCCGGCGATGACGAACGTGTGGTGGTGCTGCACGTCGGCGCCGAACTGGGCGCGCAGGTGACGCTCGGCGAGGGCCATGCCCACTGCGTTGGCGAAGCCCTGACCCAGCGGACCGGTGGTGACCTCGACGCCGGCCGTATGGCCGACCTCGGGGTGGCCCGGCGTCGCCGAGCCCCTCTGGCGGAAGTTGCGGATGTCGTCGAGCTCGAGCCCGTATCCGGACAGGAAGAGCAGGGCGTACTGCAGAATGCTGGCGTGCCCGGCCGACAGTACGAAGCGGTCGCGGTCGGCCCAGTGCGGCTGCGCCGGGTGATGCTGCATCACTCGTGAGTACAACGTGTGGGCCAGCGGCGCGAGCGCCATCGCCGTGCCCTGGTGGCCGCTCTTGGCATGGAGCGGGGCATCCATCGCCAATCCACGAATGAGCGCGATGGCCTGCTGTTCTTGTTCGGGGGTCAGGGTTCGGGGCACGGTGTGACTGTACCCATGACTCACGCCGGGGAGAGCAACGTGAGCGGCACCAGATGCCACGGCCCGCGGTCGATGCGGCAGTGGGCGAAGATCTGCTCGTAGGCGGTGAACTCGAGCTCACCGCGGACCAGGCGGTAGGTGAACTTGCCGGGCTCGACGGTGAACGGGCTGACGTTGCGGGCGATCTGTTCGTCGTCCTCGGAGAGCCCCTTGCGGAACACCACTTCGAAGACGCCGTTGCCGCTTTCGCCGGGCGGGCAGAAGATCACGGCCACCAGGTGGGGGGCGATGGTGACCGGCACCGGCGAGGGTGCCGCCATCGAGAACATCGCCCCGGTCAGGTCGATGCGGGTCGACGGACCGGGAGCCTGGCGAATCTCGAAGTTCTCGACGAAGAGGGCACTGACGATCTGCATGGCGGCGAGGGTACCGGGCGTCGGGAAGTCGCGGAATCACGTGCGGCGGCGACGGGTACGGTGGGGTGGACCGCACAGCCACGGGAGCGCACGCCATGACCACCTTGCCGGACCGTCCGAACACCGCCTTGATCGTGATCGACGTCCAGAATGGCGTGGTGGCGGAGGCTCACGAGCGTGACGCCGTCGTCGCCAACATCGCCGAACTGGTGGAGCGGGCGCGCCGCGAGGACGTACCGGTGGTGTGGGTGCAGCACGCCGACGACGGCCTCGAGCGGGGCAGCGACGACTGGCGCATCGTGCCCGAGTTGCAGCCGGCAGCCGACGAGCCGCTGGTCGAGAAGCAGTACGGCGACTCGTTCGAGGCGACCGATCTGGAAGGCGTGCTCGCCGGCCTGGGAGTGGGGCGCCTGCTCGTCGTGGGCGCGCAGACCGATGCCTGCATCCGGTCCACGCTGCACGGGGCGTTCACCCGGGGGTACGACACCACCCTGGTCGGCGACGCGCACACCACCGAGGATCAGTCGGAGTGGGGTGCCCCGTCGCCCGACAAGGTGATCGCCCACACCAACCTGTACTGGAAGTACCACGACGGTCCGGGCCGCACGGCGGGCACGGTCGACACAGCCGACGTGCAGTTCAGCGCCTGAACACTCGCGTGCGTGGAGCGGCTCAGTCGCGGGTGGCGCGGCGCAGCTTCGCCCACAGGCTGTCGAACACGTCGGCCACGTCGGCGCTCCGCGACCCGTAGGCGTGCACCGGTCGGCGCTCGCCGATGGCCTGGTTGACGATGACCCGGTGGGGGATGACGGGTTGCCAGATGGCCCGCTTGCCGACGATGCGGATGAGTTCGTCATAGCGGCGGTCCGCTTCCGAGCTGACCGCGGGCACCTTGTTGACGATGACCCCGGTCAGTTCGAGGTCGGGGTTGTGGTTGTCCCACACGTCGTCGACCAGGTCGGCCACGGCACCGATGCCGCGAAGTCCGAGCGCCGACGGGTCGACCACGATGACGGCGTGGTCGGCGGCGGTGAGTCCGGCCGTGGAGAGCGCGCCCAGCGATGGCGGACAATCGATGAGCACGGCGTGGAACTGGTCGGCGACGGCGTGGATGGCCTCGCGAAGACGATTCGGTGACCCTCCGTGGTCCTTGGCCATCAGGCGTGGCGACGACGGGATGAGCCACACCTCGCCACCCCATGCCGAGGGCACCATCGCCTTCGAGGCTGGCAGCCGACCCATGACCTCGGCGGCCGACGCTTCGACGAGTGCAGGGTCCAGGCCCAGTACCCAGGTGCTGGAACCCTGCGGGTCGAGGTCGACAACCAGGATCCGATGACCGGCCTGCGCAGCCGCCGAGGCCAGGCCCAGGGTGACGGTGGTCTTGCCAACGCCGCCTTTCTGATTCAGTATTGCCACCACTCGACCCATCCGGCCATGTAAGCACGCGGCGCCCCGGTTCCGACGGCACACTCGGATCACCGCTGGTGGATGCCGCAGATTCACGCGTGGCCGGGGTAGAGTGGAATCCAATGTCAACTCTCTAGGTTCGGGAGCCCTACCGTGAAGAAGGGTCGTCACCGCCGCTTCGAAGAAGCGCGGAAACTCAAGCAGGCCGGTCCCAGTGCGTTTGATCTGGGGTTCGGTGGGAACGATCATCGCCCGTCCACCGACGACGACGAGTACGCCGCACTTGCGGAGAAGTACGGCGTCAGCTTCGATGAAGACGACGACGACGAGACCGACGACTGATCTTCAACGAGGGGACCGCCGCGCCTGGAATCACCCCCCACGGCAGTCGCACACATGCTTCCCTCCCAGATCCGCAACGTCGCCCTCGTCGCTCACGTCGACCACGGCAAGACCACTCTCGTCGACGCGCTGCTGCGCGCCACGGGCACTTTCGCCGCTCACCAGGCGGTGGTCGACCGAGTCATGGACTCGAACGACCAGGAACGCGAGCGTGGCATCACCATTCTCGCCAAGGCCGCGTCCATCCAGTGGAAGGACACGAAGATCAACCTGGTCGACACGCCTGGCCACGCCGACTTCGGTGGTGAGGTCGAGCGCGCGTTGACCATGGTCGACGGCGTCCTCCTGCTGGTCGACGCCGCGGAGGGTCCGCTGCCGCAGACCCGCTACGTGTTGCAGAAGGCCCTGGCTCGCGATCTGCCGGCCATCGTGATCATCAACAAGGTCGACCGCCACGACGCTCGTGCCGACGAGGTCCTCGACGAGGTGTACCAGCTGTTCATCGACCTCGATGCCGGCGACGAGCACATCGACTTCGAGATCATCTCGGCCGTCGCTCGTGAGGGTCGCGCGATGAGGGGCATCGGCATGCCCGAGCCCGACGCCGATCTGTCGGCATTGCTCGACACCATCCTCGAGGCCATCCCGGCGCCCGTCGGCGATGTCGAGGCCTCGCTGCAGGCCATGGTCACACAGCTCGACGCGAGCGACTACCTGGGCCGTCTGGCCATCGGCCGCGTCGTCAACGGCGTCCTGCGCCGCGGCGAGACCGTCGCCCTTCTCGAGGAGGAGTTCGGCGAGGGTCAGCCGCCGCTGAAGCGTCGACTCAGCCAGCTGATGTCGTTCCACGGCGTCAGCCGCGACGAGGTCGACGAGCTGTGCGCCGGAGACCTCTTCGTCATGGCCGGCTTCCCCGAAGTCGAGATCGGCGACACCATCGCCTCCATCGAGGACCCTGTGGCACTGCCTCGCCTGGTGGTCGACGAGCCGGTGCTGCGCATGACGTTCGGCGTCAACACCTCGCCGCTCGCCGGCAAGGACGGCAAGTTCCTCACCAGCCGCCACCTGGTGGACCGGCTCAACAAGGAACTGCTCGGCAACGTCAGTATCAAGCTGTTCGAGACCGGTTCGCCCGATGTCATCGAAGTGGCGGGTCGTGGCGAGTTGCAGCTCGCGGTGCTCATCGAGAGCATGCGTCGCGAGGGCTACGAGCTGCAGGTCAGCCGGCCCGAGGTCATCACCAAGGAAGTCAACGGCAAGCGCTTCGAGCCTCAGGAACGGGGCGTCTGCGACGTCCCCGACGAGCACGTCGGCACCGTCACGCAAGAGTTGGCGCCCCGCAAGGGCCGCATCACCGACCTGCGCGCCGGCGACGCCGGTCGCACCATCGTCACCTTCGAATGCCCCAGCCGTGGCCTCATCGGCTTCCGTTCGCTGCTGATGACCGCCACTCGCGGCACGGCGCTGTTGCACCAGCACCACCTGGGCTGGATGCCCTGGGCCGGCGACATGCCCGACAGTCGTGGTGGTGCCATGGTGGCCGACCGTCTCGGCGTCACCACGGCGTACGCGCTCGACAAGCTGCAGCTCAGCGGTGGCTTCTTCGTGAACCCGCAGGAGCAGGTGTACGAGGGCATGGTCGTGGGCGAGTGTTCGCGTGAGGACGAGATGGTCGTCAACGTGGTGCGTGCCAAGGAGAAGAACAACATCCGCACCCACAGCCACGACGATGCCGTGAAGCTGCCCGCACCGCGTATCCACACGCTCGAGACCGCGATCGAATGGATCACCGCCGACGAGCTGGTCGAAGTCACCCCGAAGGCCATTCGCGTCCGCAAGCGCCACCTGGCCCTCGAGGATCGCCGCAAGGCCAACAAGAAGGTCTCCGTCTGACCAGACCCGGGTTCGTCCGCGCGAACTCAAGTTCCTGGTGAACGCGGCGCGAACTCAGGTTCCTCGGAACTCGTTCGCGACCAGTCGGCACACCATCGGGCTGACGTCGTGGGCCGCCGATGTGGCCACGTCGTCCTCCCAGCCGCGCTCGATCAGCTCGCGCCCGGATGCGCAACTGCTGATCGCGCCGTACAGGCGCGGCCGTGCACCCACGAACGCCGCCCGCGCCGCAGCGGCTTCCGGTGAGCACCGCGGATGCGACACGGATGCCGAGGGATCGAGCGCCGCGAGCACGGCTCCTGCGCCGAGCAGGTCCTCCACCGCGGGTCGCAGCGAACCTCCGTCGACCCCCCACCGCTCACCGGCCGCGATGACGCCGATGGCGCCGCCCTCCGCGAGCCGACGCGCCGCACCGGCGGTGGCAGTCGCATTGCGGATGCAGCCAGCGAGGACGTGCGTGGCGCCCAGATCGCGTGCCATGAATGCCAGCGTCGACCCGTTCGGTGACGGCAGCACCAACCGGGTGTCGGCCGGGACCGTGAGCAGGTCGGTGGGTGACAACGACAGTGCACCGTCCTCTCGCCGCCCAGCCAGCTGCGCGTCGTTGGCCACGGCGTAGGCCGCGGCGCCGTCGTCGTCCCACCGGTACGGCAACACGGCGGCGTCCGATTCGAGTGCGCAGCACACTGCAGTGGTGAAGCGCAGCACGTCGACGATGACCACGACCGCGCAGTAGGGGGCCAGCGAGCGGAGGCCCTCCGCTCCCCAGTCGAAGCGGTATTCCTCGCCGTCCTGTGTACAGAACTCGGGCGCATGAGCGCAGTGGAGAACTACCACTGGTCCCAGTGCATGATCGGCTCGAGTGGCAGGCGAGCTGCCGGCTTGAAGTCGGTGCCGATGGTGTACGCGATGGGGAACAGGCCGGCCTGGGTGAAGCCGTCGGGAATGCCGAGCAGCTCGGCGGCTTCGGCGTCGCCGCCGTTCATCAGGTGGATGGTGGTCCACGCGGTGCCCAGGCCGCGCTCGCGGGCGGCGAGCATGAAGCTCCACACGGCCGGCAGCAGCGAGCCCCAGGTCGATGCGCCGGCGAACGCCGGCACGCGGTCGAGGTTGCCCTCGATGCACGGGATCATCATCACCGGCACACGGTGGAAGTGTTCGGTGAGGTAGTCGGCCGATGACAGCACGCGGGCCTGCTGCTCGACGCGCGGGTCGTCGGTGGGCATCGGGTTCGCGGCACCCAACTGTCGGTACACCGCGAAGTTGCGGGCGTAGATGTCGGCGAGGGCCTTCTTCTTGGCCGCGTCGGTGACGAAGATCCACTGCCAACCCTGCTTGTTGCTGCCGGTGGGTGCCTGCACCGCGAGTTCGAGGCACTCCTGGACGACCTCACGCTCCACCGGACGGTCGAAGTCGAGCCGCTTGCGGACGGCTCGGGTGGTGGACAGCACTTCGTCGGCAGAGAGATTCAAACGCATCCGTGCAGTGTGTCACGACCTTCGTGCCGACTCGCCACGGAGGCGGCGAGGACGGTGAGGGACACGCTGCGAGCCGAGCAGCGATGACCTGACAAACTTCCGGCCATGTCCGAGGATCGCGTCACCATCACCATCACCGACGGCATCGCCGATGTGCGCATGACCCGCACCGACAAGCGCAACGCGCTCGACAACGCCATGTTCAGCTCGCTGGCCGAGGCCGGCGAGCGGCTGAAGCACGAGCCCGGTGTCCGGGTCGTCGTGCTCAGTGGTGACGGTGCGTCGTTCTGCGCCGGTCTCGATCTGGGCACCATGACCCAGCTGGCCGGTGCTGGTGGCGCCAATGGAGCCGAGGGGGGCGAGCGCCCATCGGGAAACCCAGGCGAGATGAAGGAAGGCCGCATCACCCATCTCGGCCAGCAGGTGTGCTGGGTGTGGCAGGAGATCCCGGTGCCGGTCATCGCCGCCGTCCACGGTCACGCATTGGGCGGGGGCATCCAGCTCGCACTCGGTGCCGACATCCGCATCGTCCACCCCGACACGCAGATGAGTGTGCGCGAAGTGTTCTGGGGTCTCGTGCCCGACATGACCGGCACGTTCTTCCTGTCGCAGCTCGTGGGTGCCGATGTCGCCAAGGAGCTCGTGTTCACCGCTCGAATCTTCGACGGTCGTGAGGCGAAGCAGTTGGGCCTCGCCACCAAGCTCAGCGACACCCCGTACGACGACGCGATGGCCCTGGCTCGAGAGATCGCCGGTCGTAGCCCCGACGCCGTACGCGCCGCGAAGCAGTTGATGAACGGGCTGTTCAACGAGGGAGCCGGAGAGCAGTTCGCGGCTGAACGTGCCGGCATCGGTTCGCTCATCGGCCGCCCGAACCAGAAGGAGTCGGTGATGTCGTACTTCGAGAAGCGCCCACCCAACTTCATCGATGCGAACTGAGGCCGCCATGTCCGACACCGCCGACACCCGCCAGGTCGATCCCGACAAGTTGAAGATGTACTCGTTTCAGGTGTTCACCAAGCTGGAGGGTGCGGTCACCGCAGGGATGATCCACCTCGGGGACCAGCTCGGGCTGTACGCGGCGATGCGCCGCGCCGGTCGACCGCTGTCC
Source organism: Acidimicrobiaceae bacterium (assembly GCA_031413415.1). Classification (GTDB taxonomy): domain Bacteria; phylum Actinomycetota; class Acidimicrobiia; order Acidimicrobiales; family Ilumatobacteraceae; genus UBA668. Next base: position 11,574 of record JANOET010000342.1, read on the forward strand.
ACCACCGAACTCGCTGCCGCGACCGACACCATCGAGCGGTGGGTGCGCGAGTGGGCGTTCAACCAGGCGGCGGCGAGAATGATCGACGCGCACTCCGACGGCACGTTCTCGCTGTCGCCCGAGGCGGCCATCGTGTTGGCCGACCACGAGCACCCTGCGTTCGGCATGGGCATGTTCCACCGGCTGCCCCAGACCATGAAGGCGCTCGAGCACGTGCGCGACAGCTTCCGCACGGGCGTGGGTCACGACTACGACAGTCACGGTCCCGAAGGCGCGGTCGGCATCGAGCGCAGCTTCGAGCCGTGGAACCGAGCGTTCCTCGTACCGATCGTGCTGCCGGCGCTCGACGGCGTGGTCGACAAGTTGAACGCCGGTGCTGCGGTTGCCGACGTGGGCTGCGGCGCTGGCAGTGCCGTGCTGTTGATGGCACACACGTTCGCGAACAGCACCTTCACGGGCTACGACATCAGCCAGTTCGCGCTCGAGCGGGCGAGGACGAAGCTCGATGAGAGCGGTCTGGCGAACGCGTCGTTCCACGACCCGCGCAGCCGGGGGTTGCCCGAGGACGGCTCGCTGGATCTGGTGTGCACGTTCGACTGCATCCACGACATGGCACACCCACAGCAGGTCATCGAGGCCATTCGGGCGTCGCTCAAGTCTGATGGCACCTGGCTGCTCGTGGACATCAAGGCGCTCGACACGTTCGAGGAGAACGCGCGCAAGAACCCGATGGCGTCGCTCATGTACGGGATCAGTGTCCTGTCGTGCATGTCGTCTGCGCTCAGCGAGCCCGGTGGACTCGGCCTGGGCACACTCGGCCTGTCCGAGAACCGTGCACGCGAGATGGCCGAGGCCGCGGGCTTCACTCGCTTCCGCAAGCTCGACGTCGACCACAGCGTCAACGCCTTCTACGAAGTCCGCCCCTGACCAGTCCGCTGCGCTCACCCCGAACTGGGCAGGTGAAAACGACGCTGGCTGTCGTTTTGGCATGCCCAGTTCCGGCAGTCGGGCCTCAGCGATACAGAGCTGCGGCTAGGCGCTACCTGCTGTCGACCGTCGGAGAGCGCGCAACGACGGCCTACTCGACCGGCGGTGGTGGTGGGCTCGTTGTTGGGCGGGCTGGGCCGAGTGAAGCCGAGGAAAGCTCTCGCTCGACGTGGGAGGATGCAGTTGTGGAAGGTCGGGAGACTCTGCATGGTGGCGTCGCCAACGCTGGCGAAGTCATGCGTGTGGAGGACCACGTTCTGCGTCCCTCCAATCAGCATTCGTCGTCGATCCATCGGATGCTCGCAGCCTTGGCCGAGGCGGGGTTCGCCGGCGCGTCCGTTCCGGTCGGTATTGATCCGGACGGCCGTGAGCGTCTCGTGTTCATCCCTGGTGACGTCGCGATTCCCCCGTATCCAGCGTGGGTTCAGAGCGATACTGTGCTCGGCTCGGTCACGCGTTTGATTCGGCACATGCACGACGCGTCGACGGCCGCGGCGGTCGGCGAGAATGCGACATGGAGCCAGGAGATGTCCGATCCCGTCGGTGGCGACGTGTTCTGCCACAACGACGTGTGCTTGGAGAACGTCGTGTTCCGTGACGGCGTGGCGGTCGGGTTGTTGGATTTCGACTTCGCTGCTCCTGGCCGACGCGAGTTCGATCTGGCGTCGTTCGCTCGGATGTGCGTCCCGATCGACGACGACGAAAACGCAGCTCGGCTCGGGTGGACTCGGGCTGATCGCCCCGCACGACTCCGGCTCGTGTGCGACGAGTACGGGCTCGACAAAGAGGGCCGTGCTCGGCTGCTCGACTGCTTGGCGGAAACGCTCGTTGACTTCGAACTTGCGCTGCAGTGACCGAAGCCGGCCCCGACGTCTCGGCAGGCCAGCGCTGACGCGTCGCAACTGTGGTCAGGACTGGTCGATGACTTCGATGCGGCGTTCGGCGAACTTCCACGCACCGTGCTCTCGCACGTAGCGGTCGTGGTACACGCCGACGAACGAGCCGGGCCCTCCCCTGACCTTCTTGAACTGCTCGACGATGGCGACGCGACCCGACGCGGTGCCGTTGGCCTCGTCGACCTCGAACACAGCGTTCGGCGCACTCTGCACCAGCCACGCATAGTTCTTCATCAGCTTCTCGAACGCGGCGACGATGGCCTCGCGCCCCTCGATGGGCTTGCCGAGCTGCCACACGCCGTCGGCGGCCCAGACCTCGCCGAAGGCCGCGGTGTCCTTGCGCAACACCGCGTCGCAGTAGCGCGCGATGAGTTGGCGAAGGGCGATGTCGGTGGCCGGCGCGGCCACGGCGATTTCGACGCGCGGCGACGCGGATTCTCGCAACGAGTCGGGCTCCAGCCCGACCTCCCATGCGGCGATGGTGCGCACGTGCTCGATGAGCTGATCGCGCGTCATCATCCCGTCGTGGGCGGCGAACTGCACCGCGAGTCCGTCGACCATTGCGGTGATGCGCATCGCCGCCGCGGCTGGGTTGCTGCACACGAACTCGGCACGCTCGACACCCTTGGTGATGACACGCTCGAGTAGTTCGGCTGACTGCTCGTCGAGCTCTTGGCTGATCTTGCGCATCATCGGGTTTCGCAGTGCCTCGCCCCAGCCGTCGATCCAGAGCATCCACTCCATGTCGTTGCTGCCCTCGGGCACGTAGTTCTGCACGACGCGATCGAGCTGGCCGACCGATGACGGTGCGGCCTCGACCTCGGCCTCCATCTCGGCGACGTCCTTGCGGGCGTAGTGGGCGAACGCCTCGGCCAGCAGCTGTTCCTTCGAGTCGAAGTGATAGTGGATGAGGCTGCTCGACACGCCGAGCTTCTTCGCCACGTCGGCGATTCGGGTGGCGGCGAAGCCGCGTTCGATGACCACCTGACAGGTGACCTCGAGGATCTCGGCACGGCGCTCGGCAACGGTGGGCTTCTTCACTTCCGCGCACGATACCGGCACGGCGATCTAGCGTGCGGACATATGGATTCGAACGAGACCGAGCAGAAGGCCGCGACACTGAGTCCGTGGGCGTACGCGTGAGGCTCACGTCGCTGTCGCGATCCGTCGCGGGCAGGCGGGTGCTCGTGACCGGAGCCGCCTCGGGCATGGGACGAGCCACCGCATTCCTCTTCGCCGACGAAGGTGCGCACGTCGCAGTGGTGGACCTGGTGGCCGAGCGCGTGCTCGCCGTCGTCGACGAGATCCGCGCTGCGCATGGTCCTGAGTCCGCGCACGGGTTCGTCGCCGACGTCGGCAGTCACGACTCGCTGAATCGTCGAAAACACGGACGACTACCTCCTTCCCTCTCACTTTCGGCGCGTTTGGTGGCAACACCTCCTCGGCCCCATCGTAGAACTCCTTCCAAGATTCTCCGTGGTTGAACATGTCGTAATTGATATCGGGC
>JANOET010000343.1:0-10376 GCA_031413415.1 Acidimicrobiaceae bacterium
CACGACCGGCACCCATGTCCTCGACCTCGGACGGTCGGAGCGGTACGCGACGTTCCATCAGTACACGGCGTTGGTTGCTCGCGATGGCGGCTGCCGTTGGGACGGATGCCGCATCCCACCCGCCTGGTGCGAGATCGACCACCTGACGGACTGGATCCTCGGCGGGGCAACCGACCTCGACGAACTCGTCATGTGGTGCAGTCATCATCATCACGAGAAACACCGGCCCGGCGTGAAGGTCATCGGCAACGCCCACAACCTGCAGTTGCAGTTGGCCGACGGCACGATCATCAACTGCCCACCCAACACCGGCACCAGGACCTTCAATTCGCGAGAACAACCCGAGCAACAGGACCTGTTCCGGGAGCGCCCGCCAGACCACCCACCCGGGCGAACAGCACAGGCGGCGGCCTGACACCACGCGCCGAGCACACCGACCCTCGTCAGTCGGTCGTGCAACACCCAACCGGAAACCCGCGCCGCCTCGGCGCGGGCATCGGCGCGTCCCGAGCGGGTTCGCAGGGCTCAGGTACGGCTGGCAGTGCGGGCTTCGGCGACGAGCCAGAGGAACGCGGGGTCGACCTGGTCGCTGAGCATCTCGGGGTGCCACTGCACGGCGAACACCTCGGGGCGATCCTGCACCTCGAACGCCTCGACCACGCCGTCGTCGGTGGAACCGGTGACGACCACACCATCGCCGATGCGACCCACCGCCTGGTGATGCAGGCTGTTCGTCGGTGTCTCCGGGCCGTACAGCGCCTCGGCGCGGCTGCCGGGCGTGACCCGCACGGTGTGGCAGCGGTCGATGCGCGGGTGGTCCCAGCGGGCGTGCTCGGACGAGTCGAGGTGCTGCACCAACGTGCCGCCCAGGGCGATGTTCAACAGCTGCGCCCCGCGGCACACGCACAGCATGGGAATGCGCGCGTCGAGCGCAGCGCGGATGAGCCCGAGTTCCCAGTCGTCGCGGCCACGCTCGACCGAGCCGAGCTCGGGGTGGGGGTCCTCGCCGTAGAGCGCCGGGTCGGGGTCGGCGCCGCCGGTCATCACCAGACCGTCGAGGCGGGCGACGATCGACGGCGGATCGGTGTTGCGGGTCAGCTGCACCGGCAGTCCGCCGGCACGCTCGATGACCTTCGGATACTCGCTCAGGTGCACGTCGACCTCTTCGCCGCGCAACGCGGTGTAGTCGAACAGCGGGATCCACTCGGCGGGCCAGCGCCGGCCCGACAGACCGATGAGCGGCAGTCGCGCCTCACCCAGTGTGGAGGCGCTCACGACGCTCACGCCCATGTCACCTTCACCGGCAGGCGTTTCATGCCACAGATGAAGTTGCTGCGCAGCCGCTCGACCGGGCCGTCGAGCGACACGGAGGTGATGCGCGGCAACAGCTCCTCGAACAGCACCTTCAGCTCCATACGGGCCAGCTGGGCGCCGAGGCACAGGTGCGGGCTGCGCAGGTTGAACGCCACGTGGTCGTTCGGTGTGCGGTGGATGTCGAACCGGTACGGGTCGGGGAACTGCCGCTCGTCGTAGTCGGCCGAGCTGAACCAGATGACGACCTTGTCACCCTTGCGGATCTGCTGGCCGCGCAGCTCGACGTCCTGGGTGGCCGTGCGGCGGAAGTGCATCGTGACCGAGGTCCATCGCAACACCTCTTCGACCGCGCGTTCGACGACGTCGCTGTTGCCGTCGATGCACGCCTGGCGCAGTTCGGCGAACTGCTCGGGATGCTCGGCCAGGGCCTTGATGCCACCGGCCATCGTGTACCGGGTGGTGTCGTTGCCGGCGCTGACCATCAGCACGAAGAGGTTCTTGAACTGCAGCTCGGTGAGCTTCTCACCGTCGATGGTGGGTTCGAGCAGCTTCCCGATGACGTCGTGCGCAGGGCAGCCCTTGCGCAACTCGGCCTGCTGTTCGGCGTATCGGTACAGCTCGAGCGCGGCGGGAGACCGGAACGGAATGTGCTTGAACTCATCGGTGTCGGTGAGCCCGACGGGGTACTGGGTCATCTCCGGATCGAGGTTGCCGAGGAGCGCATCACCCTGCTCGACCAGCCAGTCGCCGTCGCTGTCGGGCACGCCGAGCAGGCGCCCGAGCATGCGCATGGGCAGCTGCTTGGCGACGCGGTCGACGTAGTCGAACTGCGTACCGAGCTCGTGCGCCTCGAGCACCACGTCGCGTGCCAGCCCGCGGATGCCGTCTTCGTAGGTGTACACCTCGCGACGGCTGAACGGCTTGCTGACCAGACGCCGGTAGCGGGTGTGTTCGGGCGGGTCGTACTCGAGCATGTTGCGGCGCAGTTCGAAGTCGTCGCCCTCGATCTCTTCCAACGTGATGCCCTGCGCGCTGGAGAACAGCTCGACGTGCTGGCTGACGTACAGCAGATCCTCGTAGCGGGTGACCGCCCAGAAGCCCTTGCCGCCATCGTGCTCGGGCCACCAGCTGATGGGGTCGGTGTCGCGTAGACGCTGGAACGTCGCGTGAGGGAAACCGTCGAGATACGAGTCGGGGTCGACGATGTCGAGGTCGTCGCGACCGAGGTCGGGGTCGCGGCCGGCGCCACGAGTCGGTCCGGAGCTCATTTCGCCTCCAAGGTGGTGCCACCGGCGAACGTGGTGCCGACCTGGCGGAAGTACCCGCCGATGACCTCACGTACCTCCAGCCGGGCCACCTCCTCCACCGGACTGTCGAACAGTTCGATCTCCGCGTCGCCACGCCAGGCCGGGCCGACCTCGACGTCGCGGCCGCTCATGGTGACCAACTCGCTGTAGCTGTCGGTGCCGTCACCCTCGATGCGCGGCATGTAGCGCGAGTGCACCATCGGATGGCCGTTGACGAAGCCGTTCGTGTCGCTGGGCTCGCGCAACGTGACGTAGGCGTTGAGGATGCGGCGGTCGTGGTACGCCACCGTGCCGGCGAACTTGCCGCCGGGGGCGATGCGCGGCCCGGCCTTGCCCACCGTGACAGGGCGGGTCTGCCAGATGCTGCCGAGTTTCTTCGGGTAGCCCTGGAAGTGGCCGCGGACCATCGCGAAGTCCTTGTCGACCCAGATGTACACGCAGCGGCTGTAGATGGTGCCCTGGTGCATGCAGCGCACGACGAGGAACGCCTCCTTGTACTGCGAGCGCACGGGGTCCATCAGTTCGCTGTAGTCGTCGCCGCAGCTCTGCCAGTCGGCGAAGATCATCGCCACCGCGCCGGGATCCTGGTCGTCGGGGACGAGCGTCAGCGGGTCGGGCAGCAGTTCGGCGACGCGTGACGGATCGGTGCGGTACTCGACCGTGATGAGATCGCCGCTGTAGTGCCAGGGCATGGGTGGCAGCATCGACGCCCCGCCCACAGCCGTGCGAGGGAAGATGAAGCCGTTCAACGCAGTCATGGCCCGACACTATAGTTTGGACCCAAACGACCCCAGGACGGGGAAGGGAACACCGTGTCCGACATCAGAAGGATCCTGCTCGACGGGTACCCCACCGTCATGCAACGCGACGGCGATCGACTGGTCGCTCGCGACGGCCGGTCCGTCACGATCGACGACGCCGTGCACCTCCCGCCGGTCGAGCCGACGAAGATCATCTGCTGTCACTTGAACCACGTCAGCCGCGTGCAGGAGTTCGGTGTTTCGCTGCCGCCCGCACCCACCTACTTCCACAAGCCGGTCAGCGCACTCAACTCGCACCGCGCCGCAGTGGTCCGGCCGTCGAACTGCAAGTGGTTGAACTACGAGGGCGAGGTCGCCATCGTCATCGGTCGCACGTGTCGCAACGTCAGCCACGCCGAGGCGGGCTACTACATCGCCGGTTACACCGTGGCGAACGACTACGGCCTGCACGACTTCCGCGACACCGACAGCGGTTCGATGCTGCGCGTCAAGGGTGCCGACACGCTGTGCCCCATCGGTCCGGGTCTCATCACCGACTGGGACTTCCACGGCAAGCGCATCACCACCTCGGTCAACGGTGTCGTCCGCCAGGACGGCAGCACCGACGAGATGGCGTGGGACATGCACTACCTCGTGGCCGACATCGCCCGCCTCATCACGCTCGTCCCGGGCGACATCATCCTGTCTGGCACTCCGGCGATGAGCCGCCCCGTGCAGCCGGGCGACGTCGTCACCGTCGAGGTCGAGGGTCTTGGCGCACTCACCAACCACATCGTCGAGGGTCCGGCGCCGGTGAGCGACGAGATCGGCGCCCAACCCACCGAGACCGAGGAGGTGCTGAGCACCGCGCTCGGCGGCGACTGGCCGATGCGCGGGCAGCGGCGGCCGAACAGCACGGAGCGCGACGAGCTGCCGTTCCCGCGTGTGCATCCGAAGCTGCCCGAAGGTTTCGCGTGAACATCGCTGCTGCGTGGCCGGTCACCGACGGCAACCGGGTCGATGTCGGCGGCGTGCCCGTCAGCACCGATCACTACATCGGCGGTCGGCGCATCGCGTCACCCACCACGTTCGAGGACCGCTCACCACTCGACTGGTCGGTGAAGCTGGCCGACGTGGCACGCGGCGATGCGAACACTGCGCACCTCGCGGTCACCGCCGCGATCGACGCGTTCCCCGAGTGGGCGGCGATGGGCGTGAAGGCCCGAGGCGACATCATGCGTCGCGTCGCCGATCTCATCGACGAGCACGTGCCCCCGCTCGCGGCCGTCGAGTGCCTCGACATGGCCATGCTCGAGGAAAGTCTGCGGCTGCGCGTGCTGTCGCGTGGTGCGCGCAACTTCCGCGCCTATGCCGACCTCGCCGAGCAGTACGACGAACGGGTCTGGTCGTCGAACGGCACCGCCAACCGGGTCATGCGCATGCCCGCCGGCCCCACGGTCATCATCACCCCGTGGAACGCACCGTTCATGCTCAGCACGTGGAAGTGCGCACCGGCGCTCGCCGCCGGGAACACGGTCATCCTCAAGCCCGCCGAGTGGAGCCCTCTCAGTTGCAGCCTGCTGGCCGACCTGTGTCACGACGCGGGCATGCCACCCGGTGTGTTCAACGTCGTGCAGGGCATCGGCGAAGAGGTCGGTGCGGCGCTGGTGAGCGACCCGCGGCTGCAGCGGATCAGCTTCACCGGCTCGCCCGAGACGGCGAAGCACATCGGCCGGGCGGCCGCCGAGAACATCGTGCCGTTCACCGCCGAACTGGGCGGTAAGGGCCCGTTCGTCGTCTTCGCCGACAGCGACCTGAGTGCCGCCGCGAAGAAGGCCGCCGGCCAGTACGACGACAGCGGCCAAGTGTGCCTCGCGGGAACGCGACTGCTCGTGGAGGAGTCGGTTCGCGACGAGTTCCTCGAGTTGTTCCACGGCTTCGCCGACGCCCATGTCCTGGGCGACTCGCGCGAGGCAGGCACCACCATCAGCCCGATGATCCACCCCGACCATGCGGCACGAGTCGCTGGCTTCGTGGATCGTGCCCGAGCCGCCGGCGACACCATCCTTCGAGGCGGCTCGAAGTCGCCGTTGGGCGGCCACGACGGCCTGTGGTTCGAGCCCACGCTCATCGCGCCGAGCAGCAACGACAGCGAGGTGGTGCAGCACGAGGTGTTCGGCCCGGTGCTCACGTTCCAGACGTTCACCGACGAAGCCGATGCAGTCCGCCTGGCGAACAGCACGCCGTACGGGTTGTCGGCAATCGTCTACACCGGCTCTCAGGAGCGGGCCGAACGCATGGGTCGCGCCGTCCGCGCCGGCACCGTCTGGACCAACTGCTTCCTGGTCCGCGACCTCACCGCACCGTTCGGTGGCTGCGGCATCAGCGGCATCGGCCGCGAGGGCGGCGACTACGCACTGGACTTCTACAGCGACCTGAAGATGTTCCAAGTACTGGAGAACACGACCGGTTGAGCCGATGGTGATGCGTGCGTTGTCACGCCTCCACCTGCTCAACTGATGCCGTGCCGCCCCAGGGAGCCCGTTCATGAACCGACGCCGAGGACGGCCACCGGTCGTCGTCCTCGCGGTGATGTGCCTCGTCGCGGCTGCTGCCGGTTGGTTCGTGGTGTCCAACTTCGCTCCGAAGAAGTCGGCTGTCGCTGCAGCCGGGGCCGTCGACCTGTTCAGCTGCCCCATGGAGGGCGCGCAGAGCATCGGCCAGCTCCAGCCGGGCGACGACGTGTGGTTGATCGGTGTCACCGACGACCGCTGGGCGGTCGTGCGCCACCCCGACGACCCCACCCGCCCGGCGTGGGCGCCGCTCGCGCAGCTCGGCACGAGAGTGCGGACCGGTGGTCTGCCGGTGATGGGCTGCGACGTGAACCCGGTGGCGGGCACCACGACGTCGTCCACGTCGGTGCCGCCGACGACGATCGCCGGGGCGCCGACGACCAGCAGTACGTCCACGAGCACGACGTCGACGACCACGTCGACGACGTCGACCACGATCGCCACCGACCGCACCCCGCCGGTGGTCACCCTGTCGGCGAACCGTCCGTATCTGTACGTCTCGCCCGCGCCGAAGTGCGCCGACGAGGTCGAGTTGGAGGTGTCGGTCACCGTGGCCGACCCGACGTTGCCCGTGTCCATCCGTTCGATCGTCGCCACCTGGTTCTCGGCGACGGGACCGCAGTCCGCAGGCCTCGCGCCGGTGGCGGGGAATCGGTTCAAGCTCGTCGTCACCGAGAACGGCCCGACCTCGGGCGAGTTGCCCCTCGTGATCACCGCGACGGCGGCCGACGGCGCCGGCAACGTGGGCAGCGGCACCATCACGGTGTCGTTGCGCGAGCCGGGGAGCTTCGGATGCAAGTGAAACGGCAGCGCACCCGCGCACTGGTCATCGGCGCACCCCTCGTGATGCTGATCGTCGGGGGCGCCGTCGGTTGGTTCACCCGCGGTACCGAGGCCGGAACGGGTGGCAACTCGGGCACCGTCGTCGGTCGCCCGTTGCCCACCGGTGGCGACCTCGAGTCGGTGGCGCCCGCCCGGGGCACCGTGCCCGCGGCCAACGCGATGCTTATCGACCGAGCCACGTTGCTCGGCTACCCCGAGGACATGGGCGTGGAGGTTCCCGAGGGGGCGGCCATTCCGCTCTCGCTCGACACGTCCGGCAAGCTCGTACCGGTCGACACCGCATCGCTGCAACCCGTCGTGGCCACCGCACCCACCGCGCCTCCACCCCTGGCACCAGTGCCGTTGACCGAGGCCGTCCCTCCGGTCGCGCCGCCCAGCACCGCCGAGCTGACCGACACCACCACCACACTCGCGCCCACCGGCGGCAACTCGTTCGCCGACCCCTGCACGACGGTCGCCGCTGCGCCGTGCACCGGCGGTCCGGCCCGGGTGCTGGAGGCCCCCTCCGATGCCGCAGCGCAACTGACCCCGTTGTCGATCTCCGTACCGTTCGCGGCGACGGGAGCGACCGCGTCGATGTGTAGCGCCATCGAAGCCACCACCGTGCCCGATCCGTTCCTGGCCTCCGGAACGCGACCCACCATCGCCGTCGTCGTCAATCAGCCGTCGAGCATCGCGCTCACAGGGACGTGGTCCGACGGTGAGCCGATCGAGAAGCTGACGATGGTCACGTCGTCCGAGTTCGACCAACAGTGGAGGACCGCATGGGAGACCGAGGGCGTGCAGCACTCGTTGCTCGCCTGCCTCACCCTGCCGCTGGACGTGGTCCGCACGCACGCAACGGGCGGTCGAGCCGACATCGCCGTGTCGCTGCTGGGCATCAGCTCGCAAGGTCGAGCCGAGTCGGTCGGGCCGGTGACGGTGACGATGCCGCTCGACGGTGAGGATCGGCCGTTCGTCGACCAAGTCGGATTCGGCTCGCTCGGCGAGCAGCGCTCTGCCGACGGCTCGTTGGTGCCCACCGTGCACGTGCACTATGCGGTGCTCGCCGACGATCTGCTACCGCCGACCACCACGCTCGACCGGCTCACCGCGAAGGTCTACGGTCGGCACGACCTGGTCGAGAACGCCGACTGCGCCGGCTGGGCGAACAACCAGCAGGGCATCGTGCGAACGAGGTCCGGTCACTTCACCATCGCCCAGGAACAGCGCACGGTCGGTGGCCGTAGCCGTCCGGTGATCGTGGTCGACGGTGACATCGAGCTCGATCCGGCGATGCCGGGCGGTTGGAGCGGGTACGCCTGCGTGCAGCTCTTCGTGGCCGACGCGTCCGGCACCCGTTTCACCCTCGACCTGCGCGGCACGCAGGTACGCAGCCCGCTCTCGCCCGTCTACGACGTCGGCGTCGTCGTCGACGACCCTGTGTTCCCCGCGGGTTGGAAGGTCGAGGCGGCGTGGTCGACGCGCGCCGGCACCGTGTGGTGTGGGCCCGCGACGCTCGACGCCGCGACACCCGGCGCGTCGTGCACGACCTATGCGCGCTCGATGCCCGACGGCGCCGTGCTCACCTTGCGCGCCATCGACGAGACCGGCGCGAAACGTCCGGCCTTCGCGATCGTCGTTCCCATGAACACCGCCTTCTGCACGCCCGACGACCCACTCGCCGCGGTGAGCAACGGCTGCGCCACCGGCTTCACCGAACGGCTGAAGGTGCCCGCCGACGCCACCGGTGAGCAGAGCGTGGCCGTGTCGTTGCAGGTGCGTCGCACAGCTGCGCCCGGCTCGGTGCAGACCAACCCTGCGCACGCGTGGCAGATCGGCACCACGCAGTCCTTCACGTTCTGACACGCTCGCCGCCCCGACGGAGCGGACAACGGGGCTGACCGCGGGATCAGGCCGCGTCGAGGGTGGACGCCAACTGATCGGCGAATCGCAGCAACGCCCGGCGGTCCACTTCGAGCGCGCCGAGTCCCGGCTGGGGCCGCACGACGAGGAATCGGTCGTCGTCGGCAAGGCGAACAGCGGCGCCGGTCTCGGACAGAACCACGAGGTCGCCCTCGTCGGCAGTGGTCTTGCGGGCGACGACCGCCATCGCCGGGGGTACACCGACGACCAGTCGGGCGTCGAGCAGTCCGAGTTGCGGGTTCGCGGCGTCGAGGGCGGAGTGCCATGCGGCCAGGGCCGGACCGCCGACCTGGAGCAGCTCGGCGAGATGCCGCGTGGCGCGATCGCTCTCGGCGTCGCGATGCGCGAACGTACGGCTGCGGACGCGAAGCGCCGTGGCGGCGCTGACGATCGAGCCGAGTCCGATGAGCAGCAGGACGGTGACGATCTCGGCGCCCTCGGTCATGCGCAACGAGTGCACCGGGACGGTGTGGAAGTAGTTCAGAGCCAAACCGGCGACGACCGAGGTGAGCAGACCGGCCTGCCAGCTCGTGAGGGCCGCTCCCACGCACAGCACGGCCAGGAGGAGCGCCACGTTGGCGAGCGCCATGCCGGCGTTCGACGATTCGGTCGCCCAGGCCACGAGGACGGTGGCGACCGGTCCGACGACCAGGGCCACGCGGGACGGCACGGTGATCTGAGGGTCGTTCATGTGCCAGTTCTACACCTTTCCGGCAGAATTCCCGAATGCTGCCGCGCCTCATCGCCATCGACCTCGACGGCACGCTGCTCGACCCCACCGGCACGCTCACCCCTCGTTCGGCCGCCGCGTTGCAGGCGATGGCCGCCGCAGGGGTGATCGTCGTGTTCGCCACCGGTCGTCCGCCGTTCGTCGCAACTCGCGAGGTCGAGGCCGCAGGGAGCGGGGTGCACTTCGGCGTCATGGCGAACGGCACCGTCATCTGCTCGTTGCCCGACGGCGAGGTGCTGTTCTCCACCTCGTTCGGCGTCGAACTCGCCCGCGAGGCAATCGTTCGTATGCGGGCCGTCGATCCGGCGTTCGGGTTCGCGCTCGCCACCGATCGAGGCTTCGCCGCCGAGCCGGGGTTCTTCGAACGGATGCCAGTGCATGCCGGTGGCGTGAGCGTGCCCGACGCGCTGGTCGGCCACGACGACGCCGTCGACGCCATCAAGCTGCTCGCATTCCACCCCACCCTCACCGCGCACGACCTGCTCACCCGGTTGCCGGCGATCCTGGGCCCGGGGCTGGCGGTGTGCCACCTGGGCGCCGACGCGGTCGAGATCGCTCCTGCGGGCGCCGACAAGGGTGTCGGCCTGCGCTGGCTGTGCGACCACCTGGCCATCTCGGCCAGCGAGGTGGTGGTGTTCGGCGACGAGGTGAACGACCTGCCGATGTTCGGCTGGGCCGGTCGCCGAGTCGCCGTCGGCAACGCCCACCCATCGGTGTTGGCGGCAGCCGACGAGGTGACGGCGACGAACGCCGACGACGGCGTCGCCCAGTATCTGGAGGCCTTGCTCGCCGCCCAGTGAACGCGGATTGCAGCACCCGAGGAACCCTCGCGCACCCGCTCCGTACACTGCGAGGAATGGCGGCCCGGAACCAACCCCCGGCGCTGCAGCTCAGCTGGCTCGACGGCGAGGCCGTGGCGTGGCAGCCGGGCCGCGGCGTCTATGGGGGCAACCTGCATGGCGAG
>JANOET010000344.1:0-9760 GCA_031413415.1 Acidimicrobiaceae bacterium
CGATGTCGGGATCCTCGCCGACGAGGTCGCGGATGTCTTTTCCGAACCGCCGCCACTCGGCCTCGTCGTGGGTGTGTTCGTCCTTCCAGAACCGATAGTCGGCCGCACGCCGATCGATGACCGCCTCGACGCCCATCGAGCGCAGGATTGCAGCCTTGTCGGGCGACGACACGACGCCCACTGGGATGCCGCCACCGTTGAGCACGTACTGGGCGGCATACGCACCGATACCGCCGGTTGCCCCCCAGATCAGCACGACGTCGCCCTGTTTCATCGCCGCCCCGTTGCGCGAGACCAGCATGCGATAACTGGTCGAGTTGCACAGCGCGTTGACAGCGGCTTCCTCCCACGTCAGGTGCGCTGGCTTTGGCAGCAGCTGGTTGGCCTTCACCACAGCGAGATCGGCGAGTCCGCCGAAGTTGGTCTCGTAGCCCCAGATCCGCTGATTGCTGGCCATCATCGAGTCGTCGTGAGCTGTCTGGTCCTGATCGTCGACGTGGTTGCAGTGCACCGTGACGCGGTCGCCCGGCTTCCAGTTGCGCACCGCCGCGCCGACGCGCAGCACGACGCCCGCAGCGTCGCTGCCGACAACCTGGTACGGCTGATCGTGGCGCTGCGCCCATTCGCTCTCTCGCGCCAAGCGGGCCAGCGATCCGAACGTGCTGACCGGCTCGAAGATGCTGCTCCACACAGTGTTGAAGTTGATGCTGCTGGCCATCACAGCGACGTAGGCCTCGTCGGGCGCGAGTGCCGGTGTGGGCACATCACCGACGTGGAGGCTCTGACGCGGGTCCTTGTCGACCGACGCCACGCCGGCCCACATGCCTTGCTCCGCTTTCAACACATGCGCAGCTCGATACGACTCGGGGACAGCGAACGCGGCGATCTCGTCGCCACTTGCACCGTGCTCGATGGCCTCCGCCACGTCCTGCATGCACCGACGTTACCGAGCGGTAGGTCCGCGCGGCCAATGTCTCAGCGAACGAGCTCCATCCGCATGCCGGCCTCGTCCCAATTGGGGTCCATCGGCAGGCGGCTCATCGCCCGGCCGGCTGCACGCCGGGCGGTCCACACCAGGGCGCACGCCTGCATCAGATGCAGCTGAGCGGCGCCGGCGGGCGGTACCCCCATGATCACGTTCTCTGCGCCAGGCAGCTTGTCGCGGATCAGCTGAACTCGCTCGAGCACACCGTCGGCGTGGTGCGGCGACGTCGTCAACGGAACGTCGCCGTTGAGGTTGGTGAAGCTGAGATCGGGATGGGCGGCGAAGAACATGCGCTGATGGAACGGCTGGAACTCGCGCTCGGCCTCACGCAGCCACTTGAACCGGCGGAAGTCGTCGCGGGTGAGCCACGGCTCGAGCTGCAGTGCGTCCTCACGTGTCGGCGCGTGCAGCGCCGCACGCGACGGGGTGGGACGGATGGAGATGCGCCGCGGCCAACCCACGAAGTCGCGGGCTTCGGAGTCGCACGGCCGGAACGGTCCGGCCGGCTGGTCGTTGAAGCCGATGGGCGCCCAGATGGCGCACGCCTCGAACTTCGGCTTGAACTCGAGGACGTCGATCAACGTGGGTACCACCATTGCGTCTTCGACCGCGACCGTGACACCGGCGAGGCGCGCCGGCACGATGAGCCAACCGCCCGGGCAGGGCACGACGCCACCGAGGGTCTTGTACGGCAGCTTGGCGGTCATGTCGATGCCCCCGTCAGGCGCCGACGAATTCGCCGGCGCCCGTGCTGGCGGCCTGGCCCGCAGCAACGGTGGCCTGCGCCTGCATCTGGGCCCGCATCGTGGCGGCCTGCGCCAGGATCTCCTTCGGGTACTGGCTGGCCTCGGCGGCCGTGTCGAAGCTGATGATGCCGCTCGACACCAGACGGGCGAGGTCCATCTCGATCGTCTGCATGCCTTCTTGCTGACCGGAGATCATCGCGTTGCGCAGCTGACGGCTCTTGCCTTCACGCACCAGGTTGCGGACGGCGTCGTTCGCCATCAGCACTTCGTAGGCGGCCACTCGACCGCCACCCTCGGCGGGGAGCAGGCGCTGGCTGATGACGCCCTGCAAGGTGCCGGCGAGCTGGATCTGGATCTGGTCGCGGCGCTCGGCGGGGAACACGTCGATGATGCGGTCGAGGGCCTGCGAGGCGTCGTTGGTGTGCAGGGTGGCGAACACGAGGTGGCCGGTCTCGGCGAGTGTCAACGTGATGCTGATCGAGTCGAGGTCGCGCATTTCGCCGAGGAGGATGACGTCGGGGTCCTCGCGAAGTGCACTGCGCAGTCCGTCGAGGAAGTTGTTGACGTCGGTGCCGACCTCGCGCTGGTTCACCATCGCGACCTTGTGGTGGTGGAGGTATTCGATGGGGTCCTCGATGGTGAGGATGTGGACCGGCTTCTGTTCGTTGATGCGGTCGATCATCGCCGCCAGAGTGGTGCTCTTACCGGAACCGGTCGGGCCCACCACGAGCACCAGTCCGAACGGGCGCTGGAGCAGCTCGTTGGCGGCCCAAGGGGCGCCCAGCTCTTCCAACGAACGCACGCGGAAGGGAATGACACGCAGCGCGAGCGCATAGGTGTTGCGCTGTTTGAAGGCGTTGGCACGGAATCGACCCACGCCTTCGAGGCCGAACGAGAAGTCGACCTGCGACACGTGCTCGAGCTCGTGTTGCTGTTCGAGGGTGAGCAGCGACCTCACGATGCGCTCGCTCTCCTCGGGCGTGACGAGGCCGACGCCCTCGAACGGGACGAGCACGCCGTCGCGGCGCGCCGTCGCCGGTCGACCGACGGTGAGGTGGAGGTCGCTCGCACCCGCGGCAACCGTGGCCTGCAGCAGGGTGATCAACATCGGGTCTGGATTGAACATTGGAGCTAGCCTCCCGTGTGCCACCGCCCATGCGGCTGGCACCTCATACGATGATTGTCGTCTTCTCCGCCCTGTATGGGCTTCTGTTCGGTTCCTTCCTCACCGTGGTGGTGGACCGAGTGCCCCGAGGAGCTTCGGTCGTTCACCCCGGGTCGGCCTGCGGGAATTGTGGCTTGCGCCTCGTTGCCCGCGATCTGGTTCCGGTCTTCAGTTGGGTGGCGCTTCGAGGGAAGTGCCGTCAATGCCATACCGGTATCGGCATCGAACCGCTCGTGCTTGAGTTGTCAACGTCGTTTCTTTTCGGTCTCACTGCGTGGCACTTCGGTCTGTCGTGGCGCACACCGGCGTATTGCGTGCTGATGGCCGGGCTGGTGGCCCTGAGCTGGATCGATCTGAAGACCCAGCGGCTACCCCGGCAGATCATCTACTGGACCGCTGCGCTCGGTCTCCCCCTACTGTGCGTGGCAGCGCTGGTCGAGCGCGAACCGAAGCGGATCTGGATGATGCTGCTCGGCGCCGGGATCGCCCTGGCCATCATGGGACTCATCTACCTGGCCAGCCGTGGCGGCATGGGTGACGGCGACGTCAGGCTCTCGCCGCTGTTGGGCGCCTACCTGGGCTTCCTCAACCCGGGGCTCGTCCCGGTCGGGCTGTTCTTCGGTTTCGTCATGGGTGCCGTGGTGGGTGTCACCCTGATGGTCGTCGGTCGGGCTGGGCGGCGCACTGCGGTGCCGTTCGGTCCGTTCCTGGCGTTGGGCACGATCCTGGCGATCTTCTTCGGCCAGGCCTACATCGACCTGATGTTCGGTTTCTGAGTCAGCCCTGAGCGGGTGGCGGTTCGAACGCAGCGAAGGTGCTCGTCCGGTGCGCCTGCCCGGCGGTGTCGACCACCAGCCCGGCAAGGCCGAGACGGTCGAGCATGGCCACTGCCTGTGTCGCCGGCATCATCATCGATGCCGTGGCGAACGCCTCGGCGGTGGCTGCGTCGGCGGCGAGCACGGTGGCGGTGAGCACCTGATGGTCGGCGGGTCGTCCGGTGACGGGGTCGATGAGGTGATGCACGGTTCGCCCCTCGGTATCGGTCCAGGTGCGTACCGTCGTGCCCGACGTGGCGATGCCTCCGTCGTGGAGACGCAGAAAGGCGAGGTGCGCGGGAGCCTGTTGGGGGTCCTCGACGCCGAGGTACCAGCTCTCGTCGTCGACGGGGTGGCCGGCGGTGCGTAGGTCGCCACCCACGTTGACGAGTGCGCCGGTCGCGCCCCGCTCGATGAGCTCTTCGGCGACGATGTCGGCGGCGAAGCCCTTGCCGATGCCACCGAGATCGATGGCCGACTGGGCGGGGACCGTCAGCGTGGACTGGTCGTAGTCGACGCGCACCCACGCGCTCATGCCGACGCGTGAACCCGGGATGGACGGCGCCGCCGACTGGTCGACGGCGCTGTGGGTGTAGCCCACCCCGAGGAGGGCGGGCAGGACGGTGATGTCGAAACGACCCTCGGTCTGACGCCAGGCGTCGAGCGCTCGGCTGACCACGGCCAGGGTGTCGGGGTGCACGACGACGGGGGTGCCGGCGGCGCGATTGGCGATGGTGATGTCGCTGTCGTCGAGAAACCGACTCCACCACGACTCGAGCTCGCGCAGCCGAGCCTCGGCGACATCGAGGAGGTGTTCGTCGCCGCCGTGGATCACCACGTACGACGAACACCCCATCACACGAAAGGCTCGTTCCACTGGGTGCTGCATGGTGTGTCCCATGCTGCCACCTTCGTTCACTTGCTCGACTTCGTGGTGGCCGCCGGAGCCGGCGCCGGTGCCGGGGCAGGAGCCGGCTGGGTGACGACGGGCTGCGGCGCGGGCGTCGCCGGCTTGGGGGCCGGGGCGGCGGCGGGCTTCGGTGCCGAGTTGTTGCCCTGGGATGCGACCGGAACCGGTGCGGGTGCGGCGGCGGGGACGGTGCTCTGCGCGGGCGGCAGGGTGAGCACCACCGTCTGGATGGGCGCCACGGTCGGCGCTGCGGGCGTGACCGGCGTGGTGGCTGCAGGATCGGTGGCCGTGGTCGTGTCGGCTTCCGGGGTGCTGGGCCGAGCGGCGGCGCCCATCACGCCGATGATCGCGAACACGCTGGACGTCGCCAGACCGGTGGCGACGATTCGCGACGCCGCAGCGGCGTGACGGCGGCGAGGTGACCGGCGGGGTGCGCCGGTGGCCGCGGGGCGGGACGCGACCACCGGTGCGATGGGTGCCGGTGCGATGGGTGCCGGTGCGACCGCGACGGTGGGCGGTGCCCAGGTGGGTGTGGTGCTCGCGGCGACGCTGGCCATGGGGGCCGGTGCGGTGGCCGTGCTCGTCGCGATCTCGACGGGCGCCTGGCCGCGGCGGGCTCGCATGGCGGCGATACGCGCTGCCTGCTGGGGGTCAGTCATCGCCGTCTTCGCCTTCGTCCTCGTAGTCCTCGTCTTCGTGGTCTTCGCTCTCGTCCTCGTCGTCCTCGCCGCCGCTGGAGGGCGACGACGTGTGCGAGCTGGCCGGCGGCTGAGCGCTCGGCTGCAGCACCACGACAGGGACGGCCGGTGCGGGGGCAGGAGCCGGCGTGGCGGCCGGGGCGGTGGGCAGCGTGGGCACCGGCGTCGAGCTGATGCCGGCGAGCACTTCGCCGTTCACGAGATCGGCGGCGAAGGTGACGATCTGGACGCCGTCGCCGAGCTGCACTTCGACGTGCGTGCCGGGACCGGTGTACGACAGGACGAGCCACCCGGCCGACGGGGCCGTGGAGTCGACCGTCAGCGCGCCGTCGTCGGCGGTGAGGTTCACCTGGCCGGCGGAACCGGCCTGGAAGCTGTAGCCGCGGGAGGCGACCGTGGCGGTCGTGATCTCGGCGGCAGCGAGGGGGGTGGGGGCGGCGGACGCCGGGTTCGTGCTGGCGGTCATGGTGGCGAACGCGACACCACCCGTTCCTGCGACACTGGCGACCGTGAGGCCGGTGATCCATGCTCGGTTCATCGTGGTTGCTCCTTCGTGGGATGCGGGGGACCCACGACCAGTAGTCAACAGGATGTAGGTCCAACGGACCCCCTGCCGTCGTCCAAGACACATCCAGAACTGTGTCAATGATCGTCGAAACGGGCCCCGCAGGCCGCGTGGTGGTGTCGGCGACGATGTTGGGACGAACCCAGCGCGCTCGGAGTGACTCGAACACTCAACCTGCTGATCCGTAGCGCGATCTGTGATGCATGCACGGTGTCCGCGACTCAGACCGGTCGCCGGACCTTGACCCCTGGGAGATCGTCGAATCCGCGGGTGTCTGCGGTGACCACGGTGCGACCGGTGGACTTCGCGGTCGCGGCGATGATGAGGTCGTGGGCGCCTCGCGGCCGACCGCTCTTGCGCACGGCGACCAACAATCCGGAGTGAACTCGCGCCACCTCGAGGTCGTATCCGAGAATTGGCAATGTCGACACGATGTCCTCGAGGAACGCGCGTCTCGCCTGTCGACGCTTGCCGGTGGCGATCTCGACTCCTACGCCCAACTCGGCGATCGTGATCGCGGCGACCGCTGGCTCGTCGTCGTCGGCGATCAACGCATCGAGGTCGAGTGCGGCTCGCTCTGCCTCGATGAGTACGTTCGTGTCGAGCAGCAGGGCGGTCAGAACCGCTCCTCGATGATCAGCTCGCTCCTCAGATCGGCGACTTCTCGAGACCAATCCGCGTCGACGCGATGTCGTCGCACCAGGGCCTTGGCGTCGGCGCCGGACGGCGCGTTCGCGGGCTCGATTCGTGCCACCACCCGGCCGCGACGGACGATCGTGTAGTGCTCTCCGCGATGCTCGACGCCATCGAGAATGTCGGCGAAGCTCCGGGACGCTTCGGTGGCGCTCACTTCAGGCATGCGATCAGATTATCTGATTTAGGTGTCTCTGGCAAGAGTGCCGAATTCCAAAATGCCGAGCTGCAGGTCAGGGCGCTTGCCGGGACGAGACGATACGAAGTAGCGCGGCTCGGCATGAGCCGGCTTGATACATCCGTGATACATCGCCCCAAGTTCTGCAGACCCCGAGCGGTTGTTCGTGGCTCTGGGTGGCGGGTAGGCCGCCATCTATGGCTGGGTGGACGTGCGGCGACCGGCGCGTTCGGCGAAGCGGTCGAGCGCGTCGGCAACGTCGGTGGCGATCCACTTTCGGAAGCGCAGGCCAGCGTTCGCCTGGCGCAGGATCCCCATTTCGACGAGTTGGGCGATCGCGGTGCGTGCGGCGACTGTGGAGATACCGAGGTGCTGCGCGATCGTGTTTGCATCGGTGACCGGGTGTTCGATCAGTGTCTCGACCAATCTCCAGGCTGTGGCATCTCGCCGCACTCCTTGGAGGCGGGTGGCCCAGTCGGCGCGGGCGGCGTCCATTTCCTGCGCGAGTTGGCGGCCGTTGGTCACAGCCCGCAGCGTCGCATAGGCACCGAGCTCCACGATCGAGCTCGGGTCGCCGTCCCGGTAGTCGGTGAGTGATTGGAAGTAGCGCTCGGTCTCGCTCAACAGCCCCGCTGACACTGGGACCGTGACGGTGCGTGTCAGGTTGTCGTGGCGCAGCATGCTGTGGATCAGCGCGCGGCCGGTGCGTCCGTTGCCATCCGGGAACGGGTGGATGGCCTCGAACTGTGCATGCGCAAGTAGCGCCTTGACGAGCGGATCGATGTCGGTGCGGCGAGCGAAGGTGGTGAGATCGCTGATGAGCGCGGGGATGCGCGAGTGTTCCGGGGGCACGAAACTCGCGCCGTGGGGCGAAGATGCCCGCCCGCCGATCCACACCGGCTGGTCGCGCCAGCGGCCCGCCCATTCGGGGTGCTGTTGGTGGAGCAGCGCGTGGTGCATTGCGAGGATCGTGGCATCGGTGATGTCGGTCGCCATTGACACCGCAGCGTTCATGGCGGCGGTGTTCGAGGCGATCTCGGTGGCGTTGCGGCGGCTGACATCGCCGGCCTCGGCCATCAGAACGTTCTTCGCGGACGCGGTGAGGTGCTCGATCTGCGACGACGAGGCCGCTTCGGAACGCAGCAGGATCGAGGCGAGTGGTCCGATCTCGGCGCCGAGTTCGCTGTCGAAGCGCGCGATCTCGAACGAGGCTTCGCGGCTCATCTCCACGATGTCGTTGCCGAGCTGCGGGGTCAGAGTGGCGATGATCGGCGGGACAGCCGCGGCGTATGAGCCGGCGACCAACTCAGCGAGTCGGCCCGTGGTGAGCGACGGCTGCCACTCCAGCGTCTCGAACGCCACCTTCGGCCACGCACCGACGCCAGGGGGTGGCGCTGTCGGCTGGTGATCGGGTGGCCCTGGATCGCTGCTGCCGCTCATCGGCCTTCCTTTCGCTGAGGCGAATCTAACGAAAGGGTAGCAGTCTAAGCTTTCGTTGTGGTCCAAGGATGGAAGGGTCGTCCTCTACGTGGGCTGCCGTTGAGCCTGCTGTTCTCGATGCGAGAGATGTCGGCCTGGGGGATGCCAGTTCGCTTCGCCAGCTCGGCCTGTGTCCAACCCAACTCGGCGCGACGCTCGCGAATCGAATCGCCTGGATGGTCCAGTTCGGCAAGTGTGGACCATGTCGTCATGTCACGCCGTGTATGTGGAATGACACATCGATGCATCGACGTCAGGGCTGTCGCAGTGGCTGGCGGCGACGTCTCCGAAAACGACAACAGGCCCCCGAAGGAGCCTGGTGACTTGGGCATTCGCCCAGCGCGCTCGGAGTGACTCGAACACTCAACCTTCTGATCCGTAGCGCGATCGTTGCGCGTCCGCCTAGTGGTGCTGCGTGCCGGACGATGCCGCCGAGCTGCACGTATGCCGCCGTCTGTGGACGAGATGACACGAGCCGACACAGGGATGTATCAGACGGTTTGATACTTTTCTGATACTCGTCGGGGTCGTGACGAACGTCCGACACGTCGTGACGTTGGTAGCAGATGGCGCTCGCGCTGCTCCGTGCTATCTCGAGAGGCTCTCGTTCCTCGTCGCGGACCCTCACGGCTTCCTCGCGTAGGATTGGTGTCGATGACTCTCGATGGTTCTCCGCTGGGCTCGCTCGTCGAGCAGCACCGTGATCAGATCGTCGCGCTCGTGACGCGACATCGCGCCCGATCGATTGCAGTGTTCGGGTCCGTCGCCCGCGGTGAGGACACCGGCGCGAGCGACGTCGATTTCCTCGTGGAGTTCGAGCCGGGCAGCTCGCTGCTCGATCTGATTCATCTCGAAGAGGCGCTGTCCGAGTTGCTCGGGGTAGGTGTCGATGTGATCTCGGCTGCCGCGTTGTTGGAGCGCGACGATGAGATCCGTCGAGACGCCGTCGCGTTGTGAGCCGCTCCGATGCCCACCGGCTCGCCGACATGTTGATGGCGGCGGACGAGATCGCCGGGATCGTGTCGCGTGGTCGAGATGTCTACGACAGTGATGTGACCATTCGTCGAGCAGTCGAACGGTGCATCGAGATCTTCGGGGAGGCAGCCAAGTCGCTCTCCAGCGAGCTTCGTCACGAGCATGCGGAGATCCCATGGAGCGACATTGCGAAGGTCCGCGACCGTCTGAGCCACCACTACCACAGGATCGACCACGCGCAGCTCTGGGTCATCGCCACGGTCAACGTCCCAGCGGCCACCGAGCAGATCCGTCGCATTGCAATGGACTGAGGAACGTGTAGGTCCGTCGTCGCAACTTCATGCCGGGGCATCGCTGACCTTGCCACCGTTGGCGAGGCTTCGCCGGCGGGGTTTGCTCGGTGGTGGCGAGCGCGGTGGCGATCCGCTGGATGGTGGACCAGCGAGCGTCGAGCAGGGCGTTCTCGATGCGGGAGATGTCGGCCTGCGGGATGCCGGTTCGCCTCGACAGCTCGGCCTGCGACCAACCCAGCACGGTGCGACGCTCGCGAA
>JANOET010000345.1:0-4417 GCA_031413415.1 Acidimicrobiaceae bacterium
GTCTCGGCCATGGCGTCGAGGGCGGTTGCGGTGAGGACCTGTTCGTCGTTGCCGACGACGGCGACCAATCGGTGCGTGCCCAGCGGCCCCGTCCGCCATGGTGCTGACGTCGACGTGCGGATGAGCACTCCTCGATGGTCCGTACCCCACACTTCGGCGACGAGCGCGTCCAGATCGGGCGTCGTCGTCGGCGGGGCCATGATCGACGCGACCTCCGAGGACGGCGACGGCAAACCCAACACTCCCTCGACGGGCACACGGTCGACGGGCACCGCGACGGCTCGCACCAACCACGGGTCCCAGTGGGGTGGGAACGTGCCGGTCCACGTCGCGCCGTACACCCGATGTCCCGTGGCCGGGTCGATGACCGGTGCAACGCCGCTGACGGAAGCCACCGCCGGCACCGTCATCAGCGGGGGGCCCATCGTGTCGGTCGACCGTGCCGCGCTCTCGGAACGGGTGCGGTACACCGCGAAGCCCGTCACGGGCACTGCGCTCGAGCACGACAGGTTCAGTGTCACTGCACCTGTTTGGTCGATGGTCGAGCGCACCAGCGGCGGCGCCGGCCGACGCAACCGCGGCGCGATCACCGCCTGAAGGTGCTCGTGCGCGGCACCTGGGCCTGCCGGCCAAGGTGAGTCGACGCCGGTCGTCGTCACCGTCGTGACCGCGAACAGGTGGATGTCGTTCGACCCCTTGGGCAACGGGTAGTCGATCTCCCTGGTAGCGCCCTCGACCTCGACGACGCGACGGAAGAGGTTGCGGCGCGCGGTCGACGTCATCGCGTCGTACGCGACCCAGAGCGCCGCGAGGCGCACGCCGGGCGAGTCGGTCTCGGGTGCGCGAGTGCTGAGCCCTGCGTGCTGCCGAAGTGCCGACTCGGACACCTCCCACACCACGTTCGTGCGCACGTCGGCACCGGAGGGAAGGCTCCACTTGACCCGTACGTGTGAGCAGCCTTGGGCATCGTTGGTGCTGCCCAACGGCACACCGGGCGGTAGCGGTTGCGGCAACGGCATCACCGGCACCGGGCTCGCCGCGCTGGCCAGCGCAGGGTGCGCGGCATCGGGCGCATACGCACTGGGGCTGGCTCCCACGGTGAGCTTCCGGCGGATCCAGACCTGCACACCCCAGCGGCGTGTCACGCCGAAATCGAGCGTCGGCACGTCGGCGGTGACGCCGTATCGACGTCCGCTCTGGCCCTGTGCCGGACCGGGTGTCGCGAGACCGTCACCCTCAGGGTTCAGCGATTTCACCGAGCAGCCGACACCGAAGGGTTCGTCGTCGATGAACGCGAGGCCCAGATCGCGGCGGAAGCAACCGGCGGGCGTGGAAGCGAACGGGCTGAGGCCCGCAGGTGGCAGGGTGGTGGGCAGGTTCATGGGGAAGAACAACGCCACCACTTCGACGTCGGTGGTGGTCCGTTCCACCCACTCGAGCGACAACTCGGCGTGCAGGGTGCTCGGGCACGTCGGCAGGCCCGCGTACGAGGTGTCCAGTTGCAGCGAGATGAGACGCGGCGGCTCGGGCGCCGGCTCGGCACCGTCGAAGGGCACGTCGCTCCATTGCGACCACACACCGTGCACGTCGCTGACCGCGACCGCGTACCCGACGTGTCGTCCACCGCTGCCGATGGGGATCTCGACCCCCGCATCGGCGACCGTCACTCGATCGAACCCTGGTTGGCCCTCCTTGCCGTCGGCGGTGATGGTGAGCGGACGCCATCCACCCGAGGCACGCGGCGGCAGCAGGCTCTCGGCCGGCGAACCGGCGACGGACGGGTAGCGCGCGAGCGCGCTCTCGGTCAGCCGACCGAGCGCGGCGGTGACCGCGACACGATCCCAGGTCACGTTGATCGATTCGCGCCACGGCTGATTCGGCGTCACCGGAGCGACGAGCCCGGCGTTGGTCGCAGTCAGCCCGGTGGGCGTGGGCACCTCGCCGTGCGGAACAGGCCGTGGGCAGTAGGCCGCCATCTCGACAGCGCCGTGGCCGAGGGCCGGGACGGACGAGTACTTGGCGGTGATCAGGAAGTCGGTGTTGCCGACGCCGATCTGTTCCTCGAACATCTTCTCGACGGCATACGTGGTGCCGAACCCGGTGGCCAGGTTGAGGAACGGGTCGCTCATCGCCGGGAGCATCAGCAACGACCACGGCCGACTGTCGAGCGTGGTTGCCAAGGTCGACTGACGGCTGCCCTGGGTAGGTCCGTCGACGGCGTGTGTGTACTGGATGTCGAACTGGTGCGCTTCGTCGGCCGTGCCGTCGTAGAGGGCGAGAATCTCGCCCAGGAGCTCCTTGCGGACCTCTTCGACGAGCAGCTTCGGGTCGGGAGCCGACCAGGGCGGGGCGAGGTGGCCAGCAGCCGTCCCCGGCACCCAGCCGACCTGTGGCCCACCGCGCATCAGCCGCATCACGGCGGCTTCGAAAGGCGGCACCGGGTTGGCGACGGGGCCTTGGTCGCTCGCGTCGTACGACGTCGCCGACCACGGCTGATCGACGGGGAGGCCGACCAGTTCGATCGGCTTCCAGGCCTTGTCGTTGACCACCTGGTCGAGCCGCTCGATGGAGACGACGGGATTGGTCGCGTTGGTCAGCACGGCCATCGTCGCCCCGCTGGTGCTCAGCTGCAGTTGGACGGTCCCCGGTCCCGTTGGCCGAACGGCCGTGGCCGCGACCGCATCCTGCAGGCGCGGCGCCGTGCGGAACAGGTACAGGCCGACGGCGCGACTCGGGTCGATCACCGTGCAGGTGACCGAGACGTTCGCGGCCTCGACGCCGCCCCACCACAGACCGGTGCCGTCGTCGGTGCTGAAGTCCATGTGCTGGACGCGTGCGAGCTGCTTGCCGCGGCTGGACCGGGTCCACACCGTGAACGGCCCGAACGGCAGGCCCAGCTCCTTGGCGCAGGCCCACGTCACGTGGATGTCCATCTGGTGTCGTTGCAGCGAGTCGACGTCGGGGAAGTCGATGTGCTGGTGTGCGGTCTCCCAGTTGCGTTGGGCGATCTCCATCCAGTTCAGTCGGACAGCGTCTGCCCTGAACAGGAAACTGTCGGCGAGGCGAGCCATCAGTCCTCCACCTCCCACGGTGCTCGGTGCAACGAGACACGTACGGCGGCCGTGCGCTTCTCGGGTGTCTGGGCCAGTTGGTCGGCGGCGCTGACCAGGTCGAGATGGACCTCGTGACCGCGGCTGTTCGGCGCGAGCAGCACCACGGCACGGGTTCCACCGGGGCCCTGCACGATCCGGTCGACCACGGCAGGCGTTGGCGCGGTCGGGCTGGCGGCGAGGAACAGCCATGACGCGGGCCTGGAAGCCCACCACTTGTGGCTCGGGTCCGACGCGTCGGGCGGTGCAGTGACGACCGTCGGCACCAGTCGGGAGCGCCACATGGCTTCGCTGCACTCGACGATCACGGCCACCGGCTGCGGGACCGTGTCGGGCGACCAGAGCACTTCGACCGAGGGGTACTCGGGTGTCTGCGGCGCGGCGAGGCCCGCGGCTTGGAACGCAGCGTCGAGTTGTCCACCTACGGGCGTCAACGGCAGTACCGACGGGTCGCGCAGCGCATTGGGTGTCATCACCACTCGGTGGCGGATGGCCGCCGGGGCGATGTACCCGGCGAGTTCCTCCACCGTCGCGAACCGAGAGGTGGTGAAGCCGATCCGGTGGATGAGGCCGTTCGTGTTCGCCGGCGCTCCCTTCGGCACGGCGTGCACGTCGACCAGGTAGTCGGTCAGCGGTTCGAAGTCGTACGGCAGCGTGATGGTGTACTCGTGATCGGTTACCTCGTTCACGCCGATACAGGGCAGGTCGCCGACGATCTCGCCGACGGCGTCGTGCCACGGTGAGTGCACACCGAACGACTTCTGCTTCGCCCCGAAGGCGAATGCTGTGGCGTCCACGTCGATCGTCAACGGGCCGCCCGGGCTTCCGCCGCCGGGTGGTTCGGGGTGTTTGCCCGACGCAGCCCTCACCACGACACGCAACTCCTTGTCGTACGCGTCGAACAACCGCACCACGGCCTGGGTGGACAGCGCGATGCGCACGGGTTCCTTGCAGAAGATGCCCACCTCGTGGGGTCCCGGTGTCGTCGCCAACACCCACGGGGCCAACTCGTCGGGTGCTTCGCCGATGCCGTCGGCGGTGAAGGTGAACGACTGGGTGTGCGGAGCGGTCCACGTGTTCGGTGGCGGGCTCGCCACCGGTACCGAGGCCGAGGGTCGGTCGTCCTGGACGAGCGAGGTGGCCCGCCACGTGACGTCGACGGTGTAGCTCTGCCCCGGGACGAGCAGCGCCACGTCGCTGGGATCCTGCGTCAACGCGTTCGACAGGGCTGTCTGATCCGAGCTCGCGACGGTCGAGTCCCAGCTGTGGCGGTACCGCTCGGTCGTCGGCAGCGCACTCATGCCGAC
>JANOET010000346.1:0-1650 GCA_031413415.1 Acidimicrobiaceae bacterium
GCTGCGCCGGTCGTTCGCGCCGATCACGATGATCGCCCCGCAGCACGGGTGTGTCATTCCAGGGCCGCTCGTCGACGAGATGTTCACCCGGCTCGCCGAGTTGGAGTGCGGCATCTTCCTGATGGCACAAGAGGACCTCGACGTCGCCCGGCTGTTGCGAGTCGCGTCGACGGTGCGGCGGATGACCGAGGCACTGGTGATGGCGCACGACCTGCCCGAGTTGGCCCGAATCGCCCAGCGGGTGTTGCCCGAGATGTTGCCGGTCGACACGATCGAGATTCTCGCGGTCACCGCCGACGAGGGCACCTTGAAATTCGCGAGCGACGACGACTTCGCCGGTACGCCCGCCGACGAACCCGAATCGTCGCCGACGTCGTTGGTGTTGCCGCTGAGCGGCGAGGGTGCCCAGGCGGTGGTCCATTTGACGCTCACCGAACCGGTCATCGTGACCCCCGAGATGGAGGCGATGTTCGTGCGGCTGGAGCCGGCGTTGCGTGTGGCGCTGAACCGTCACCTCGAGCAGCGCCAGATGTTGAAGCAGAGTTCCGCGTGGGAGGAGTCGGCGTCGCACGACGCGCTCACCGGGCTCTACAACCGTGCGGCGCTCGATCGTCTGGCGCGTGCGGAAGCGCTGTTCGGGGTGTTGATGATCGACATCGACCACTTCAAGCGGGTCAACGACCAGCACGGCCACCTGGTCGGCGATCTGGTGTTGCGCGAGGTCGCCATGGCGTGTCGGAATGCGTTGCGTGCGACGGACCGGCTGTACCGCTACGGCGGCGAAGAGATGCTGGCGCTCATCGACAGCACCGATTGCGACGAGATCGCCGTGGCGGCCGAGCGTGTGCGGCACACGGTCGCCGACCTCGCGTTCCCCGATGCCCCGGGCCTCGCGCCGATCACCGTCTCGGTGGGCGTGGCGATGCATCAGCACGGTCAGTCGGTCAGCGAGTCGATCAACGAGGCCGACCGCAGCCTCTACACCGCCAAGAACGCAGGCAGGAATCGGGTGGCCGTCGCCTGGTGAGCCGAGTCAGCGAGCGGTGAGGTTGCGTAGGCGGCCGACACGTGGGTCGTCGCCGAGCAGTTGAGCGAGCCGTTCGGCGGCGAGGTCCAGATCGATGGCGTTGCTCTCGACCATGGCTTCGATGTCGGCCCAGTCCTTGGTGCGGTCGAACAGCGCCTTGAACACGGCGAGGTCCTCGGCGCAGAGCACGTTGATGTGACGGCCATCGAACTGCACGTTCCTGCACCGAGTCGCCACTTCGTGGTGGAAGGGGTCCGCGGCGAAGAAGATGTCGATCGGTGTGGTGTCCCACCACAGGCGGACCTGGTCGTGGGCTCCTGCCTCGGTCGCGTCGGCCTCGTTGAACGCAACGCCGGCAGGCAGCGAAGCGAACACTCTGGCTGCGTGATCGGCTCCGACGAAGACGTTGACGTCGATGTCGCGGGTGCCGCGTGGTTCGTTCGTCGCGAACGCCAACGCAAGGGCTCCGCCAAGGGCCCAGGGGATGCCGGCCTGCTCGAGCGCGTCGCACACTGCGACGATGCGGTCGACGAGTGTGAGCGAGGGCTCCGTCATCGTCGCGCCGATGCCAGAGGACGCGGCTCGTAGGGGAGCGCCTCCGCGAGTTCGAGAACTTCGCGAAG
>JANOET010000347.1:0-10607 GCA_031413415.1 Acidimicrobiaceae bacterium
GCCCACGAGCTGCTGACGGCGTCAGTCCGAACACCAGCACCTCGGGAAACCCGAACGCTTCCGGATACCCGATGGTGTACACGTAGCCGGCCACCGGCGGGTCGGTGTCGGCGCGAGCAGCGACGGGCTCCATCGCCCAACCGTGTGTCTCGATCATCCACTCGATCTTCTCCGAGTGGGGAATGTGGAAGTTCGGCAGCTCCATGCTCAGATCAGGCTTTCGCTCTCGAGGTCGAGTGCGTGGCGCACATGACGGGTCGCCATCGCCGCGAACATCGCTTCGCTGCGGTCGCTGGTGCCCACGATCTGCGAGGCCACGACCGCCATGATCACCCCGGCGAAGGCATCACGCGCGTACTGCTGCCAGAACTCGCCCTCGTCGACGACGACGCCATAGCCGCCGAGCTCGGTGAGGTACTCGGCGATGAGTTCGCGTTCGATCTCCTGACGGACGTTCGGCCACGGACCAGCTCCGAGGAAGTAGCTGACATCGCCGCTCGCGGGACCGTGCCCGGGCGTCTGCCAGTCGACCACGGCGATGGGATGGCCGCCCTGCTCGCCGCCGAACATGAGGTTGTCGAGCCGATAGTCGCCATGCGTCACGGTGCCGGGCAGCGAGCGTCCGTCGATCCAGTCGGGGATGCGCTCGCCGAACCGCTCGACCAGGGCGATGCCCTCGGCGTCGAGATACTTCGAGTACACCCCGAGGAACCCTGGAACGAACATCGTCCAGATCATCTGCAGGCGGGCCGCGGAGTCGGCGTCACGACGCTCGAGGAACTCGACATCGGCCAGTGCAGGGTCACCCCAGCGGGGACCGTGCAGCCGGGCCAGTTCGAGCACGGATCGTCGGGCCAGGTCGGCGGTGCAGCCGGTGATCTGATTGCCCTGGACACAGGGCGACAGATCTTCCATGAGCAGCACGAAATCGCCGGTGCCCGCATTCCAGTCGGCGTGGAAGCAGTTGGCCACGTGCACGTCGACCGTCGGAGCGATCTCGTTGTAGAACTTCACCTCACGCTCGTAGTTGCGCAGCGAGATGCCGGTGGCCCGGCTCGTGGGGTCGGGCGACGGCATCTTGGCGATGATGCTCGTCGGCAACCCAGCGCCATCGGGCACCTGGAGCGCGTAGCGAATGTTCATGCCCACGAGACCGTCACCGATGCGCTGGTCGCTCATGATCGTGACCGGCGCGCCGAGCACACCGCTGAGCCATTCGGACGTGATCTGTTCCGGTTCCATCGGATGCCGACCGTAGCCCTGCGAGCCCCCGTCTGGCACAGTGAACGCCATGACCGATGAGCTGGAGGCGCACGTCGAGCGGCTGGAACGCGACGGCTACACGATCGTCCGCGAAGCGTTCGACACGGCGATCGCCGACATGTTGATGGTCGACATCGACCGGTTGGAACGTGAACTGGACATCCGCGTCGGCGGCAACGGCTTCGAGGGCCGGGCCACCACACGGGTGTACAACCTGCTCGCGCTCGGCGATCTGTACGCGCAGATCCCAGTGCATCCGGTGGTGCTACCGCTGATGCATCACCTGCTCGGCCCCGGCTGCCTGGTCAGCAGCCTGAGCGCGATCACCATCCAACCAGGCGAGACCGCCCAGCCCATCCACGCCGACGACCAGGTCATTCCCATTCCCAAGCCCCACAAGGCCGTCACGGCGAACAGCATGTGGGCCGTCACCGACTTCACCGAGGCCAACGGCGCGACGCGGGTCGTTCCGGGCAGCCATCTGGCCGACCACTCCCCCGTGTACGGCCAGCACTACGACAGCATCTGCGCCGAGATGCCGGCGGGCAGCATCGTCGTCTGGGACGGCGGCCTGTGGCACGGCGGCGGTGCCAACGTCACCCAGACCAAGCGCCGTGGCCTCGCCATGAACTACTGCGCGGGCTTCATTCGCCAGCAGGAGAACCAACAGCTGGGCATTCCGCTCGACACGCTGCGCTCGTTCTCACCCGAACTGCAGGAGCTGTGCGGGTTCGGTGTGTACAAGGGGCTCATCGGCCACATCGATCGGCAGTCCGCGTCGCAGCGCCTGCTCGACCCGGCCAGTCCGAACACGATGCTGTGGGACCGCGCCTGAACACCTGACCACGTAGCGTCCCACGTCGGCGTCGTCACCCTTGACGATGAGCCCACAGAGTCGACACTCGGCGCACCGCCGCCGTTCTTGTCGCGGCCCCATCACCAAGGTTGGTGATCCACCCGCGACACGAAACGAATCAAGCCGCTCCTGATGACGCCCGACCTACGAACCTGTCGCGGCTCGATCACCATTGCTGGTGGTCCGGCCGCGACACGAAGCGTTCCGAGCAGCGGATCTCGAGCGAGCGGAACGGCTGGTTCGGGGTGGCAGTGTAGAACCGGACATGTGAGAGCGACCGAAACGGTCGTTTCGACCTGTCCAGTTCTCCGGTTCGGGCGGCAACGAGCGGGAACTGGACAGCCGCTGGGCGGTCCGCACTGCGTGCCGCTACCGTCGCGCCCGGCATGTACAAGTTCCTCCTCACGCCCAAGTGGATCGGCTTCCACCTGTTGTGCCTCGTCGCCGTCGGCGGCATGGTCACCGCCGGTATGTGGCAGCTCAGCCGGCTGCAGGAACGGCAGGACTTCAAGTCCGAGGTGCAGGCGCGCACCGATGCCGACATCGTCGACTACGAGACGATCGCCGGGAAGCCACCTGCCGACATCGAGTGGCGTCGAGTCGAGGCCGCCGGGATCTATGTGCCCGACACGGTGTTCGAGGTCGTCAACGTCAGCCAGGGCGGGGTCTCGGGCCACGATGCGGTCAGCGGCCTGCAGTTCGCGGACGGCAGCGTCCTGGTCGTCAACCGTGGCTTCGTGCCGGGGACCGACGAACTGCCCGCTGCACCGGAGGGCGAGGTCACGATCGTCGGCCGAGTGCGCAAGAGCCAGACCGCAGGCATCGGCAAGCCGAGCGACGACGGCACGCAGCAACTCACGCAGATCCGTCGCGTCGATCTGGAGGCACTCGCCCCGCAGTTCGACCAGCCCATCGAGCCGGTCTACCTCGATCTGCTCGAGTCGTCCCCGGCCGAGGCGGATGGCATGACCCCGATCGCCTTCCCCGACCTCGACGGCGGCCCCCCGCACCTCAGCTACACCATCCAGTGGTTCATCTTCAGCATCGCCGTCGTCATCGGCTGGGTGCTCGCGGTCCGCAAGAGCGTCAACGACCGCAGCGGGAAACCCTCGAAGCGCAAGATCCCCCCGATCGACGACTCGTACGCCAGCGGGGGCTGACGTTCAGCGAGGGACGAAGCCCTCGAGTTCGGCCATCCGCCGGAACTGCTCGACGACGTTCGGCGTGACGTAGCCGGGGTCGAGGCTGCGGTATGCCGTGTCGACGTTGACGCTGATACGCCCGAACTCGCTCCAACCGCAGAACTCGTGTTTCGCCCCAACCTCGGCAGCGATCTGACGAGCCGCTTCCCATGCGTCGATGCCTGCTGCGTGGCGCGCCGTGGCCTCGGTGTCGACGAACGACAGGTAGTCGCGCACCGCGGCGATGCCGGCCTTGTCGGTGAGCGGGCCGTGCCCCGGCACCACCACATCGATGTCCATGCCCAGCATCAGGTCGCACGCAGCCACCCAGTTGCCGAGCGGCCCGGCCCACACGATGGGCGTGCCACCGATGAACAGGATGTCGCCGGTGTAGACCGTGCGAGCGTCGGGCACGTAGGCGATGGTGTCGCCACGGGTGTGGGCCGGGCCCACCTCGACGAGTTCGACCGTGCGGCCGGCCACGTCGACGTCGAGACGACCCTCGAACGTGCGCGTCGGCATCGTGACCGTGATGCCGTCGAACTCGAATGCGCCGAAGAAGTGACGGAACAACTCGCCGACCTGGCCATCGGCATGGATCAGCGCCGAGAGCATCGCGGGCGGCACCTCGGTCATCTCGTGCGCCGTCGCCGCCGATGCGATGATCTCCGCACCCTCGACCAATTCGTTGCCGTAGCAGTGATCGCCGTTGGCATGCGTGTTGACCAGCGTGCCGATGGGCGCCATGCGCGTGACGGGTTGCATGGCCGTCAACATTTCGGCCGTGAGCTTCAGGTCGAACAGCGTGTCGACGAGCAACGACACGCCGTCACCCATCACCAGTCCGGCGTTGCTCCAGCCCCAACTGCCGTCGGGTTGCAGGTACGCGTAGCAGGAATCACCCAGTTCGACGAGGCCCTTGTCGTACGGCATGCTCCCTACTCTGGCACGGCATACAGTGACCGGCGTGAGCGAACTTCCCACTCGGCGGCTTGGCCGAACCGAACACCTTTCGTCCGTCGCCATTCTCGGCACCGCGGCGTACGGACGGGCACAGCCCGACGAGGTCGAGGCCAGCTTCCATGCTGCCCTCGACGCCGGGATCAACCACGTCGACATCGCGCCGTCGTACGGCAAGGCCGAGCTGTTGGTGGGCCCGCACATCGCCGCCGTGCGCGACCGCATCTTCATCGGCGAGAAGTCGAACTTCGCCGACGCGGCCAACGTGCGGCGTCAACTCGAGCGAACGCTCGAGCGGTTCGGCACCGATCACGTCGATCTCTACCAAGCGCACGGCGTCATCTCGATCGACGACCTGGACGGCCGCGGCGGCGCATTCGAAGCCATCCTGCGGGCACGCGACGAAGGACTCACGCGGTTCGTCGGCGTCACCGGCCACGATTTCGGCACACCGGCCGCACAGCTGGAGGCCGTGCGGCGCTACGACCTCGACACCGTCATGCTGCCCGTGTATGCCGGAGCGCTCGCCCACCCGCAGTACCTCGCCGACCTCGCCGCGCTGCTCGACGAAGCGGCCCGCCGCGACCTCGGCGTGCAGGCCATCAAGGTGGGCGCGCACCAGCCATGGGGCGACCAGACACCCACGCACTCGTGCTGGTACGAACCCTTCACCGATGCCGAACACCTGAGCCGCGGTGTGCGCTTCACACTGTCCACGCCCGGAGTGCACGCATTCGCCACCACCGGCGACATGCGCCTCATCCCGGTCCTGATCGAAGCCGCTCGGCAGTACACGCCCATGTCGCCCGCCGAGCGCGACGCGCTGCTGCAGGAAGCTGCCGGTTGGCCGACCATCTTCCCGCTCAGCGAGCACGCGAAGGGGTGACGGCCATGCGCCAGCTCAACGGCATCGATGTCAGCTTCCTCAACATGGAGACGCCCACCACCTTCGGGCACGTCAGTTCCGTCACCATCTACGACCCCACGGATGCGCCTGGCGGCGCGGGCATCGAGGCGACGAAGAAGATCATCCTCGAACGGATGGACCAGCTCGCACCCTTTCGGCGTCGCCTGGTCGAGGTCCCGTTGGGTCTCGACCTGCCGTACTGGATCGAGGACCCGCACTTCGACATCGACTTCCACGTCCGCCACCATGCGGTGCCGCCGCCCGGTAACGCCCAGCAACTCGCCGAGGCCGTCAGCCGCATCATCGCCCGGCCGCTCGACCGCACCCGCCCGCTGTGGGAGCTGTACGTCATCGAGGGGGTCGACAACGGCACCCGCATCGCCCAACTCACCAAGGTGCACCACGCGGCGATCGACGGTGCCGCCGGCGCGATGATGCTGGCCGCGTTGCTCGACGTCGACCCGGCGGCCCGCCCCACGGGCAGCCCGGTGCAGTGGGAGCCCGAGCGCATCCCCACCGACGAGGAGTTGTTGCGCATCACCGGGCGCGAGTTGCTCCGCCGTCCCGAGAAGATGATCCGTCTCAGCGTGCGCGCTGCACGCGAGTTGGCGGTGGCCACCCGTTCAGGCGGTATGCACGCGATCGCCGACATCATCGCCCAGCCCATGCCCGGGCCCATTGGCAAGATGATGCGCGAGCGACTGCGCGCCCAGAAGGGCGAGAACGTCGATCGCCCACCCGCATTGCCGCCCACCCAGGCGCCCCGCACACCGTGGAACCGTGCCATCTCGCCGCACCGTCGATTCGCGTACACGTCGGTGCCACTCGAGGATGCGAAGGTGGTGCGCCGTGCGTTCGGCTGCACGTTCAACGACGTCGTCATGGCCGTGTGCTCGGGCACACTCCGCCGCTATCTCTTGCTGCACGACTGTCTGCCCGACGAGAGCCTCGTCGCGATGGTGCCCGTCAGTGTGCGCAGCGGCTCCGAGGACGACAGCTTCCAGAACCGAGTGTCGGCGCTGTTCGCCGATCTGGCCACCAACGAGCCCGACCCGGGCAAGCGCATCCACCGAGTACAGCAGGCCATGACCGCGGCCAAGGACCAGTTCGCGGCCATCCCTGCCGAAGCCTTGCAGGACTTCACCCAGTTCGCGCCGCCCGCCGTGGCCGCGCGCGCGATGCGCATGTACAGCCAGTTGCGCATCGCCGACCGCATGAACCCGCCGTTCAACCTGGTCATCAGCAACGTGCCCGGGCCGCAGATTCCTCTGTACTCGGCGGGCGCACGACTCGAGCACTTCTATCCGGTCAGCACGCTGGTCGACGGCCAGGGCCTGAACATGACGGTGCAGAGCTACGACGGCAACCTGGACTTCGGGTTCGTCGCCGATCGCGACCTGGTACCTGATCTGTGGGTGTTGACCGACCTGCTGCACCAGGAGATGGCCGAACTGGTCGCGGTCGCCCGAGCCGCGACCCGGCCGTTCGAGCCCGGCGCTGCCGCGCCGCTGCATCAGCCGAAGCCGAAGCCGGCGGCGAAGGCTCCGGCAAAGAAGAAGGCAGCTACCAAGAAACCGGCGACGAAGAAGGCGGCAGCGAAGGCGGCGGCGACGAAGGCGGCGACGAAGAAGGCGGCAGCGAAGCGCTGAGCATCGCGGCCACGCGTTCGGCCATCATCACGGTGGGCAGGTGCGTGTTGGCTCTCGGCAGGGCGGGCATCACCGAGGCGTCGCACACCCACAAGTTCTCGTGACGCTGCACGCGACACGACGAATCCACCACCACACCCATACGGCAGGTGCCGCTCGCGTGCACGTAGTCGCCCAACGCAGCGCGCATGCCCGTGTCGGACGCGTCGTACGGCAGCACCTCGGCCACCGCCGCGATCGCGCCGCCGAGGGCGATTCGCTCGACCAGGTCCACCGCAGCGCGCATGCCTGGCACGTCGCGTTCGTCGGAGAGCATGGCGAAGTCGATCACCGGCGGCCGGGCCGGGTCGTCGTCCGCCAACGACACGCTGCCCGTGCTGTGCACGAGCATCAGCGCACCGAGCAGCACCCCAAGGCCGGGCAACGAAGGGTCGGCCTCCTCCAGCGCCAGCACCTGCAGGTCGCGGGCGTGGCGGTGGGTGGCCCGCAAGAGGGCGGTGACCGTCGGCGCACCCGACTCGGCAGCCGCACCCGGCTTCATCCGCAGCGTGATGGGGAACGACGGATGATCCTGCAGTCCCTGCCCCACGCCGTCGACGTCGACGCGACTGCGAAGCAGCACAGCAGGCGAATGGATGGCCCCTGCAGCGACCACCACGGCCGCCGCTTCGATGTCGGTGCCGTCGGCCAGACGAACACCGACCGCCCGTCGCCCGTCGAGCAGCACCCGGTCGACCAGCGCCTCGCCACGTACGGTCAGGTTCGGCCGGCCGCGAGCGGGCTCGAGGTACGAATCGTTCACGGACGCGCGACGGCCCGTTTCGTCTCGCGTGAGCACGGCAGCCTCGGCGGCACGGTCGGCCTCGCGCAGGGCCCTGCCAACGCTGCCCAACTCACCGTCGCTCACCTCGTGCAGCGACAACGCCGTGCGACCGAACCATGGCTCGACGTCGGCCCACGCCCACCCAGCTGCGCCGCGGCGCGCCCATTCGTCGTAGTCGCCCGGCTCGCCCGGCAATGCCACCATCGCGTTCACCGCCGACGAGCCGCCCACGCCGCGGCCGCGGGTGTACTGCCGGGGCGCCTGGCCTGACGTGCGAGTTGCGAGCAGGTCGTCCCACACACGACCCGGCTCGCGAATGGCGTCGAGGAACGACGAGCCGGCGATCGAGGCCGGCGTGTCGGCCGACCGGTGATCGGGCCCGGCCTCGAGCAGCAGCACCGTGCGTCGAGGATCCTCGCTCAGTCGAGCGGCGAGCACCGCGCCCGCAGAGCCAGCACCGACCACCACGACATCGACCCGGCTGGTCACGCGTCGGTCCGTGCCTGATCAGTCGGTGTTGGTGTGCGCCGGCAACCCGGCGAGGTGGGCGCTGTCGTTGTAGCGGACCAGCCGCCATGTGTTCTGCCGCACGAGCACGAGCTCGGTGATCGACGTGTTCAGCGTGTGGATCTCGAACGCACCCATCGGCGGTGCCTTCAGCGCGAGCCGCAGCACGGCATCGACGACGCCGCCATGACAGCCGATGACCACCGTCTTGCCCTCGTACGCGTCGACCACGCCGCGCACGGCCGTGCCCACCCGATACTGGAAGGCAGCCACGGTCTCGCCACCCGGGAAGGTGGTGGCGAACGGGTCGTGGTCGTCCCACCGCTTCGACAGGGCGGGGTAGCGATCGACGAATTCCTTGTACGACAGGCCGTCGCAGTCGGGGCCAGGGTCGTGCTCGCCGAACCCGTCATCGCGCACGATGGGCAGATCGCCCAGCGAAGGGGCGACGATCTGGATGGTCTCGAACGCCCGCGGATACTGGCTGGCGATCAGGACCTCGGGTTGGAACTCGGCGTTCGCCGCCCAGCGCTGCCGCAGACGCTCGGCCTGCTGCCGACCGAGGTCGGAGAGTCCGTTGCAGGTGCGAGGTCCACCGATGATGCGGTCGACCGTCACCTTCGATTCACCATGGCGGACCAGCACGAGTCGTGTCACGAGTCGACCCTACTTCCGCACCGCGAAACTTGCGTTCCTGGTGCTGCACCAGGAACTCAAGTTCGCGTGGCCCGCGCGAGACTTTCGGGATGGAACCCACCATCGACTGCTGCAGCACCGCTTCGGAGATGCTGGCCGCGCTCTCGTCGAAGGCGGTGAGCTCGGTCGAGCTCACACAGGACCACATCGATCGGATCGAACGTCTCGACGCCGCATTGAACGCAATCCCGATCCGCACGCCAGACCGGGCGCTCGAAGCGGCCCGTCGTGCCGATAGGCGGCGCGCGGCCGGCGACACTTCGGGCGCGCTGCTCGGTCTGCCGATGACCGTGAAGGAATCGACGATGGTGGCGGGCCTTCCACAGTCGGCTGGCATTCCCACGCTCGCGGGTCATGTGCCCACCACCGACGGACCGATCGCACGCAGCCTCGCCGCCGCCGGAGCCGGGCTGCTCGGCAAGACGAACATCCCGGTCGCGCTGTCGGACTGGCAGGCCGACAGCCCTGTCTACGGTCGAACCGTCAACCCATGGGATCACTCGCGTACACCTGGTGGCAGCACCGGCGGCGGTGCAGCAGCGCTGGCAGCCGGACTGACACCGCTCGAGATCGGAAGCGACATCGGCGGCTCGATCCGCGTCCCGGCTGCGTATTGCGGCGTGTACGGGCACCGCCCGTCGGAGACGGCCGTCCCGAGGTCCGGTGCGTTCCCGTTCGCGGATGCACCCAACCCTGCAGCCGTCATGGGCGTGCAGGGACCCCTGGCACGCAGCGCCACGGACCTGGAGCTTCTCTTCGATGTCATTGCTGGTCCCGAAGACGGTGAGTCGACCGGGTTCCGACAGGTACTCCCTCCGCCGCGCTGCGAACGTCTCGCCGACTTCCGGGTTGCCGTCATGCCGCCGCACCTGCTGGCATCCGCATCGGCCGAGGTGTGCCAACGCCTCGACGACTTGGCCACGATGCTCGCCCAACAGGGAGCCACCGTGGTGGAGGCAATGCCTGCGATCGACGCGGCGGCGCACTTTCGCGACTACCTCACATTGCTCGGTGTGAGGATGTCGGGTGGCGGCGATCGGTCCCGGCGCGAGGCACAGGCCGAAGCGATGCAGGCATCCGGTGACCCCATGGCGATCGCCCAGGCTGCTGGCGTTGTCCTCGATGCGAACGACTTTCTGGCACTGATGGCCCGCCGTGAGGTCGCCCGCGCGGCATGGCGCGCACTCTTCTCCGAGTGGGACGTGGTCATCGGCCCCACAGCGCTCGACGTCGCGTTCCCGCATGCAACGGAGCCGCAGAGCACTCGCACGCTCCTGGTCGACGGAGCCAGGGTGCCGTACATGCACAACATCGTCCACTCTCACTGGGCGATCTTCTCCGGCCAACCGTCGACAGCGTTCCCGGCCGGACACAGCACCGCCGGCCTGCCGATCGGCCTCCAGGCGCTGGGTCCCTACCTCGAGGATCGAACGACCCTGCGCTTCGCTCAACTACTCGAGCGCGAATGGCACTGCTACGAGCGGCCGCCAGGCATCTGATCCCGTTCGTCATCGGGGCATGGTGCCCCGAGAGCGCTCGGGCGGCGCGGCGTCAGGCGGCGTGGCGGAGGGGTTTGCGTGTGGGTGGTGCGCCGCGTGGTCGGCTGGTGCGTTGTTGTCCGTCGCCGGCAAGATAGGCAATTTCGGTGCCCAGCGCGTCGGCTTCCAATTCGTAATCCTTCGAATACTGCCGCGCGCCGACCTCTGCGCCAAGGCTTGCCGCTTGTCGCACGGCCTCGGGGCCGGCGCCTGACGCCTGTGCCAGC
>JANOET010000348.1:0-18849 GCA_031413415.1 Acidimicrobiaceae bacterium
CTGGAACTCGAGCAAGCGTTGGAGGCTGCCGAAGGTGTGGCAGCGTGCATCGCGGTCGCTGTCGCTGACGAATTCGGGGGAGAAGACGAGGTGAAGGTCTTCGTCGTTGTCGACGATGGGGTGACCTTCGATCCCATCACGTTCTTCGACTTCTGTGAACGACAGCTCCCCAGATACGCCGTGCCGCGCTTCGTCGAGCTGATCGATCGAGCGGACGTGCCGCGAGGGCCCGGCACCGGAGCCGTCCAGAAGCATCGACTGCCTCAGGAGAACAGTTCGGCCACTTTCGATCGGCAGTCGCTCAGACCGCGGTCGTCCGCAAGTCACGACAACGCTGAGACCGAAACAGGAGGGCTTGAATGAGTGCACGTATTGGCGTGGTCGGTGGTGCCGGTCACATGGGGTCGCGAGCCGTCCGCTCGTTGGTCAGCATGGGATACGAAGTGGTGTCGGCGGACCGAGTCCCCACGGTCGGACTCGGTGCAAGCTCAGTGACCACCGACGTACTCGACCCTAGTTCGTTGCGAGGCTCGCTGGCCGGTCTCGATCTGATCATGAACTTCGCGGGTCCGTTCTACGGACTCGGCGATCGTGTCGCCAGGGCAGCGATTGACCTGCGGACGCCCTACATCGACATCTGTGATGACGCAGCTGCAACGGAGCAAGTCCTCGAGCTCGATGAGGCAGCGCGCCTGGCAGGTGTGCCTCTCGTCGTCGGAGCAGGTTCGAGTCCCGGGGTGTTGAACGCTCTGGCGTTGCTCGTCGCCCGAAGTTTCGACAAGGTCGATGACGTCGTGCTGACCTGGGTGGTGGGTGAGCGAGGGCGTTGTGGCCCAGCCCCGTTGAACCACTTTTTCTACGGCATCACCGAGGAGATTCCGATCTGGAGTGACGGTGCCCGGACGATGGTCGGCGCCTTCACTCCAGAGAGCGAAGAGGAGTTCGAATTTCCGGACCCGGTCGGCAGGTATCAGGTGCGAGACGTTGGTCATCCCGAGGCTGTCACGCTGCCCCGTGTGCTCGAGGTGAGATCGGTTCGGAACAAGGGGGCGCTCATGCCCCGCCAATCCACAGCGATCTTCGAGCTGCTGAAGCACATCGGCATGACTTCGGACACGATCACTGAGGTGGCCGGTGCCCGCGTCGTCGCGCGGGACTTCCTCTCGCAGTTCCTGACCGATCGCCACAATGAGCGAAGTGGGGACGCGGCTCAGGACGTGCTCGCGCTTGGCGCCCGCGTGCGAGGAGTCAATGACGGCGTGTCCAGTGAGCGCGGGTTGGCAACGGCGGGATACATGACCATGGCGAACTCGACCTCGCTTCCTGCGGTCGCGGCAGTTCCGGTGGTGCTCCGTGGGCTCGCCCCTGGCGTGCATGGCCCCGAAGTGCTTTCGGCCGGTGAGTGGTTTCCTGGTATCACATCGCTCGACTCCACCCTCTTTTCGCATGTCGAACTCTGGAAGGACGGCGGCGCCCGCCGACGGACGTCCCTCGACGAACTTGCCACGGTCGAATCGACCGCCGAGCTCGCTGGCTGATGCGCTGGTGACCATCGGCGATGACCGCTGAAAGTTGTCCATCCACTTGTCCATCTACTGCGCGCTACTGCATGATGTTCAACGAGACCAGACGAGGAGACAACCGAAGCTGAGCAGGTCAGATG
Organism: Acidimicrobiaceae bacterium; assembly: GCA_031413415.1. GTDB lineage: Bacteria > Actinomycetota > Acidimicrobiia > Acidimicrobiales > Ilumatobacteraceae > UBA668. The sequence continues at coordinate 1,664 of JANOET010000348.1, forward strand.
CGATTCAAGGTGACTCGCTGAGACCCACTCGCGCTCATTCCTAAACCGTAGGTCGCATGTTCGAACCATGCCGGGGGCGCCGAGAAGGACTAGGTAGATGGCCATCTGACGATCGGCCGAAGTGGCCGACAGCCCGAGTTGTCCATCCACTTGTCCATCTTGTCAATCCGGCACCGGGTTATCGTGTGGCAGGCAAGCTGAACTTCTACGTCAACGTCGTCGACGACCGACTTCGCACCGACGACGAGGCGTCGACGATCGGGCTATTGCTGTGCCGGACGCGAAAGTCCTACTTCTCCAAGACCTTCTGCGGTGGACGCCGCGAGGCCGAACGAGAGCTCGCTCGGTTGGTCGCTGAGGTCGAGGCAGGTTCGACGACCGCTGCTGCTGGAACGGTCGCCGAGCTGTGCAACAAGTGGTTCGAGTACGCGTGTCCGAACCTCTCGCCGGCTGTTTCGGCGGAGTACCGAGCTACAACCTGCTCTTCCCCGACGCCCAGCTACTGCTCCAAGCCCTCGCCACGTTCGTCGAAGGCGCGCCCATCGACGGCCTGTGGAGCATCGCGATCTCCCTCGGGTTGCCGGCCGGGGAGGTGCTCGACCTGATCAGTCATCTGGTTGCCCGATCGGTGGTCGCCCGTGCTTGGCTCGATCGATCAGCGGTTCCGTGGCTCGGTCGATCAGCGGATCATCAAGGCGTTGTCAGCCTCGGTGTAGAGACTCGGGCACATGCCCCGTAACTCCGAACGTCTTGTCGCCGAAGCCATTGCCCGTATGGTGGGGCATGACCCGCTGGCGTCGGTGTTGGTTTCCGCGGCGGTGCGCGATCATTCGAAATCCTTCGATGCTGCGGCGGCGTTCGTGCTGGTGGTAGATGTTTCGCACGAGCGAATTGAGCGAGCTCGCGCGTTGGCGACCACGCGTCGGATGCGTCAGCACCTTGCGATCGTGGAGTGCTGGCTCAGCGCCGATTGGACTCGGGTTGCACTCTTGGCCCGCGAACATCTCAGCGAGTTCCCCGACGACCTCGTGATCAGCTGGCTTGCCGGTCGTCGGTAGCGGTGCCGGTTGCATCGATGCCGGCCATTGCGACGTCGGCGGTGATCGCCAGCTGTACGGTTGGGAGTTGCTGTTCGAGTCGTGCAAGCGCCAACCGCAGTCGAGACTTCGCAGTGCCTTGGGGAACGTTGGTGATCAGCGCGACCTCGCGAAATGTGTGACCCCTAAGGTAGGCGAGCTCGACCGAGGTTCGTTGTTGATCGGGCAGTAGGGCAACCGCAGTGCGCAGTTCGCGACACTGGCGGGCCCGGGTGTCGGCGTGGATCACGGTTTCCGAAACGTCGGCCGTGACCCAGTTGAACGTCGTGTGCGGCTGGTCGCTGACGAGTTGCTCACGTCGACGCCGTGCCGATTCTGCTCGTACGAAGTCGATAGCCCGGTACCTGGCCATTGCCATCAGCAAGGTTCGGATCTGGCCGCGCTCCAGATCGACACGGTCTGGGTGTCGCCAAATATGTACGAAGATCTCCTGCGTCACGTCTTCAGCGGCGCGTCGGTCCAGCCCCACCCGTTGTGCCGCGCGCAGCACGTGCGCAGCGTGTTGCTTGTACAACATGTCGAAGGCGCGAGGGTCGCCGTCTTGCAACAAGGCGACGAGGGAGCGTTCATCTGTCTCGGGGAGTGTGACTGCGTTCATTCGACCAACCTGAATGAGCGCGCTGACGAACCGTTGAGGGTCGGCTGATCGAACTCTGAGGGCAAAGCACCGGGCGCCCACCCGAGCCCACAAAAGGCCCGCACGCTGGTGCGGAGTCAGCCTCGTGGGCGTGAGAGGCAGCAGTTCAGCGGGGGATTTCTCATCCCTTGGCTCTATCTGGTGCCGCTTGTCAGCGTGGCGAGTTCGAGTTGCACGGCAGTCAACGTGACGTGGTCGCCGGCCAAACGGCTTGCGTGCTGGGCTGCCCGGTATGTGTCCACGGCGGACTCACGCGCGCCCATTTGGATGTGCGCGGCGGCGATGCTCGCTAGCACCTGCCCCTGATCGGTCACGGAACCCATCTCCCGAGCGATGGTGAGCGCTTTGGTGAACTCGTTGACCGCAGCGGCACTGTCATCGGCCTCCAATGCCAGCTGGCCAAGCAGTCGATGAGCGGAATGGGTGATCCAGCCGTCAGATCGTGTGCCGAGGGTATCGATCGCCGCAGTGACGAACTCGACGGATTGTGTCGGTTGACGATTCAGAAAGTGGGCCCACCCGATAGAGATCTGGGCCATCGCCACGCCCCATGCATCGCCGAGTTCGGCAAAGCTGACCGCCGATCTTGCCACTGTGTCGCAACCCTCTTCGAAGCGTCCGGCGTGGATGAGTACGCGACCCAAGATCGAGGTGACCTCGACCTGATCGACTTGCGGTGCATCGGTCATTCTGGTGTGCGCCCGTCGGGCGATGACGAGGGCTTCGTCAACGGGGCCACTGCGCGCCAACAACTGCGCAGCGCACGCCTCGGCCCGACCGAGCGCCGAGGGAGTTCCCCGCTGTTCGCATGCCGCGACTACCCGCAGCGCGTGGGCCGACCCTGCGGCGCTGTCGCCGACCATCATCCATGCCAGGTACAGGTCGCCAACCGCAGTCAGCGAATCGTTGGGCGCGTGGTCGGACAGCCAGCTCAGCGCCGCTTCGATGTTGGCGCGATCGTCGCGAACTTTCGCTAGCCACGCCGGCTGGTCGGGACCTCGAACGCCCCATCGTGCTCCGTGCGCGAGATCGAGCGCCCACGCCGCGTGCGCAGCAGCGAGGGCATCGCTGCGACCATTTCGATGTGCCTGATCGAGTCCGAACGAGCGGACTCCTTCGAGCGCCGTGTAGCGCGTGTTCGAGCCGGACCGATTGGCCACGATCAACGATCGATCGACGAGTTGGGTGACGAGGTCGAGAATCTCGTCCTTGGGAATCGCGAGATGGTGCATCATCGCTTCGAATCCATCGAAGGAGGCACCACCCGAGCAGGCAGTAATCGCTTGAAGGGCGAGTTGGGAGTCGGGGAAGAGCAGTTCGTAGCTCCATGAGATGGTCGCCTCGAGTGTTTGCTGGCGAGGCGCACGACTGCCGCCTTCGTCGCGCAACAGCGCGAAGCGGTCGAGGAGACGGTCAGTCACCTCTTGTACTGACAACACGCCACAGCGACCCGCCGCCAGCTCGATCGCCAACGGAAGGTCATCAAGTTGCGCGCACAATCGATCCACGGTGTCGGGATCGTCGAACGCGACGCGCGGTGCAACCTCGCGAGCCCTGGTGACGAACAGCTCGATCGCCGCTGGCCTCGGCAGCGGCAGCAGTGGCCACTGCGCCTCGCCGGAGATGCCAAGCGAACGCTGGCTGGTGGCCAGACAGCGGACACCAGGTGCCTTGCGCATCGTTTGTTCCAGCATCACCGCAAGCTCAGCGCCGAGGTGTTCGCAGTTGTCGAGCACGAGGAGAAGATCGGCATTCCTCAGCCGCCGCTCCACCGCTTCGGCGGGATCGAGCCCGCCTGCCCGCAGACTGTTGGCGAGGGCGTCAGGTACGCCGGCCATATCGGGCACAGCCTCCAAACCAACGAACCACACGCCGTCGACCGGGGTGGCGTGGCGGCGCGCGACTTCGATGGCCAATCGCGACTTGCCCACCCCACCCGGTCCGGTGATGGTGACCAAGCGATGCGACATCAGCAACTCTTGAACTGCCAGTACGTCGTCGTCGCGACTGACGAAGGACGACACGGGGTGAGGTAGCAACACGATCTGCTGAGCTATCTCCGGCAACGAGGTGATGTTCGCCTTGGAGGGCGGCGACAGCACCACCGTTGGATCCTGCTGCAGCACCTGACGCTCCACGATCTGAAGTCGGGGGCTGGGGTCGAGGCCGAGCTCGGCCACGAGGCGGACGCGTAGGTCGCGGTAGGCCGCCAGTGCCGCCACCTGTCGTCCGTCGGCAGCAAGCGCGAGCATGAGGACCTCGACGAGCGGTTCGCGTAGCGGGTTCTCCTCCACCGCCGCTTCCAGCTGCGCGATCAACTGTCGCTGTCGTCCGCCCGCTAACTCGAGTCGCACTCGCTCCTCGAATGCGGCCATTCTCAACTCGTGCCATTGCACCGCCGCAGCACGCGCGAAGGGCGAGTCGGCGACACTGGATAGGGCGTCACCCCGCCACATCGCCAAGGCGTCGGCGTAACACCGCGACGCGAGTACCGGGTCATCCTCGGCACCCCTTCTGCCACGGGCGATCAAGGCGCTGGCCACGAAGGCGTCGACTGCTTCGGGATCGATGTCGAGCAGATACCCCGGGCGTCGAGCGACGATGCGTTCGGGACCGATCACCCGACGCAGCTCCGAGACCTTCACCTGCAGTGCATTGGTGGCCCCCGAAGGTGGGTTGTCGCCCCACAACGCATCGACCAGCGCCGACCGTGGCACCACCGATCCCGCGCTCAGCGCGAGGCGGACCAGCAATGCTTGGGTCATCCGACCCGGGATGAGCACGGAGGCCCCTTCAAACTCGATCTCGAGCGGTCCGAGCAGCTTGATCGAGAGCATGGTTGACCCTATCGGGCAGTCCCCGGTGGCCCCGCGTCATTGTCCAATCCACGGTCTCCGTGATCCGCGTAGCGCTCGGCGCCGAAGAGACCGACTCGCGCTCATTCCTAAACCGTAGGTCGCATGTTCGAACCATGCCGGGGGCGCCACGAAAGACCAGGTAGATGACGAGAATCAGCTGACCGATCAGCTGACCGACATCGAGATCGCAGGAGCCCGTTGGGTCACATCTCCCACGGGGGTGTCCATTCTCCCTCAAGGCGCATGGACAAGCTCGCATCGTCTTCGACCCTCTTGGCGACGTGCAGTTCGGCAGCGCTTGCCCCGTAGCGTTCGGCGGCGACACTGAAGGCTCCGACAGCGGCGTCGGTCATCGGCAGTGAAGCTGCCACACTCCGAGAGAGTTCCTGGATCAGCCCGAGGTCCTTCAGGCAGAGGCCAAGTGTGAACGACGGGTCGTAGTGGCCGGCGAAGATCGATGGCGCGTCGTGACGGACGACGAAGCTGTCGCCCACGCTCTCCTTGATCGCGCCCCACAGCGTGCCCAACTCGACCCCGTTGGCCATCCCGATCGCAAAGCCTTCGCCGATGGCCGCAGCCGAGATGAACCACAGTTGGTTGGTGACGAGTTTGACGACGTTGCCGGTGCCGAGGCCCCCGCACGGAACGACGAGTCCGAGGTTGGCGAGGACCGGGGTGACGCGAAGCACGTCGGCCTCATCGCCGCCGACGAACAGTGTGAGTCGGCCGTTACGGGCACCGTCGACTGCGCCCGTGACCGGTGAGTCGACCACCTTCACGCCTGTGGGCGCGGCCGCCGCGAGCTCGGCGACCAGTTGCTTGCTGTTCGTTGTCAGGTCGACCCAGATCGACCCGTCCTTCATGCTGGCGAGTGCTCCCGTTGGGCCCGACATCACCGACACGACATGGTCGGGCCGTGGGAGCGACGTGAGGAACAGGTCGGCGCTCGCAGCGCACTCGGCCGCCGAGGCTGCTCGACTCGCGCCAGCGGCGACGGCACTGTCGAGCGCTTCGGTGTTGATGTCGAACGCGGTGACCGTGTAGCCGGCATCGACAAGTCGCCGACACATTGGTCCGCCCATGTTGCCGAGACCGACGAAGCCAATCAGAGGAAGTGACTTGGTGGTGGCGGCGTTCACTCTCTGTACAGTAGTGTACAGAGAGTGAACTGGTCAACGTGCAACGACATGTCCCGTGGTGCCGCGCACCCGTCGCCGGTGAGCGAGGCCCGGCAACTGGTACACGTGGTGTCCGATTCCTCCGGTTCCAGGATGCGGTCGTGACCGTCACGCGGCGGGGCCGTGACCGCTCACGGCGACCGGTCGACACCTCCAGGTATCGGCAGCTCCAGAATCCGTTCGAGCCGATGCGCGTGCTCAGCGACGATCACGTGGAGCACCTGCATCGCAGCGCGGTGACCTACTTGGCCGAGCACGGCCTGCGCGTGCTGCTGCCCGAGGCGCGCGAGCTGCTCCGTGCCGCCGGCGCCTCGGTGGACGACGAGATGATCGTGCGCTTCGACCCGGACCACGTTGCCGCCGCCATCGCGTCGGCGCCCTCGACGTTCACCATCAAGGCACCGTCGCCGGATCGCGACGTGATCGTCGGCGGCCGCTCCCTGAACTTCGCCCCGGCGGGCGGACCACCGTTCGTCTCCGACCTGGAACGCGGTCGACGGTCGGGCACGATGGACGACCACCAGAACTTCCTGAAGCTCACCCAGAGCTTCGACGTGATGGCGGTGACCGCCCCCACCATCGAACCCAGCGACATTCCCATCGACGTGCGCCACCTGCACTCTGGCCTCGCCACGCTCACGCTGAGCGACAAGGTGCCGTTCGTGTACGCCCGCGGTCGTCAGCGGGTGCGCGACGAGATCGACCTTGTGAAGCTGCGGCTCGGCATCGACAGCGACGAAGCGTTCGCCGCCGCACCGCGCGTGTTCACCAACGTCAACGTGAACAGCCCACGACAGCTCGACATCCCCATGGGTCTGGCCATCATCGACTTCGCCCGGTTGGGGCAGCCGACGATCCTCACGCCGTTCACCTTGGCCGGTGCGATGGCACCGGTCACGTTGGCCGGGGCGTTGGTACTGCAGCACCTGGAGGCCCTCGCCGCCATCACGCTGGCACAGACGGTTCGACCGGGCACCCCCGTGGTCTACGGCGCGTTCACGTCGAACGTCGACATGAAATCGGGGTCGCCCGCGTTCGGGACGCCCGAGGCGATCAAGGGCGCGTACGCCAGCGGTCAGCTGGCGCGCCACCTACAGATCCCCTGGCGGTCGTCAGGCTCGAGCGCCTCGAACGCCGTCGATGCCCAGGCCGGCTACGAGACGATGATGAACACGTTCGGTGCCGTCTACGGCGGCGCGAACTGGATCTTCCACGCGGCCGGCTGGCAGGAGGGCGGCCTGACCGCGTCGTACGAGAAGTTCATCGTCGATGTGGAGATGTGCCAGATGATCGCCGAGTCGATGCGTCCGGTGCTGGTGAACGACGACGAGCTCGCGCTCGACGCGATCACCGAAGTGGGCCCCGGGGGGCACTTCTTCGGCGTCAGCCACACGATCGAGCGATTCGAGCAAGCGTTCTACCAACCCATTGCGTTCAGCCGCACGAACTACGAGCAGTGGGCCGAGGAAGGGTCTCAGCGCTGCGACCAACGGGCCACCGCGGTGTGGAAGAAGGTACTGGACGACTACGAGCCGCCCCCGCTGGCGGCCGGCACACGCCAGGCGATGGAGGAGTTCGTCGCCCGACGCGTCGCTGAGGGCGGGGCGGCGCCCGACTGATGCCATCGCTTCCGCACACCAAGGCAAGTCGCACCGACTGGATCGACGCCGCCCTGCGGGCGCTGACCGACCAACCCATCGACCAGCTGAAGGTGCTGGTGCTGGCCGACACGCTGGGCGTCGCCCGCTCCAGCTTCTACTGGTACTTCTCCGATCGCGACGAGTTCCTCGAAGCGCTGCTGGACATCTGGGAGCACAACACCGACTCGATCGTCGAGCGCAGTGGACGGGCCGCATCGTCGGTGGCGGCCGCATGCCTCGGCGTGTTCGAGTGTTGGGCCGACGAGCGGCTGTACAACCCGGTGCTCGACCTTGCCATACGCGACTGGGGTCGGCGCGACCCGCTCATCGCCACCCGCGTGCAGCGCGCCGATGACCAACGCCTGGCGGCGCTGACGGCGATGTTCGCCCGGCACGGCTTCGACGACGCGGAAGCGCTGGTGCGCGCCCGCCTGCTGTACCACAGCCAGGTGGGCTACTACGCGGCCGGCACCTCCGAATCGGTGGACACTCGGCTGGCGTATCTGCCCCACTACCTGCGCGCCATGACCGGCACCGACGCCACGGCCGACGAGCTGGCCGCGTTCACAACCTTCCTCTCCTCATGATCGTGGTGACCCTGCGATCAGGACGCCGGGCAGCGGTGAGGGCAACCGCGCGCGGCCGACTCGGAGGTCGCTGCGACGGAGCGAACGTCGCGGGCGCCCCGCGGCGACGGCCGAAGCTGTCCATCCACTTGTCCATCTACGGCGCGCTACTGCACCGTGTGCAACGAGACCAGACGAGGAGACGACGGAAGCTGAGCAGGTCAGATGCGATTCCACGTGACTCGTTGAGACCCACTCGACCGCATTCCTAGACCGTAGGTCGCATGTTCGAACCATGCCGGGGGCGCTGAAATCACCTGCTAGTGCCACACCGAGGAGTGTCAATCGGCGGACCGCATCTCGGCGATGGCACGTGGTAGGGCGACCGCGAGTTGGTCGAGTAATGCCGCTCGGGTGACCGGTCTGCGCTGTCGCTTGGTGACCAGTTCGTCGATGACATCGTCAACCTGCGTGCGGGTGTCGAGCACGAGGCGTAGGACGAACTCGTCGGCCGAAAGCGCTCGAAGGGGCAGGCTGAGCGCGTTGATCTCTCGTCGGAGCCGACGATCGTTGGTCACCACCAGGTCGGTGTGCTGAGTCAATGCGAGCGCGGCGACATGTCGGTCCTTGCGATTGATACCGGCCAGCGCCGCATCGTTGTCTTGGGTGACGTCGTGCACGTGAAGCGCAAGCGCCCGCGCCATGGCATCGACACGTCGACGAAGTCCATCTGGATCGAGGCGAGGGAAGTCAGCGATCAGCGTTCGCTCTACCTCTGCCAGGATCGTCGGGCTGACCGCTGGCTGGAAGAGTTCGGCGTCGAACATGGAGAGCAGCAGATCGCAGACCAGCACCGGCACCAGCACGTCGGCGTCGAGCACTGCGACTGGTTGGTTCATCGCGCTCAGTCGTATAGCCCGAGTTCTTCGGCGTCGGTAGTCAGTTCGTCGAGTGCCGCACGGCGCTTCGCGACCACATCTTGGCGAAAGGCAAGCAGATCGGTGAGTGGCACTCGGCGATGGGAGCCGACCTTGCGTGCCGGCAGCACGCCGTCGTCGATCAGCTTCACGACCGTCGGCCGGGATACGTTCAAGATCTTGGCCGCCTGCTGTGTGGTGAGCTCCCGTGGCGAGCGAACGATGGTTGCCTCGTCGCCCTCGGCCGCGGCTGTCAGTAGTTCGATCAGGCCGTCGACGGCTGCTTTGGGAATGCGCACGGAGGTGCCATCGGGCAGCGTGAACAGCGACGGTCGCCGGCGCAGAGCGAGGAGTGCGTTGTTCGCAAGTGCACGATCATCGAGGACCTTGGACATGGGCCAACTTTACCCGTTATCGAAACAAACGCAAGTTACATCGAATGTTGCGACCAGAGTTGTCCATCCACTTGTCCATCCACCACGCGCTACTGCATGATGTTCAAGGAGACCAGACGACGAGAAGACAGAAGCTGAACAGGTCAGATGCGGTTCAAGGAGTCTCGCTGAGACCATCTCGACCGCATTCCTCAACCGTAGGTCGCGTGTTCGAACCGGAAGACGTTTCACGGACCTAGACTTATTTAGTGCGAAATACTGAGCTCGATGCCAGCGGCGCTGCTGCCCACGTCGGCGGTTCGGGTTCAACGAGCACGAATCGGGGCACGAATACTGTCGTGTCGACGCCAGTTGCTGCCGCTCTTCGCCGCCTGCAGACCTCGCCCAGACTCACGGCTGCGCTCCGCGATGCCGAGTCGCTCGCCACAGCGGCGGTGCGATCGACTCAGCCGGCAGTCGACGCTCGTCGATTGGGTCGGGAGATCGAACTCGGCGACGACGTGTCTGCGATCGGCGCGGTCCACGCGCTCGGAGGCGTCGCAGATCCGTTCGCGGACCGCATGCTGATCGAGTTGCTCGAGACCGGCGATCAGCCGCTGGTCAGCCATGCGGCGTGGGCGCTGGGGGCCCGTGCCCCATCCCCGTCCGCCGTGCCGTTGCTCGAGGACATGACCGTTTCGGGTGGGTTCAGCGGGATGCTCGCCGAGCGCACCCTCATCGAATGGGCACGGACGGCTCCGGATCGCGTGCAGGCACCGCAGCACTCTCACGACGCGCGGAACCCGGTCGACCGGTCCCACCTTCGTTCGAGTCGACACGCACGAGACGGTGTGGTCGTGGTACAGCCCTTTCTCCACGCGCGCCTGGACAGCGCCGGTTCATCGCTCGGTGCAGGCGATGCCGGTGGCATCGCTTCACTGCTGCGCTCGTTGGGGACCTCGCTCGCACGGCTCGACGCGATCGACGAGGTGATCACCATCACCCGAGCCGAGCCCGACAAGCACGGGGTCGTCACCCTGTCGGGCCACCTCGGCGACTCCCACCGCATCGAGCGGATCCCGTACGGCACGGCCGCCACGGTTCCTTGGCGCGAGGCCTGGCAGCACCGCGTGCTACTCGAACGCGAGCTCGACGCCATCGGTCGAGAGCTCGGCGATCGTCGAGTCGTGTGGCACCTGCGTATGGCCGACGTGGGCACGCTCGCGGCGTCTGCGGTGGCCCGCCGGCTCGGCCATTGCGTCGTGTTCACGGCCGCGCCGGATCCGCACGTCGTGCTCGACGCGCTCGAAGCCGACGGCCGACTCGACCGAGCACGGTTCGGGGTCGAAGACGCAGCGAACCAGTACTGGTTCCGGGCGCGCATGGTGGAGCGACTCAGCAACCAGGTCGATCACCTCACCCTGATGCCGCGTCCCAACCTGCACACCGATCTGATCGAGCTCGTCGGCCTGGACCCGCTCGATCTTGCGCATCGCTCCGACGTGGTGCCCGAAGGGGTCGACGTGACTGCGGTCGACGAAGCGCTCGCACGTCACGCGGCCGGCGCACGTGGCGCGGTCGATTCGGTGCTGCACGCGATCCCGGCGGATCGTCGCTCGTTGCCGTGGCTGCTCACCGTCGGCCGTCTGCACCCGATGAAGGGAGCACATCGCCTCGTCGCTGCGTTCGCGTCGCACCCCGACCTCGGTGCTCGGTTCAATGTCGTCATCGTCGGCGGCGATGTGGACGATCCCTCACCCGATGAGCGCTCCACCCTCGATCTGATCCACGATGCTTCGACGGCGAATGACGGGTCTCGCGTCGACGGTGTCGTCGTGATCGGTCACCGGCCGCCTGCGGAGATCTGCGACCTCCTCGTGCACGCGGCCGAGTCGGGTGGTGTGTACGTGTGCGCCAGCGACAAGGAGGAATTCGGTCTCGCGATCGTCGAGGCACTCGCGGCCGGCATGGTCGTGGTTGCCCCGCAGCGCGGCGGTCCACGCACATACGTCGACGGCGCGAACGGTGTGCTGTGCGACACCGCATCGGTCGCCGCGCTCGCCGATGCCATCGCGGGCGCGTCGGCGATGGCCGATGACCGACGCCGCATCCAGCAGTCGCGGACGTTCGTTCGCGCCGAGCTGTCGATCGAGACGATGGCTCAGCGCCTCGCCGACATCTACGGCGCGCTCGCACCGGCCAGCAGCAACGTCGGATGAAGCTGCTCGTCGTCAGCCCCGACTACGCCTCGCACGTCGAGCCGATGCTGCAGATCGCCGCCGAGTGGCAGCGATCGACAGGCCCGGTGGTGGTCGCCACCGGCACCGCGGTTCGTTCCTCGGTCGAGCAGCACGATCTCACCTGGACTCCGCTGCGGCTCGGGCGAGGCAGCAACGCCGGCGTGATCCGCGCCGACGAGCAACCCGCCGGCGAGGACGATCACCTGCGCGAGTTCTTCGCTGCGACGCGAGCCGGCGCCATCGAGACGTTGCGCTACCAGGCCATCGCCCGCCGCCACGACCTGTTGTTCGAGCCAGAACGGATCATGTTCGAGCTCGCCGCCATCATCGGCGAGCAACGACCGGATTGCGTGCTGGTCGACCACGTCGCCTTCGGCGCGCGCCTCGCCCTGCACGCCCTCGGGATCACCCCCGCCACGATCGTGCTCGGCCACCCAACCGCACTCCCGGCGCCGGGCGAACTCTACGGACTGCCATCCGCCTGGCCGGAGGCGCTACGCCCGCGGCCGGCCGACCTCGACGACCTCGTCCGGCTCTGCACCGAGTCCACGGCCGAACTGACCTGCGCCGCCAACCTGATGCTCGACTCCACCGCACCCCATCGAGCACGACTCGACGACCTGACCAGCCTGGCGGGCAGCCCAACGATCTACATGTACCCGTCGGCGCTCCACGATGAGCGCCGTGTGCTTCCGGCCGGGTCTCGGTCGATCGGTTCGTTACGTCGCAACCCGGTACCTGACGAGACGACCTTGCCGCAGGGCAGCGGTCCACTCGTGTTGGTCGCGTTCGGCACGTTCCTGAGCGCACGCGACGACGTGCTCCGCACCGCCGTGAGCGCCGCCCATCTCGGCCCCTGGCGCCTCGCGATCGCCGGGGGCAGCACCCCGATCGCGTCACTCGGCTCACTCCCCGACGGCGCCCTCGCCCGCGAACATCTCCCCCAAGTCGCGCTGCTGGAGCACGCCGATGTGCTGATCACCCACGGCGGGAACAACAGTGTCACCGAGGCGTGCGCCGCCGGCGTGCCGATGGTGGTGCTCCCGATGTCGACCGACCAGTTCGCGGGAGCCGCCGCGATCGAACGCGCGGGCATCGGCATCGTCCTCGACCCGAACACCGTGACCGCCGACGAGTTGCGCAACGCCGTCATCGAGGCGACGACCGATCGGGTCCGACAACGCGTCGCATCAGTCGCCGAGTCGATTCGCCACGACGGCGGCGCCCACGCCGCTGTCGGTGCCATGCTCCGCCAAACTGTGGGCCAACACTGACGTCGCATCGGTCTGCGGGCGGCGGGGTCGGATCTTCCTGACCACGGTGCCGGGTTTGCATCGGTTGAGCCATCACCGATCACCCCCAGCCATCTGACCGTCACGCACCGGCAGTAGCCGGCATTTGTGGGAGAGCTGGTGCTACGTGCCGTCGGAAAGATTCCACGTTGAACCCTCGATTGACGATCGAGGGCAATCCTCGATGTGATTGGGAAGGATGCAGCGTCCCTGGTGGTCGGTTCGGCAATCTGGGGCGAAGGTTCACGTGGAGCGTTCGGCCTGGACGACGCCGACGGCGTCGAGTCGGCAATGGCGGACCTCAGCCGCTGGCTCGTCGGAGCGCCGAGCGCATCGACCGGCGCGTTGCCGAAGTGAGCCGGCACACATCGCCACACCGAATCACGCCGGCCCGGCGGGCCGGGCATGTCGAGAAACCTCTCCCATGTTTGAAAGCGCGCGTTGCGGCAGCGGGTAATTTTTCCTACTCCCCGAACTCGCCCAACCGTGATGCGTGGTGTTTTCGACTGGGCTTAAGACTTTGGGCGGGCATCTTTGGGCGCATTGTTGCCTCTTTGGCTCGGGACTGATGGCGGCTTGACTTTAGTCAAGTTTGTGGAAAGTTAAAGATCTAGATTTCCGGCTATCGGCTGGGAACTCAGAGCGGGGACGGGCAACATGTTTGGACGACGGATTTCTTTGTCGCGCCTTTTTGATCGGCGCGACGCGGTCTTAGGGCGTTTGCCCGACCGCAACATCGGTTCACGGCGCACCAACCGGCGTACACGATTCGCAGCCAGCGCGGCGATCGTCTCCCTGGTGGGTGGTCTCATGGTCACCTCAGTCGGGAGCGGCGTACAAGCGGCCCCGGTGGGGCAAGGGTTCAACCTGAATGCCGCCGACCTGCGCTTTATTCTGACGCAGATCAAGATCGCAGAAGAGCACGTGACCGCGCCCGGCTATGCCTGCGAGGCGCTCCTCGGGCCTTCTGTGGAAGAAAAGGTTCCCAGCCCGGTGCTCCCGTTCGGCTTGCGGTCGGTGGACGGGTCGTGCAACAACCTCCAACCCGGGCAGGGAGACTTTGGCCGGGCGGATGAACTCTTCCCGCGCATGCTCACGCCGAACTTCCGCGATGCGGAGGGTTTCGACCCGCCTGGCCCCGACCCGTTCGGTCCCACATCGTATACGCAGACGAGTGGATTCGTCGCCGACTCCCAGCCCCGCACCGTCAGCAACCTGGTCGTAGACCAGACGGCGAGCAACCCGGCGGCAGTAGCGGCGGCCGGCGAGGGCGCCGTGGCTGACCCCATTACCGGTTCGTTCTTCATTCCGAACGCGGCCCCGGATACCGGCCTCTCCGCGCCCTACAACTCGGTGTTCACGTTCTTCGGCCAATTCTTCGATCGCGCTCACCTCGTTCAAGGACGCGGCGGTGGACAACGCCGACGTGCTGCTGCCGATCGCTCCCTTCACTGAAACAGCGGGCAGCTTTGTCAACGCGGAAGGCCGGCTGCAGAGCTTTGCCGGCGTGGTCGCGCCGCTCGGCGAAACCCGTCCGGCCTGGAAGGTGTTGCGTGTACTCGGCAACCTGCTCGACTTGCCGGGCTTCGGCTTCGACAGCGCCGAGCAGGTGCGTGCCGAGGCCCTCGGCGATGCGGCGAGCCTGAGCTCCAGGCTCGACAACCGCGCGGCGGCGATGCCGGCAGCGAACGGCGCTGCGCCGGGGCTTCTGTCGTCGCTCTCATCACTCTCATCGCCGCCATCGGCATCAGGCCTGGAGCGCATTTCCGACATTCCGATCTACGCCGCCGACGCGCTGGTGCGCCGCGCCGAATCGCTGCAACTGACGGCCGACGCGCGTGCGCCGAAGGCCAGCCTGCCCAGCCGGCTGTGGGCCGAACTCGGCCTGAACCCGGGGCGATGCCGTGCGGCTGACGCAAGGCAGCGCGACGCTGCTTATCGCCGCGGCGCATGACCCGAGCCTGGCGCCGAACGTGGTGCGCGTGCCGGCAGGGCATGCCGACACGGCCGCGCTCGGCGCGATGTTCGGCACGCTCACCGTGGCCAGGGTCTAGGCCGAGCTGCATGACCAGGCGCGCGACATGATCGACAGCTTCAACCAGTTCGGCGCGTCATTGCTCGGCCCCACGCTGTGGGCCGTCGTCTGGAGCTTGATCAAGATCGTCGCGCTGCTGGTGCCGCTGATGGCCAGCGTGGCCTACCTGACGCTGTGGGAGCGCAAGGGCATCGGCTTCACGCAACTGCGCCCCGGCCCGAATCGCATCGGCCCCTTCGGCCTGCTGACACCGATCGCCGATGCGGTGAAGCTGATGTTCAAGGAGATCATCCGCCCCACCGCGGCGAACAAGCCGCTGTTCTTCCTGGGGCCGGTGATGACCATCATGCCGGCGCTGGCCGCCTGGGTGGTGATCCCCTTCGGCCCCGAGGTGGCGCTGGCCAACATCAATGCCGGGCTGCTGTTCCTGATGGCCATCACCTCGATGGAGGTGTACGGCGTGATCATCGCCGGCTGGGCCAGCAACTCCAAGTACGCCTTCCTCGGCGCGCTGCGCGCCTCCGCGCAGATGGTGTCCTACGAAATCGCCATGGGCTTCGCGCTGGTGGTGGTGCTGATGGTCTCGGCCAGCATGAACATGAGCGAGATCGTGCTCGGCCAGGACAAGGGTTACTTTGCCGGCATGGGGCTGAACTTCCTGTCATGGAACTGGTTGCCGCTGCTGCCGATCTTCGTGGTGTATTTCATCTCCGGCCTGGCGGAAACCAACCGCCACCCTTTCGATGTGGTCGAGGGCGAATCCGAAATCGTTGCCGGCCACATGATCGAATACTCGGGCATGGCCTTCGCCATGTTCTTCCTGGCCGAATACGCCAACATGATCCTGGTGTCGATGCTGGCGGTGCTGCTGTTCCTGGGCGGCTGGCTGCCGCCCATCGACGCCGCGCCCTTCACCTGGCTGCCGGGTTGGGGCTGGCTCATCCTCAAGACCTTCGTCGTCGTCACGATGTTCCTGTGGGTGCGCGCCACCTTCCCGCGCTACCGCTACGACCAGATCATGCGGCTGGGCTGGAAGATCTTCATCCCCGTCACGCTGGTGTGGCTGGTGGTGGTGGGGCTGTGGATCCAGTCGCCGCTGAACATCTGGCATTGAGGAGGCCCCGCCATGTCAGCCGTCACGTCGATCAAGGAACTGATGTCCAGCTTCATGCTGGCCGAGTTGTTCAAGGGCATGCGCATCACCGGCAAGTATTTCTGGGCGCGCAAGATCACGGTGCAGTATCCGGAAGAAAAAACGCCGCTCAGCCCGCGCTTCCGCGGCCTGCATGCGCTGCGCCGTTATGAAAACGGCGAAGAGCGCTGCATTGCCTGCAAGCTGTGCGAGGCGGTGTGCCCGGCGCTGGCCATCACGATTGAATCCGAAGTGCGCGACGACGGCTCGCGCCGCACCACGCGCTATGACATCGACCTGACGAAGTGCATCTTCTGCGGCTTCTGCGAAGAAAGCTGCCCGGTGGATTCGATCGTCGAAACCCACATCCTCGAATACCACGGCGAAAAACGCGGCGACCTGTACTTCACCAAGGACATGCTGCTCGCCGTGGGTGACCGCTACGAAAAAGAGATCGCTGCCGCAAAGGAGGCCGACGCCAAGTACCGCTGAGCCCGCAGCGGGCCGCCTGGCGCTTAACCCCATGAACATGACGAGCGCGCTGTTCTACTTCTTTTCCTTCGTGCTGCTGTTTGCGGCCTTCCGCGTCATCACCGCGCGCAGCACCGTGCATGCGGCGCTGTTCCTGGTGCTGGCCTTCGGCACCGCGTCGTGCGTGTGGATGCTGCTGCGCGCCGAGTTCCTTGCCATCGCGCTGGTGCTGGTCTACGTCGGCGCGGTGATGGTGTTGTTCCTGTTCGTGGTGATGATGCTCGATGTCGATGCCAGCAGCGTGCGCGAAGGCTTCTGGAAGCATTTCCCGCTGGCCGGTTTTGTCGGCGCGCTGATCGCGCTGGAGATGGCGCTGGTGCTGATGGGCGGGTTCCGCCTGACCGAGGCGCCGCCGCCCAGCCCGATGGAGTTGAAGCTGGGCAACAGCAAGATGCTCGGCATCGAGATCTACACGCATTACCTGTATCCGTTGCAGGTGGCTGCGGTGCTGCTGCTGGTGGCGATCATCGCCGCCATTGCGTTGACGCTGCGCCAACGCAAGGACAGCCGCCACATGGACCCGGGCGCTCAGGTGCGGGTGAAGGCGGCCGACCGCGTGCGCCTGGTGAAGATGCGCCCGACCATCGAGCTGCCTTCCGTGCCGCCTGAAGGCGAAGGGGCGAAGCCATGATCCAGCGACGGGCCGCCCCTAGCTGGATCGCGCCCCCTTGGGGGGCCGGCGCCGTAGG
>JANOET010000349.1:0-2987 GCA_031413415.1 Acidimicrobiaceae bacterium
CTCGTCGAAGACGACCGACTGTGGGCCGTCGATGACCTCGTCGGTGACCTCACGGCCACGATCGGCCGGCAGGCAGTGCATGTACAGCGCGTCGGGTGCCGCGAGCGCCATCCGGCGGGCGTCGCAGATCCAGTCCGCGAAAGCACCGGACTCGGCGAGCGCCTTCGACTCGTCGCTGAACGCGTCGAGCCGGCCCCACGACTTCGGGTAGACGACGTCCGCCCCGCGGAAGGCCTCGTCCATGTCGTCCATGAACGTGATCGTCGAGCCGGCCTCCGCCGCAGCCGCCTGCGCCTTCTCGATCACCTCGGGCATCAGCTCGAACCCGGGCGGGTGCGCGATGACGACGTCCATGCCGAAGCGCGGCAGGAGCGTCGCGATCCCCTGCGGCACCGAGAGCGGCCGCGCGTACGAGGGCGCATAGGCCCACGTCATCGCGACCCTCATGCCCCGCAGATTGTCGCCGCGCTGCTCGCGCAGCGTCATCAGGTCGGCGATCGTCTGCGTCGGGTGGTCGATGTCGCACTGCAGGTTGACCACCGGCACCGCGCGGCGGTCGTGCGTCGCGGCCAGGTGGTCGTCGATGCCGCGCTGCACGTCGCGCATGAACGAGTTCCCCTCGCCCAGGATCAGGTCGTGCCGCACGCCCAGTGCATGTGCGTTCATGCCCAGCATCGCCCCGGTCTCCTCCGCGGTTTCGCCATGCGACACCTGGGTGGACGAGCCGTCGACGATCACCGGGTGCATTCCCAGTCGCGCAGCAGCGCCTGCCCACGCCGACTTGGTGCGCGTCGAGTTGTCGAAGAACATCGCATACGCGAGCTCGCCGCGGAGCAGTTCCAGCGAGATGCCGGCCCGGTCGAGTTCCTCCAGACGTGCCGCGACGGCGAGCAGTGTGGTGAGGTCGTCGACCGACCAATCGTGGGTCGTCAGCACGCTTCGCCCGAGCAGTGCGTCCAATCGCGAAGGTTCGAGGTGGTTCACCACCCCACGATGCGCCGGGGACCGGGGGAGGGGGTAGGGGCGTACGGCCCGGTCAGGCCTGGTCGGTCGTCGACGGCCGGCCAGCGAACATCCACCGGTCGAGGAGGACGAACTTCGCCGCCCACAACAGGCCGAAGGCCGCGATGTTGGCGATGGACACCGCAAGGTTCGAGTGCCAGCGTGCGTCGGCCCAGGCGACGGCGATCGTGCTCACCGCAAGTCCGAGGAATGCGTACGACCAGAAAGGGACGATCTCACGGCCGATGCTGTGCGGTCCCTGCTTGCCCCACACCCAGCGTCGATTGACGAGATAGGCGGGGATGGCCGACAGCCCGACCGCCAGCAGGTTGGCGACGACGGCCTTGAGCGAGAACGCCAGCGCGAGCTGCAACAACGTCTGGGTGATTGCGACGTTCATGACCGAGGTGGCGCTGTACTTGCCGAGACGCTGGACGCTGGCGCGCTTGTTGGGTTGTTCGATCGTCGTCACCGTCTTCTGCCTCCGAGGTCCACCGTACCGGCCGCGGCGGGCGTTGGCCCCTTGCCCTCCGCCAGCGGCCGGGTGGATGGTGGAGTCGACGAAAGGACGTCCTGACGCTGGTGCCTGACCTGGCCGCTGCTCCCGCTCCGCTCCACGGGGGGCTCAGTTCCTCCGAGGCTGCGGCGCGCTTGCGCACCGATGGTCCGAACCAGCTGCCGCCGCCCCAACGCCCGAGCGGGCTGCGTCGTTTCGTGCGCGAGTTGACGCACTTCTTCGCGCTGATGCTCTGGGGCGCCTCCGTGTTGGCGTGGGTCGCCGGTATGCCCCAGCTCGCGGTCGCGATCGGTGCGGTCGTCATCGTCAACGCCGCGTTCGCCTTCGCGCAGGCGACCCGAGCCGAGCACGCCGCCGAACGACTTCGTTCGCTGCTGCCCGTGCAGGTGACCGTGCGGCGCGACGGTGTGGCGCGTCTGGTGGAGGCGACCGAGGTGGTGCGCGGCGACCTCGTCGTGTTCGATGCGGGTGACCGAGTGCCGGCCGACGTGCAGGTGCTGACGTCGTCGTCGATGCTCGTCGACACGTCGCTGCTCACCGGAGAAAGCGTGCCCGAGGCCGTCGACGGCGGGGCTGCGCTGTTCGCGGGCAGCTTCGTGGTCCAAGGCGGTGGCACCGCGACCGTGACGGCGATCGGTAGCTCGACCAGGTTGGCCTCGATTGCGCAGCTGACCGCGCTCACACCCACCGGTGTCACCCCGCTGGCCAAGGGCCTGCACGAGGTCGTGCGCACCATTGCGGCGATCGCCGTGGTCGTCGGCGTCATGTTCTTCCTGGTGTCGTTGGCCCTCGGCAACGGGGCGAGCGAAGGGTTCGTGTTCGCGATCGGTGTCACCGTGGCTCTGGTCCCTGAGGCGTTGTTGCCCACGGTCACCCTGGCGCTCGCGTATGGGGCCGAGAAGATGGCCGATCGGCAGGTGCTCGTTCGTTCGCTGGAGGCCGTCGAGACGCTGGGGTCGACGACGTTCATCTGCACCGACAAGACCGGCACGCTGACGATGAACCAGATGACCGTGGTCGACGTGTGGACCCCGCTCGGGCGTGCCGTCGTGGCGGGTGCCGGGTACGGCCCCGACGCCGCGATCACGTTCGGGGGGCCGACGGCGAGAGCGGGCATCGAACGGATGGCGATGGCCGCGGCACGTGCTTCGTCAGGGCATGTGCAGCTGGAGGGCGATCGGTGGGTGCCCCATGGCGACCCCATGGAGGCGGCGCTCGACGCGTTCGCTCGCCGGCTCGGTCTCGACCCGGTCGCGGACGCTGCAGCCCGCCCCGAAACGACTCGCTGGGCGTTCGACCCGCGTCGTCGACGAATGTCGGTCCTGCTCCCGGGCGAGGTGATCGTGAAAGGCGCCCCCGATGCAGTACTGGCCGGTTGTACACACATGGGCGATGCAACGATGGTGCTCGACGATCTGGCCCGCCGAGGGTTGCGTGTCCTTGCGGTGGCGCGCCGAGCGGCACCATC
>JANOET010000350.1:0-5010 GCA_031413415.1 Acidimicrobiaceae bacterium
GCCCCATTCCCGGCTTGCAGACCGTCGGCCTTCTCGGAGGGGGCGTCATCGGCGGCGGCTGGGCCGCCCGTTTCCTGCTCAACGGCGTCGACGTGAAGATGTTCGACCCCGACCCCGAAGCCCCGCGCAAGGTCGGCGAGGTCATCGCCAACGCCCGACGGGCGATGACCAAGCTGTACATGCCGTCGTTGCCGGCGGAGGGCACGCTGACGTACGTCGACACCCCCGAGGAAGCCGCGACCGGGGTGCAGTTCGTGCAGGAGAGCGCTCCTGAACGGATGGAACTGAAGCAGATGCTCCTCGGTCGCGCCAGCGCCGTCGCGGGCCCCGAGGTCGTGTTCGGCTCGAGCACATCGGGTCTACTGCCCAGCGTCATGCAGGAGGGAATGACCCACCCCGAGCGGCTGGTGGTCGGCCATCCGTTCAACCCGGTGTACCTCATGCCCCTCGTCGAGATCTGCGGTGGCAGCCTCACCGACGACGCCACCAAGCAACGCGCCGCCGAGGTCTACGAGGCCATCGGCATGCGCCCGTTGCACCTCGATGTCGAGATCGACGGCTTCGTCGCCGACCGGCTGATGGAAGCCCTGTGGCGCGAGGCCCTGTGGCTGATCAACGACGGCGTCGCCACTGCCGAACAGATCGACGACGCGATGCGTTTCGGACCCGGCCTTCGGTGGAGCTTCATGGGCACCCTGCTCGTGTATCGCATCGCCGGCGGCGAGGCCGGTATGCGCCACTTCATGGCCCAGTTCGGCCCGGCGTTGAAGTGGCCGTGGACGAAGCTGATGGATGTCCCCGAGCTGACCGACGAACTGCTGAACACCATCGTCGACCAGAGCGACGCCCAGGCCGGCACCGCAACCATCCGCGAGCTCGAGGCCCTCCGCGACGACTGTCTGGTGGCGGTCATGCAGGGTTTGCGCACGACGAACTACGGCGCCGGTGAAGTGCTCGACAAGTTCGAGCGACAGCTGTTCGAACGCATGGGTGCCGCCATGCCCGAGCCCGACCTGAGCGGCCCCATCCGGTTGCACGAGGTTCGGGTGCCCACCGAGTGGGTGGACTACAACGGCCACGTCAACGACAGCCGCTACTTCCAATTGTCCAGCGAGACCATCGATCGCCTGCTGCGGTTCATCGGGATGGACGAGGCCTATCTCGCCGGAGGCCACAGCTGGTTCACCGTCGAGAGTCACGTCAATTTCGCAGCGCAGGCCAAGGCTGGCGACCACCTCTACTGCACCGTGCAGCTCGTGTCGCACGACGCGAAGAAGATGCGGGTGTTCACCGTCATGCACCGCGGCGACGACGACACGGTCGTGGCCACGGCCGAGCACATGCTGCTGCACGTCGACACCGCAGCCGACAAGGCCGTGCCTGCCGCCACCGAGATGACCGCTCGCCTCGACGCCATTGCGGTGCATCATTCGGCGTTGCCCGCACCGGCCAACGCGGGACGGGCTATCGGCCAGAGCCGCTGACACACGGCCAGAGCCGCTGACACACGGCCAGGGCCGCTGACACACGGCCAGAGCCGCTGACACACGGCCAGGGCCGCTGACACACGGCCAGGGCCGCTGAGTCAGCGGCGGCGGAATCGCCAGTCGTCGACGCGGTCCAACCACTGGTCGAGCTCGGGCTCGTGCCCGTCGGGGACGGCCACGGCCTCGACACGCACCGGTTCACCGGCACCACCCTGGATGAACAACGTGACCATTTCACCGAACGGGCTGTCCCACGGCTCGACATCCACCTGACCGACGTCGTTGCGTCGGAAGCGGTGGGTCCGAATCAGGTTGGCCACCACCAAGCCCTCCGGGGCGAGTTCGAGTCGGATCAACGCAGCGCGTACCGCCAGTACCTCCACTGCGATGACGACGATGCCCGCCACGACGACGAGCACCCACAGGCCCATCCATGCGAGCAGCATCAACGTGCCACCGGCCGCGAAGAACCAGCCGACCGCGAACACGATGGCAGCGACTCGGAGACCATGCCGGATGCGGATGACGTCGGTCGTCGAGGCGGCCATGTCAGCGGGTGCGCTTCAGGGGGCTGGCATCGAAACCCGGACCCAGCAGGCGCGACGCCTCAGCGAGCCAGACACGCTCGACGCGCTCCCGAGTGACGCCCTTGGCCTTCACGGCGAGGAGTGGCGCCAGACCGTCGAGCAGCGCGGCGAGGACGAACATCACCTCGTCCGGGTCTCCGGGCGCGAACTCTCCGCTCCGTTGCCCCTCGCGAATCGTGGCCCGCAACGCGGCGCGCCACCGCCGGTCCATGCGGTCGCGTTCGGCGGAGGCCGCCGAGTCGCGCAGCGCCAGCACGCAGAGCTCCATCCACAGCTTCCAGTCGTAGTGATGGAGCATCGCTTCGATGAGCACACGCATGCGCTGCGACGCCGTCTGTTTGTGCTCGGCCTTCACGGTGTAGCGGTCGTGGAACTCCTGCTCGCGCAGCTTCAACGCCTCGGCGAGCAGGCCGTCCTTGCCGTCGAACCAGTACAGGATGGCCGCTGGGCTCGTGCCTGCCGTGGTGGCGATGTCGACGACACGGGTGTTCGCATAGCCACGCTCGGACAGCACCTCGGCCGCCGCAGACAGGATCTGCGCCTTGCGAACATGGTCGAGTCGAGGTCTCGGCATCGGTGGTGGATCCAATCCTGAATGTATATTTAGTCAATGCACGTCGTCGTGGTGGGAGGGGGCTCCTGCGCTGCCGAATGGATCACGCGCTACCTGGCTTCGGGCCTCGACGTCGCCGTCGAAGATGGCGTCGGCGACGTCGCCACTGTACGCGACGCCGTGGCCGGGTTGTGGCCCGCATCAGATCGCCTGGGCCTCTTTCCCGGTGCATCGCTCGACCGGCTCCGCGTCGCCGCACCCGACGACCTCGCCACGGCAGCGCTGGTGCACGTCGTCGACGGAGAGGTTCCCGGCTCCGTCACCGGACTCGTGGCCGACGATGCCAGCGCCGCGGGTTGCTCCCCCACGCACCTCGTGCCACTCGTGCGGGTGGCCGGCCCGCAGGCCGCCGCGTTGACACGCTTCTATCGGAGCATCGGCATGGCCCCGGTACCGGCCGACGCCCCCGAGCACGATCAGTGGCAACTCGGCGAGGGACTGGTTCGTCTGACCGGCGGCGACCCCGATGCCCTCATCGCCGTCATGCGCGCCCTGCGACCGTCGGGCAAGGGAGCGGGCGCAGCCGTGGCCCATCACGAGGCCACTCGCTTCGCCGCGGGCGGCGTGCGCCGCTGGCAGCCCGGCGAGGTGCCCGCGGCCCCGCTCGTGCTCTACCGCACCCCGGTCGAACCCGAGTGGGTCGACTACAACGCGCACATGACCGAGAGCGCCTACCTCACCGCCGCCGGCTGGGCGAGTGACGCCCTGTTCCGCTACATCGGCGACGACGAGGCCTACCGCGCCGCAGGCCACAGCTTCTACACCGTCGAGACGCACATCCACTATGTGCGCGAGGTGGCCGTGCACGAGCCGATCGTGTTCGAGACCCACATCCTCGGTGTCGACGCGAAGCGCGTCCACCTGGTCCACTCCATGCTGCACGGCGGCGACGGCGGGCTGTTGTGCACCGCGGAGCAGATGCTGGTGCACGTCGACATGAACGCCGGACGCAGCGCGCCCATCCTGCCCGACGTTGCCGCAGCGCTGCAGGCCATCGCCGCGTCGCACGCCGCACTCCCCGTTCCGCCACAGGTCGGCTCCGTCATGCGGTTGCCGGCCCCGTCGTCGTGACGCCACCCCTTCCCGACCCTCCCTTGGAGACACCCACATGATGTTCGAACTGACCGACGAGCAGCAGATGATCGTCGACACCGTGCGCGCGTTCACCGAGAAGGAACTGATGCCGCACGAGGACACCGTCGAGAAGCTCGGCGACGTGCCGAAGGACCTGGTCGCCGAGATCAAGCGCAAGTCCATCGAGGCCGGCCTGTACGCAGCGAACATGCCGGCGGAACTGGGCGGCGGCGGCCTCGACAGCCTCGGCGTCACGCTGGTCGACCGCGAGTTCGGGGCCACCTCGTACGCCCTGCAGTACATCGTCGCCCGCCCCTCGAACATCCTGCGCGCCTGCCAGGGCGACCAGATCGAGGAATTCCTGCTGCCCACCATCCGCGGTGAGCGCGTCGACTGCATGGCGATGAGCGAACCCGACGCCGGCAGCGACGTGCGCGGCATGAAGTGCAGCGCCGTGCGCGAGGGCGACGACTACGTGATCAACGGGGTGAAGCACTTCATCAGCCACGCCGACCTGGCCGACTACGTCATCCTCTTCGCGGCCAGCGGTGAGGAGATGACCAGCAAGGGCACGAAGAAGAAGATCACCGGGTTCCTGGTCGACTTCGACACGCCCGGTTGCGAGGTGGTGCACGGCTACAACTGCGTGTCGAACAAGGGGTACCACAACCTCATCATCAACTTCGACAACTGCCGGGTGCCGGTGCGCAACATCCTCGGCGAGGAACACCGCGGCTTCGACGCAGCCAACGAGTGGCTGGGCAGCACGCGCCTGCAGGTCGCCGCGGTGTGCGTCGGTCGCGCTCGCCGTGCGCTCGGCATCGCCACCGAGTGGGCGGCAACCCGCCAGCAGTTCGGCCAACAGATCGGCAAGTTCCAGGGAGTGTCGTTCAAGCTGGCCGACATGCGGACCCAGCTCGAGGCTGCGGAGTTGCTCACCCTGCGCGCTGCGTGGCTCGACTCGAAGGGCAAGGCCACCGACGAGCACATGGCGATGGCCAAGGTGTTCTCCAGCGAGATGTGCCAGTTCGTGACCGACGAGGCGATTCAGATCCTGGGTGGCATGGGCCTCATGGACGAACTGCCGCTCGAACGGATGTGGCGCGACACCCGAGTCGACCGCATCTGGGACGGCACCAGCGAGATCCAGCGACACATCATCAGTCGCGCCATGCTGCGACCCTTCGGTGCGTGACCTCTTCGTCGCCGGTGGAGCGTCGGCCTGACGGTCAGCCGCAAGCTGGCCGAC
>JANOET010000351.1:0-11559 GCA_031413415.1 Acidimicrobiaceae bacterium
CTTCTGGCCCAGGGCGAGACGGTCCCAGAACCACATCATCGAGGGCAGCCACCAGCAGCCCGCTTCGGCAACACCGAAGCGCAGACCGGGGAAGCGTTCGAAGACGCCCGACCAGAGCATGAACCACAACGGACGTGCGGGCCACCAGGTGACCTCGCTCACGTAGATGCCGAGATGATCGCCGTACTCGTGACGCGGGGCGGGGCCGGAGTGAGTGACCACCGGCATCTTCAGTTCCTCACACAACGCCCACACGGGGTCGTAGCAGCGATCGTGGTACGGCTTCTGATCGACCCACATCGCGGGGATCATCACCGCCCCGAGGCCGCTCGCCTTGGCCCGTCGGATTTCCGCCAACACATCGGCCATGTTGGCGGTGATCGGCACGAGCGCGACTCCACGCCGACGTTCGGGGCTGTTGGAACACAGGTCGGCGAGCCACCGGTTGTGCGCGATGGCACCAGCGAGCCCGAGCTGAGGGTTCATGTCGCCCGACATCCCGAGCCCGGCACCGAACGGTACGCAGGTGCGACTCTCCACCGCATCGGCGTCCGGGAACACCACCTCGCCCGACACGCCGTCGCCGTCGAGTTCCTGGTCGCGACGGCTTGCGTCCCAGCCGCCGCGCAATGCCTCTTCGTGCTCCTCGAACCACTTCTTGGCGTAGTCCTCGTTCCGCACCCCGAGTCGAGTGATGGCCTCGAGTTGCGCCGCTCGTTCCGACAGGAACTGCTCGAACTCATCGTGCACGCTCGAGTCGAGGTACTGCCGGTACTCGGCGGTCGGCAGGCCGGCGTGGCTGTCGGCAGAAACGATCACGTACGGGTCGTTCGGTGTGGACGGGGCGTTCATGTGTGCTCCTGACATCGGGGCGGTGATGGCATCGGTCAGCCGGGCACTGCCCGGAGATAGGCGGGATTGGTGCGGGCCAGCATCGATGCCGCCCGTGCATTGATCTGCTGGTCGGTGCGCTCACTGGCGGGGTGGATCCAGAACTGGTCGGCGAGGATGCCGGCAACAACGCCGGCGGCGACCTCCTCGACCGGCGTGTAGGCGGGAGTGATGCCTGCCGCCTTCATCTGCGCCTCGATCTGCTCGATCGTCGTGTAGGGAGTGGTCCGCGGTCGCTGCTTGGCGAACTCGTCGGTGCGCGACCGCCACGACTCGAACAGGCCCGTGCGCAACATGTGCGGGCCGGGAAACAGCACGGAGGCGCCGATCGGCGCGTTGACCTCCTGCAACTGGCCGTAGAGGCACTCGGTGAGCGTGACCACTGCCGCCTTGGTCGCCGCGTACTGCGGCGTGCTGGGCAGTGGCGAGACGCCGCCATTACCCGACGAGGTGTTGACCACGTGGCCCTCGTCGCCCTGCGCCAACATCACGGGAACGAATGCGTTGATGCCGTGCACGACACCCATCACGTTGACCGCGATCGCCCACTTCCAGTCGTTGAGCTCGTGTTCCCACATGCGACCTTCCGCGCCGGCGCCGATGCCTGCGTTGTTGCACACGACATGCACTCCGCCGAACAGCTCCACGGTCCGATCGCGCAGCGCCGCGACCGAGTCGAAGTCGGTCACATCGGTCGCGACTCCGCGCACGTCGAGGCCTTCCGCCCTCAGTTCGCGCTCGGTCTCGGCCAACAACCCCGGCTGCACGTCGGCAAGGACGACGTGCATCCCTTCCGCAGCGAAGCGGCGACCCATCGCCTTGCCGAGCCCGCCGCCACCACCGGTGACCACCGCCACTCGGCCATCGAGGCGCTGCATCAGTCGGTTCCCACCACTGACAGATCGTCGTAGCGCTGGTGAACGAAGGGTTGGATCCACTCGCCGGGCACCGTCGAGATCAGCTCACCCCGCTGCGAACTGGAGCGCTCGGCGAACTCGATGAATCGCAGCGCGCGGAGCGGCAGATCGGCCACGGGGTCGAACTTCGACTCGCGCAGGATGACCTCACCGTCGACCTTCCAGACTGCTCGAGTCTTCTCGTCACGGTGGCAGTGCACCAACCACGGGTCGCTGTCGAAGCCGCCACCCGAGGGGTCGAGGAGAAACTTGAAGTAGAAGTCGGTGCGCCGACGATCGGGCGTGGGCGGATCCTCTCCGACGATCGTGCCGTTGATCTCGACGAACGTGACGCCGAGTCGCGCGAACGAACCACGCACGGTGTCGCCGTCGCGTTCGAGGGTGACAGCGGCGAGCTTCTTTGGCTCACCGAACGTCTCGCGCCCGCCGACCACAGCCTGTTCGGTGGTCATCGGCATCACGAGCGGATACCCACCGATCATGCCGTCGTGCACCGCCTCGACGGCAAACGTGCCTGCGCCGAACGGAGGCCGCCCGAGACCGATGTCGACAGTGGCGATCGTGACGCGCACGAGCGGTTCGCTCGAGGGCGTCAATGGTCGCGGCAGCACCGCTGCAATCGCTTCTGGATCGGTCTCGTAGACGGCGGTGAGCGTGGTCGCCCACGTCTCGACCGAGGTGGTCTCCAGCTCTCGATTGCGGAGCTGGTCGGCGGTCCTCCCGCCATACCTGATCTTCCCCATGTGTTTCTCCCTTGTCTCGTGTCGGTGGGCGCAACGATTGCGTTGGTCAGCCCGCGGCGGGCGCCCCGAACCCGGCCAGGGCCGGACACTTCTCTGCGAACATCGGCACATCACCGCGTCGCAGCGGTACGTCGACCTCACCGACGAGCGGACCGACGCGGTCGGCAATCGGCCGCAGCGCGGCAAGGTCGAATCCGTAGAGCTTCGCTGCGTTGCCACCGAGCAGCGCCGCAACCTCGTCGTGCGGAACCCCCGCGAACGCGGCACGGAGGGCCTGCGGTGTGAAGGGGAAGCTCGCTTCCTTGTGCGGATAGTCGCTGCCCCACATGATGCGATCGAGTCCGACGACGCTGCGCAGCGGCACCTCCGCCTGGCGCATGAAGCTGGCCCCGATGTGGCACTGTCGGGCGAAGTACTCGCTGGGCTGCAACGGCAGCCTGCTCATCACCGGCATCCCCCACACGTGCTCCTGCGAACCCACGGCGGTGCGCATGCGGGTGAAGAAGTAGTCGAGACGGGCGAGCTCGTCGGGTACCCATGCCGTGCCTTGCTCGGTGAACACCAGCTGCAGGTCGGGGTGCCGCTCCATGGCTCCCGACACGATGAGGTGGGCGAGCGCCCGGTGCGACCACCAGGTGACCTCGAGCAGGAAGACGACCGGGTCCTCGGGAGTGTCCTCCATCGGCGGGCTGGCGCTGCCCCCATGGTTGTTCAGTGGCATGCCGAGCTCGGCACACACTGCGAACAGTGGGTCGTAGTGGTCGCCGTTGAACAGACCCGGCAGGCCCGACCCGGGTGGTACCCCTGGCAGCAGTACCCCGCCACGCAGGCCGGCCGCGTGTGCCCAGCGCACCTCGGCAACGGCGGCGTCGATGTCGTGCAGCATCACCTGGCAGATGCCAGCCCGGCGGCCCGGAGCATCGCTGCAGAAGTCGGCCAGCCACCGGTTGTGGGCGCGCAGTCCTGCCGCCCGGCGCTCCACGTCGCCGGCGGTGAGCGCCGGTGGTTGGAACGTGAGCGAGGCCTTGGGAAAGAACGGCGGAATGGTGTTGGGAAAGATCACCTCGGCGACGATGCCGTCGTCCTCGAGCTCGGCGAGACGACCCGCAGAATCCCAGTTGCGCCAACCGTCGGGCCCGGTGAGGTCTTCGTATGGGTTCACGTATGCGGCCGCCCACTCGTCGAAGGCGTTGAGATATCGACGCTCGAGGTACGGCCGGTAGTCGGCGAACTGGCCACCGGCGTGGCAGTCGGCGGAGATCACCAGGTACCGGTCGTTCAGGTCCCCGGCGTTCAGGTCCCCGTCGTTCAGGTCCCCGTCGTTCAGGTCACGGTCGTTCAGTTCCACGGCGCCCCCCGGCTGTGTTGTCGAACGGCGCACGCGGCCGGTCGAAGGTGAATGAGCTTGCGGCAATGGTTTCGACTGCGGCAGCTGGGCCTCGGCGGGGCGTTGGATACGCTCGCCGAAACGAGAGGAGTCGCCGATGTCCGGCAACGAGCACCTGCTGGTGGAACAGATCGGTCACACGCTGGTGGTGACCATGAACCGACCGGAGGCCAAGAACGCGCTGAGCTCGGCGATGCTGGCCGGCATGGCCGACGCCTGGGAACGGCTGAACACCGACGACGACCTCCGCTGCGCGGTGCTCACGGGCAACGGTGGCTCGTTCTGCACCGGTATGGACCTGAAAGCGGCAGCGAACGACAACGCCGGCCCCAACCCGTACGCAGACCGCTGGAAGGCCGACCCCGACCTGCACTGGAAGGCCTTGCTCCGACACCTGCGCCTGCGCAAGCCGCTGATCGCCTCCGTGGAAGGACACGCCGTCGCGGGCGGCACCGAGATCCTGCAGGCAACCCACATCCGCGTGGCCGGCGTGGGCGCCACCTTCGGTGTGTTCGAAGCTCGCCGAGGCTTGTTCCCGGTGGGCGGCAGCACCGTTCGCCTGCAGCGCCAGATCGGCTACACGGCAGCGATGGAAATGCTGCTGACCGCCCGCGGCTACACCGCGGCCGAGGCCCTCGCTATCGGGCTGATCGGTCATGTCGTGCCCGACGGCCAGGCGCTGGCGAAGGCGCTCGAGTTGGCCGAACTGATCTGTGCGAACGGGCCCTTGGCCGTGGAAGCGATCTTGCAGTCGGTGCAAGAGACTGCCGGGATGCCCGAGGCCGAGGCGCTGGCTCGCGAGTTCGAGATCGGTTGGCCGGTCTTCGCCACTGCCGACGCCAAGGAGGGCCCGCGTGCCTTTGCCGAGAAGCGCACCCCCGTGTGGCAGCGCCGCTGACATCTAGGGCTTCTCGGTTCCGACGAGCCACATCGCGAAGAACTGCGAGCCGCCCCCGTAGGCGTGGCCGACCGCCTTGCGCGCATCGGGCACCTGGTGATCACCTGCGATGCGCATCACCTGCATCGCCGCCTCGCCGAAGCGGAGCATGCCGCTGGCACCGATCGGGTTCGACGACAACACACCGCCCGATGCGTTCACCGGCAGCGATCCGGTGAGCTCGGTCACACCGTCCTCCACCCAGCGCCAGCCCTCCCCCTTGGGTGCGAAGCCGAGGTTCTCGAGCCACATCGGTTCGAACCACGAGAACGGTACGTACATCTCGACGGCGTCGATCTCCTTGGCAGGATCACTGATGCCGGCCCTGCGCCACAGATCCGCGGCGCACATCTCGCCGGCCACGGGGCTCACCTGTTCGCGCCCGGCGAACATGGTGGGCTCACTGCGCATGGCGGTGGCGTGCAGCCACGCCACCGAGCGACCGGTGTCAGCAACATGGGCATCGGCGGTGGCCTCATCGGCGAGCACCAGTGCCATCGCACCGTCGGATGATGGACAGGTCTCCACGAACCGGATCGGGTCCCAGAGCATGGGCGACTCCATCGCCTTCTCCAGCGTGAGGCCTTCCTCGTGCAGGTGTGCGTACGGGTTCTTGAGCGCGTTGCCGCGGTCCTTCACCGCCACCATCGCGCCGATGTGATCGGGCACGCCATAGCGCGCGATGTAGGTGCGCACGATCGGCGAGAAGTAGCCCCCGGCCCCTGCGTGCACCGGCATGCCGAACGGTATCGGCACCGACAGTGCCCACATTGCGTTGCCGTCGCTCTGCTTCTCGAAGCCGATGGTGAGCACACGTTTGTGCACCCCCGCCATCACGTGCTGTGCCGCGACGATGGCAGTCGAGCCACCGACGGAACCCGCAGTGTGCACGCGGAACACCGGCTTGCCGTGCGCCGCCAGCGCGTCGGCCAGCCACAGCTCGGGCATGACCACACCCTCGAGCATGTCGGGCGCCTTGCCGATGACGATGGCGTCGATGTCGGCGAGCGTGAGGTTCGCCGACTCCAACGCGCGATCGGTGGCTTCACGCACCAGGCCGGCGATGGACACGTCGGCGCGACACGCCGTGTGTTGGGTCTGGCCGACCCCGATGACAGCACAGCGAGTGGCCATCAGTCCCCCTCCAGTACGGCGACGAGGTTCTGCTGCAGCCAAGGCCCGCTGGTGGAATGGGCAACGGCCCTGTCGGCCTGCCCTGCGTGCACTCGATCGGCGGCCTCGGCGAAGCGGAAAAGACCGGCGGCCATCTGCGGGTTGGCGCAGAGTGCGCCACCGCTGGGGTTGATGTCGGTGCGTGCCGGGTCCAGGCCGAGGGCTCGGGTGAGCAACAGTTCCTGATGCGAATAGGGTGCGGACAACTCGGCCACGTCGACCCGGTCGGCCGCGACGCCGGCGTGCAGGGCAGCGATGGCCGCCGACGAGGACTCGGTGGCGGAACGGGCTCCGAACCGCTGCGTGTCGATTCGGTGATCGATGCCGCGTATCCATGCCGGCCGCGCGCACAGGCTGCGGGCGGCATCACCGGCGGCGAGGACGACCGCGACGGCACCATCGGCCGGTCGCGAACAGTCGTGGGCACGCAGCGGCGACGCGATGTAGGGACGGGTCAGCAGCTCCGCCTCGTCGGCCGCACTCCCCCAGCCGACGTTGGGGTTGGCCATGCCGGCAGCGATGCTGCGGGCCGCCACCTCGGCCATCGCCGCCTCTGAGACCACCCCTGCCTCGAGGCAGGAACGGGCCTGCAGCGCCGCGAGGGCGTTGGCACCGGGCCACAGCGGCGCCACCATGTACGGGTCCAGTTGGAGCGTGAGGATGCGGTCGATGGGGCCGGCGGTGGTCTTGCCGTTGGCGAACACCAACGCCGTGTCGCACTCGCCGGTCTGGATCTTGATCCACGCCTCGTACAGGGCAAGCGCGCCATCGCCCTCGACGTGGCTCTCGATGATGGGCGGCCACGCGCCGATCGCATCGACAGCCGAGACGAAGCTGAACGGCTGACCGCTCATGTAGTCGCAGCTACCGTGGCACCAGAAGCCGATCTGCTGGCGCTCGAGGCCGGCATTCACCAGCGCAGCGCGAATGATCGGTGCGATCAGTTCCACCGAGGTCAGGCGCGTGTTCTGTTCCATCGGGCGCTGCGCGGTGGCCACGATGGCGACATCGCGCGTCATGACGTCGCCGGGACAGTGGCTGCGTCCGGCTCGCCGCTCGGCCGGAAGTACTCGATGTTCTCCAGCGACGGACCCCACTCCTCACGGGCCCTCCACACCGGCTCGACACGCATGCCGATGCGTACGTCGTGCGCCTCACACTCCTGGATGAGGTGCTGCATCGAGATGTCGGCGTGGTCGAGCAGGATCTGCGCAGCCACGTAGGGAATCTTCACCTTCTGACCCAGGAAGGGCACGTTGACGATGCAGAAGGTCGTGATCGTGCCTGCCGGGCCGACTTCCACCTCCGCGCCGAGCGCCGTGGTGCAGCGCGGGCAGATCCCGTTGCGCGGCGGGAAGTAGACCTGCTCGCACGACGGGCACCGCCTGCCGACCAGCCTGCCGTCGAGCAACCCTTCGAGATGCCCCGATGCGGCCGGGCCGGCCGACCACTCGTAGGTCACGGACACCGGCTGGCGCAGCCGCAACACCGAGTCGGTCACGCTTCCGTTCCGATCAGATCGAAACAGGCGATGTCGGTGATGCCACCCTGCGGCTCAGCGGCCCAGCGGACCTTCACCCGCGACCCCGTGTTGATGGCACTCTCCGAGCCTGCGTCGACTGCGTGCAGCAGTTCGACGTCGGCGCCGTCGAGGAGGATCAGCGCCCACGCGAACGGGCGCGACAGTGGCTGATCCGGTTGCGGCTCGCTCTGCCAGGACCATGATCTGACGGTGCCTTCCTGACCGACCGACGCCCACTCGACGCACCGCTCGCCGGTGGCCGGGTCGAACTCTGCAGGCGGAACGTACACGCGGCCATCGCTGCCACGGGTGCCTTCGATCCGGCCTGCTTTCAACGAGGTGAAGAACCGAGCCAGCGTGTCGCCCACCGTTCGCGAGTAGGGGTACGTCAACTCGAGGGGAGCGGTGAAACAGCCATCGTCGGTGCGGTGGTACGAAACAGGGGCCCCGGACATCCGCATTTTCTATCACGTCACCGCACCCATCTGACGAGCCGTCAGATCGCCAGATGGTGCTATGGTCCGCCCACATCACTTCCGGGGGGGAACGTCAGATGGCTCGCAAACAACTCCTTCGCGTCGCCGCAATCGCTGTGTTCGCGATGATCGCGGTCTCGTGCAGCAAGGATCGGGAAGCAACGCCCGACACGACCGCGGCGCCGGTGAGCACCGAGGCGACAGCGCCCAGCGACACCTCGGCACCCGGCAGCACCGATGCACCCGACACCACGGTGCCGGCGCTGCCCTCGTTCGGCGATGCCGCCTGGCCATGCGGGCCAGGCGACGGGGCCAACACCGACACGGGCGACGTGCAAGGCGTGACCGCCGATGAAGTGCGCATCGCCAGCGGCGACGACGCTGGGTTCGCCGGCTCGCCAGGGTTGTCGCACGAGATCACGGATGCGATGAAGGCGCTCGTGTCGGAGTGCAACGACCTCGGTGGCATCAACGGACGAACGATCGTCCTCAACTACTTCGATGCCAAGATCTTCGAGGTGCCCGCCGCCATGCAAGGCGTGTGCGACGGGAACAACTTCTACCTCGTCGGACAAGGATGGGCGTTCGACTCCAACCAGGAAGAGATCCGCATCGGCTGCAAGATGCCGTCGGTGCCCACATACACCGTGAGCGCGGCGTTCGCTCACGCCGCCGACGTCTTCCAGGGTGTGCCCAACCCAGCGGACGAGACCACCGGCGGCTTCTTCGCTCAGATGGCGACGCTGCTACCCGATGCCGTCAAGAAGGTCGCCACGCTCACGGGTGCCTTCAGCGCCACCCAGGAGACACGCGACAAGGTCGTCGAGGCGGCTCCACCGTTCGGATGGGGTTTCGCCCTGACGACGCTCGAGAGCAACCCGGCCGGCGAGGCCGACTGGACTCCGTTCGTCAAGCAGATCCGCGACTCCGGCGCGACGATGATCTCGTGGCAGGGCTCCTGCCTC
The DNA here is from genome assembly GCA_031413415.1 of Acidimicrobiaceae bacterium. Classification (GTDB taxonomy): domain Bacteria; phylum Actinomycetota; class Acidimicrobiia; order Acidimicrobiales; family Ilumatobacteraceae; genus UBA668. Next base: position 9,012 of record JANOET010000351.1, read on the forward strand.
CCCGGCCTGCTGCTGTTCGCGCAGACCGCCAAGGCCAACGATCTCGAGCTGCCGATCGTGGTCGACTCGAACCATTACACCGCCCAGTGCGCCGCCGCGAACGACGGTGCACTCGACAACATGTACGTCCGCATGTCGTACGTACCGTTCGAGGACGCCGCGGTCAACAAGGCCACCCAGGACTATCTCGACCTGATCGCGGAGAAGGGTGGCGACACGGCCATGCTGGGCGTGCAGGCAACCTCCTCGTTCCTGTTGTGGGCCACTGCGGCGACCGCCTGCGGTGCCGAACTCACCCGGGAGTGCGTGCTGCAGAACCTGGCCGACACCCACAGGTGGACCGGGCACGGCCTCCACGCAGAAACCGACCCCGGGGCCAACCATCCGCCGAAGTGTTCCGCCGTGCTGCGCCTCGTCGGCGACACGTACGAGCGGGTGGTACCGACCGAACCAGGGACGTTCGAGTGCGACGACTCGTGGATCGCGAAGGTCTCATCGACGCCTGCGCTCGTCGCTGCCAAGCTCGACGAGAACCGTATCTCTCAGCAGTTCACCGGAGGGTGATCCTTCCCCTGATGCGCTTCGGTGAGATGGTGCAGCTCGCACCATCCCGCTGAAGCGACGGAGCGACGATGCAAGACTTTCTCGCCTACACCGTTTTGGGGATCTGCCTCGGGTCGGTCTACGCCATCGCCGCGGCAGGTCTGGTGGTCACCTACTCGACGTCGGGTGTGTTCAACGTCGCGCACGGTTCGGTCGCCACGGCGAGTGCCCTCGTGTACTGGCAGCTGAACACCGGGTGGCACATCGCCACCCCGCTTGCGTTGGCACTCACCATCGGCGTGTTCGCACCGTTGCTCGGGCTCCTCCTCGATCGAGTCGTGATGCGCGGCCTGCGCGACACCTCGGAAGTCACCCGCCTGGTCATCCCGATCGCGGTCTTGCTGGCCATCAACGGGCTCGCCACATGGATCTGGTTCGAAGATGGCAGCCGGGCGATCGTGCCCAAGAAGTTCTTCGGTGAAAGCAACGTGCAGGTGCTGGGGCAGGCGGTGTACTACCACCAGGTCCTCGGTGTCGTGCTCGCCGCACTCACCGCACTCGTGCTGTACCTCGTGATGTACCGATCGCGGCTGGGCGTCACCATGAGGGCGACCGTCGACGACCGCCGGCTGCTGATGCTCAATGGTGGCCGCCCGCAGGTGGCGAGCATGGCGAGTTGGGCGATCGGGTCGATGCTGGCCGGCATTGCGGGAGTGATGCTCGCCCCCCAACAGGGTGCACTGCAGGTGTTCGCACTCACACTGCTCGTCTTCGATGCCTATCCGGCGGCCGTCGGCGGTCGACTGCGCAGCGTCCCGCTCGCCTTCGTGTGGGCCATGGTCCTGGGCCTCACCCGCCTGTACTTCGACTGGATCTCCGACGCCGGCCAGAAGTGGCTCGCACTGCGAAACCTGCGCAATGCAATTCCCGCCATCATGCTGTTCATCGCCCTGCTCGCGCTGCCACAGGGGCGCCTACGCGGCACGATCGTCACGCGCACCAGGGAGCGATTCAACGTGCCCACCGTTCGCCAGGCGGTCGCCTGGGCGTGCGTGCTCATCGCGGCGGTCGCGATGCTGCAGTCGTTGATGGTGGGCGCGGCCGTCATCAGCCTGGCCAACGGCATGGCGCTGTCGCTGATGGCGTTGTCGTTGGTGTTGCTCACAGGGTATGCGGGCGAGATCAACCTTGCCGTCTACGCGTTCGCCGGTATCGCCCTGATCACCGCGTGGCAGTTCGACGTGGGGCCCGACGGCCTCGCAACCAAGAAGTCGCTCTCGGTCATGGCGGTGCTCCTGGCCATGATCGTCTGCAGTCTGGTGGGCGGCCTCATCGCCCTGCCGGCGTTACGCCTGCGCGGCCTCTACCTCGGCCTGGCAACCTTCGCGTTCGGCATCATCGTGTACCAGTTGGTCATCTCCCAGACGCAGCCCTTGCACGGCTCGTTGTTCGGCAGAGAGTTCACCATCAACCTGTTCACGTCCGGGTCGCTCACCGTGCCGCGGCCGCACTGGTTCGGAATCGACTTCCGTGACCAACGGGCCTTCTTGATGCTGCTCACCGTCATGTTCGCGATCATCGGCATCCTGCTGGTACTCGTGCGCCGCAGCGCGTACGGCCGCATGATCATCGCCATGAAGGACAGCCCGGCCGCATGCGCCACGCTCGGGCTGAACATCACTCGGCTCAAGCTCGGCGTGTTCATGGTGTCCTCTGCAATCGCTGGCCTCGGCGGCCTGATGTGGGCGGCGCAGCAGCGCACGGTGGCGAACAACAACGGTTTCGACGGTTTCGCCAGCCTGCTGCTGTTCATGATCGCTGTGGTCGGCGGCATCGGGTACGTGAGCGGAGCGTTGCTCGCCGGCATCTTCCTCAGTGTGCTCAGCGTCGTCATGCCCAACATCTTCGAGAAGCTCGGACAGGACTACCCGTCGCTGCACTGGCTGTTCGTCACCGGCCTCGGCAACTTCACCCAGTTCGTCGGCCCTGCGTTGATCGGCCTCGG
>JANOET010000352.1:0-4980 GCA_031413415.1 Acidimicrobiaceae bacterium
GATGACCTGCAGGTGCGACGGCTTGCCCTTGGGCTTGCGCTCGCCTTCCGGCTGGTCGACCGGCGTGCCCTCGGGACTCGTGGAGGCCGCGAGCGACGCCACCGGATCCTGCGCGACGGAGAACGCGAACGAACGAGTCGCACTGGCTCGGGTCGAGCGTGGTGAAACCCTTCAGGAACCAGGACCGACGCTGCTCGGACGAGCCGTGTGTCCACCGTTCGGGATCGAGTCGCCCGGTGGTCTTCTGCTGGATGCGGTCGTCGCCGACACCCTCGGCCGCCTTGATGGCCTCCTGGATCTCGTCGGGGCTGTCGAGCAGGCCGCGCCGGTTGGCGTCGCCCACCCAGACGCCGGCGTAGCAGTCGGCCTGCAGTTCGAGCGCCACCGAGTACTGGTTGGCCCGCTGCGGATCCTGTTGCGACGCCCGTTGCACATCGGCGTTCGTGCCCAACAGGTTCTGCACGTGGTGTCCGTACTCGTGAGCGAGGATGTATTGCTCGGCCAGGTCGCTCGGCGTGCCGACGAACTGCTCCTCGATCTGTTGCAGGAAGCCGAGGTCGATGTAGACGAGGAAGTCGGCCGGGCAGTAGAACGGCCCGGTCTCGGGGCTGGCCTGTCCACAGCCGGTGTTGCGCGGCTGGTCGAACAATCGCGTCTTGGTCATCCGGTAGTCGACGCCGAAGTACTTCGGAAGGGCGGTCGTCCAGTAGTCCTGGACGTCGTTGGTGACACCGCACACCACCTGTTCCAGCTCGCTGTCGCAGGCGTCGTCGGCCGACGACCCGCCCGAACCCCCGGCGACCGGCGCCGTGGAGTCGGTACCGCCTCCACCGAGCAGTTGCGGCAGCACGACGACGGCCACCAGGATCAGCAGACCGATGAGCCCACCGCCGGCCTTCATCCCACCGGGGATGGGCAGGCCGCCACCTCGACCGAGGCCGGGGATCGAGAATCCGCCACCCCCGCCACCCTGTCCGCGGACGTCGCTCATGTTGCGGCCGTCACGACTGCGGATCCTGGTCATGATGGTGTCTCTGCGGCGCGATTCCCGGCCCGTCGACCACGGTGGATTCCGCGCACCCCGACGGCGCCGGCGCCGACGAGCGAACCGCGGTCGCCCAGACGGACGGGAGTGATGCGTGCCCCGCGTGAGAACGCCAGTTTGGTGTGCTCGTCGAGTGCTTCCTGCGCCGAGTTGAAGAACGTGGCGCCGAAGCCGAGCGCGACCGACCCCCCGACGACCACCAGGTCGAGATCGAGCAGGTTGCACACCGACGCTGCCGCGCGACCGACCAGCCGCCCCGTGCGCTGCATGATCTCGTAGGTCGGCGAGGTGGGCGGTCGGCCGGTGATGGCCTCGATGGCCAGCCCGGACGCCTCGGCTTCCAGACAGCCGCGGGCACCGCACATGCAGCGCCGCCCGTTCGGCTCGACGATCACGTGACCAACGTGGCCAGCATTGCCGAGCGCCCCGTCGAGCAAATGTCCGTTGAGCACGATGCCCCCGCCGACCCCTGTGGACACGGTCATGGCCATGAAGCTCTGCTTACCCTGCGCCGCGCCGAGCCACCCCTCGGCCAGCGCGAGGGCCTTGGCGTCGAGGTCGCCGTACACCGGCAGCGTGGTGGCCGACTGCAACCGTTCGCGCAGTGGGAAGTTGCGCCACGCATGGATGCTCAGCGGCGAGATCGTCTCGCAGTTCGGTGTCGTGGGCCCGGCGCTGCCGACCCCGACCGCCACCGGGCGAAGGTGGTGATGGCCGCGAGCACGTTCCATCTGGCCGTCGACGAGGTCGCGCAGCGTGCCGAACAACGCGTCGGCCTGCAGGTCGTGGTTCACCGGGATCTGCTCGCGATCGATGAGCTCACCCTGCAGCGTCACCAGCCCGGCGGCGAAGGTGGCCCCACCGATGTCGACCGCGACGACGACGTCGCCGAGCGGCGCTCCTCGATACTTGCGCGAGTCGGGAGTGGGGTCCTTCGGGGCGTCGGTCACTGGTCAGTTCACCCGGCGGGCGTGTTCGACGAGATTGATCTCGTACAGGACCAGATCGAGTGCATCGGCGCTGATCATGCCCGAGTAGCGCTGTGGATGCTCGGCCGAGACGCACGACGACAGCGGGTTGAGCAGCGTCCAGGGAGTGGGATGACAGAACTGGACGACGCTGTAGCGCTCTCCCGACCAGCCCGGGGTGGCCACGACCCGGTGCACCCCGGTGGGGACGACCCCATTGGTGAGGCGCTCGAGCATCATTCCGGTGTTGATGATGACCTGGCCGTCGGGCGCCACCGCGTCGACCCACTGCTCGTCGACGAGCACCTGCAGCCCGGGAGCGGTGGCCCGGGGCAGGGCCGTGATCAGGTTGATGTCGCCGTGCGCTCCCGCCCAGACGTGGGTGTGATCGGGGGCCTGCTCCATCGGTGGGTAGCGGATGGCACGGGTGAGGGTGGCACCGTTGGTGGTCATCTCGTCGAACATCGATTCGTGGCACCCGATGCCCTCGGCGATGATGCGCAGGAACCGTCGCTGGAGCAGCTCGATGGCGCGGTGGAACGTGTTCAGCACCTCGCCGATGCCGGGAACGGCCGCATCGGGCAGCGTCTGCGGACCGTAGCGATGGGGGTACCGGTCGCGCAGTGGGTGGCCGATCGGGAGCGAGATGCCCCAGTTGAGCATCTCTTTCCAGTCGGGCACATCGCTGCTCGCGGCCGTCTCGACCAGCAGCCCGGTGTACCCGGTCTGGCCGTGGCTGTCGGGTGCCACGAACGAAGTCTTCACGTCCTGGGGAAGTTCGAAGAACTGTTGGAGCATTCCGTACGTAGTGTCCACCATGTCGGCGGAGAGGTCATGGCGGGTGTAGACGAAGCCGGTCTGCAGGCTGCGCCGCGCACCATCGACCACGGCGCGGCGCGCCGTGGCGGAGCCGCGCTCGAACGCCAGCAGGTCGACTTCCAGGATCTCGCTCATGGGTTCACCGTATCCATTTCCAAGGAACGTCCAAGTCTCGGTCGGCTTTCGGTCGGCTTTCTGGCACCTGAGCCAAACCTCAGGCACGCTGCGGACGTGTCCCCTACGTGGAATACCTGGGTTCCTACGTGACCGAGATCACCGGCGTCGCCGATGTCGTCGTCGTCGACGACCTCGAAACGCTGTTCCGCGCCCACTACGGGCGGCTGGTCCGGGCGCTCGCGCTCGTCGCCGGATCCCAGGAAGCCGCAGCTGACGCCGTGCAGGAGGCCTTCGTGAAGGCCCACCTCCATTGGCGTCGGGTCCAACGCTACGACGACCCGGTGGGCTGGATCCGCCGTGTCGCGATCAACAAGTTGCGCGACGAGAGTCGCCGACAGGGCCGGAAGAACCGAGCGGTCGAGCGCTTGCAGGGCGAGATGCGCGACGGCGAGGTCGAGTGGAGCGACGGCGCCGACGCCGGAGCACTGCTCGCCGGTCTGCCCCGCCAGCAACGGCTGGCGATGGCGTTGTTCTACGTCGAGGGTCTCAGTGTGTCCGAAGTTGCGAACACGCTCGAGATCACCGAGGGCGCGGTCAGGTTCCATCTGCATCAGGGGCGCAACCGTCTGCGCGGCCTGGTGGAAGACCAGAAGGAAACCGCGTGAACGACGAACTGCACGACCCCCAGATCGCCTCGATGCTCGGCCGCGCCAGCGGCGCGTACCCCGATGCCAATGTCGCCTACGTCGCGGTGAGCGGCAAGGTGCGCCTGGCGAAGCGCCGCCGCGCCCTCGTGGCCGGCTCTGCTGCCTGCGCGATGTTCCTCGGGGTCGCCACCGTGGCGGCGCAGAGCGGTCGTACCGACAGCCAGATCTCGCCCGCCGCCACGTTGACCACCGGCGCCGACGACACCGAGGTGTCCACCACCGACGTCACCACCTCGGTCGACGACACGCCTGCGACCTCCACCGACAACTCGGTCGAGTCCACCACTGCGGAGACCGCCAGCACCGTCGTCGACGAGGGTTCATCGAGCACTTCGAACACGAGCGGCAGCGGCAGCGGCAATGCTGCCACCGGCGCCACCACGGGAAGCACCGCCGGCAGCTCGACGAGCAACTCGACGAGCAACTCCAGTGGCGGTTCCGCGAAGCCCACGGTTCCCGCCGGGCCGCAGATGAAGGTCTCGCCCGGCGGTTCGCTGGCGTTCTCGAACGACGGGGGCACCCTCACGTTCGTCATGGCGACGCCAGCCGCTGGGTTCGACGAGGACGCCGGTGCTCGCGTGGTCGAGCCGCACCGCGTGCGGGTCGAGTTCACCGACGGCACCACGACGTGGCGCATCGAAGTCCGCACCGAGGGCGGCAAGATGCCCGTCGAAGTCTCCCAGCACGACTGACGCACCTCAACCGTCCGCCACATCCAAGGAAAAGGCAGCGTTCGTCAAAGATTTGGAAGGTGCCCAACGTTTTCGCGTTGCGTGACGTGTCACCACTGTTCGTACAGGAGGAACCATCATCATGAGCAACCATCCCCGTCGTCGTGTCATCGTCGTCAGCGCGATCAGCGGTGTGCTGATCTTCGGTGCCGCCGGCTTCGCCGCTGCCGCAACCGGTAGCAGCAAGACCAAGTCCGATGACAACACCGTCACCACCATCGACGACGAGGACGACGCCACGAGCACGTCCGCCGACGACGACGACACCTCGACCAGCATGGAGGACGAGGACGACGACGCCACGAGCACGTCCGCCGACGACGCCACCTCGACCAGCATGGAGGACGAGGACGAGGACGAGACCTCCAGCAGCCTCGACGACGACACCTCGAACACCGTCGACGACGATGACGACGATGCCACCTCGAGCAGCGTCGACGACGACGAGGACGAGGACGACGACAACACCTCGAGCAAGGGCGAGATCTACACCGTGCGCTACGAAGCGGTGAACGCCATGCTCCTCAATGAATTCCTCAAGGAACACCGCCGCGTCGATGCCGAGGTGAAGACGAACGCCGAACAGGCGAAGA
>JANOET010000353.1:0-24411 GCA_031413415.1 Acidimicrobiaceae bacterium
CGCTTGAACGAGCGGCTCACCGAGTCCGGGAACCACGGCGCACAGCCGTCCGGAGAGTTGCTGAACACGAAGGCGTCCTCGACGAGCGAGGTTCCGCACATCTCCGCCCGCGCGTCCATCAGCGCACGGTGAGCATCGAGCGCCGCGAGGGTTCCGGCGTCGAGCGCAACGCGACGCACGGCGTGGGTCTTGGTGTCCTTCTCGACAAGGCCGTTCGGCCCGAACACCATCCCGCGCTCGATCGACAGAACTCCCTGATCGAACGCCACGTTGCACCAGCGCAGCGCCACCACCTCCGAGCGGCGGGCACCCGTGGCTGCGGCGACCAGCAGGTAGCACGCCAACTCCGGAGACTCCTCGGCCGCACGGCGCAGCACTCTGCCGAGCGCCTCGCTCGACGGCGGCTTGATCTCCGGCTGCGGCACCCGCGGCGGAGACGTGGAGGCCGCCGGGTTCACGCCCATCCAGCCCCACTTCACTCCCTGCCCCAGCGCACGCCGCAGGATGCCGTGGATGCGGCGCACGGTGGCCGGTGACAGCGGTCGGCCACCCGAGCCGCCCGAGGCCTGCAGACGGCGGTAGAAGGCGTCCAACTCGCTCGCCCTCAGCTTCGAGAGCGGCACGGCGCCGAGCGTCGGCAGCAGGTTGCGGTCGATGAAGCCGCGGGTCTCTTTCACCGTCGATGGTGAGAAGTCGCCGGACGCCATCTCGAACCACGCCTCGAGCAGTTCACCGACCGTTGCGTTGCGGCGCACGGCGAGCCCGCGTTCGGCTTCGGTGATCATCTCGTTCAGCACCCGCTGCGCCTCGCGCTTGCCGGCGCGCACCGTTCGAGTGGCGTAGCGCTGCTTGCCGGTGACCGGATCGGCGCCGAGGTAGACCCTCAACTCCCAGGCGTCTCCTCGTTGGCGGATGAACCCCTTCATGGCCGTACCCCCTGAAATACATTGGCACGCCATTGGCAACGAGGGGCGAAAAACCAGCGAGCCACTCCGAAGAGTGGCTCTGACCTGGGCTTACTTGGCAGCCCCAACGGGATTCGAACCCGTGCCGCCACCTTGAGAGGGTGGTGTCCTAGGCCACTAGACGATGGGGCCAAGCTGCTGTGGTTGGTTGGGGAGCAAGGAATCGAACCCTGAATAACAGAACCAGAATCTGCTGTGTTGCCTGTTACACCACTCCCCATCGGGTTTCCCCGAAGGCGGAGAAACTCTAGCAACGCACCTGCACAACTCCCACCCCGGATTCGCTGCTTGTCAGCCGGTGAGGTCGAGCAAGCGGTCGAAGCCGATGATGCGGCCGACCGAGATGCCCGCCGCCTCCTTCACCTTCCGCCACGCAGCGGTGGCGCCGTCGACCGGGCTGGTACGGGTGGGCGACACGTATGCGGTGAGGCCACGTTCCTGGGCGACCAGGCGGATGCGCAGCGAGTGGTACGGGTCGCTGACCAGCAGCACCCGCTCGTGTCCCCTGCTCTGCAACAGTTCGGCCGTGTCGACGATCGAGTCGTACGAAGTGGCGCCGCCGACCTGCTCGATGGCGTCGGCCGGAACGCCGCGGTCGCGCAGGTAGTTCGCCGACGCCTCGGCCTCGGTGAACCGATCGCCCGGTTGGTTGCCGCCGGTGGTGATGACCAGTGGCGCCAGACCCTGCTCCCACAGGTCGACGACGTGGTCGAGTCGCGCCGCGAGTTGCGGCGACGGGCGCCCGTCGTACTGCGCTGCGCCCATGACGACGATGGCATCGACCGGGCGCGCTTGATCGCTGTTCCCGACCCGGTGCACCTGCCACAGGTTGAAGAGGAACCACACGAGCGCGAGGACCACCAGGGCGGCGAGCACCAGCAGCGCCCGGCGCATGCGGCGCCCGAGACGCCTGCGAGGTGCCTCCTGCGCCTCCGTGGGCACGGCCGTTTCGGTCACCCGATGCGCGCCTCCGCTGCCCGCAGCCGGCGCAGCGTCTCGTCGCGTCCGAGGATCTCGACCGGCTCGTAGAGCGGGGGGCCGGAGGTGCGGCCGGTGACCGCGATGCGCACCGGCGCCTGCGCCTTGCCCGGCTTCAACTCGTGGCTGGCCGCGACGTCGTCGAACGAAACCTTCAGCAGATCGGCCGCCCATTCGGCCACGTCCTGCCACGCAGCGATGGTGCCGCGCAACACCTCGACGGCGTTCGGCGCGACGATGGCCTTCGCCCAGGCCTCGTCGTCGAACACCGGGTCGGCGAGGAAGACGAAGTCGATCACGCCGGGTGCGTCGGCAAGCGTGGTGCAGCGCGGCTGGATGACCGGCGCGAGCGCCAGGAACACGGCCTCGTCGAAGCGGTCGGCGGTGAACGGTGCCGTGTCCGAGAGCAGCCACGGGCGGCAGGCCGCGAGGAACCCGGCGGGTGTCATGCGGCGGATGTACTCGCCGTTGAACGCCGACAGCTTCTTCAGGTCGAAGAAGGCCGGCGAGTGGTTGACGTCCTCGAGGCGGAAGTCGTCCTGCATTCCCGCCCACGGCTGGATCTCGTCGCCCTTCGGCGCCCAACCGAGCGTCATCAGATAGTTGACCATCGCCTCGGACAGGAATCCTTCGTCGCGGTACATCTCGAGCGCCACCTTGTCGCGACGCTTCGACAGCTTCTTGCGTGACTCGTTCACCAGCACCGGCACATGGGCCCACACCGGCGGCTCGTGACCCAGCGCCTGCCAGATCATCTGCTGCTTGGGGGTGTTCGGCAGGTGCTCCTCGGCGCGCACCACGTGGCTGATGTCCATCGTCATGTCGTCGACCACGTTGGCGAGCAGGAACATGGGGTTGCCGTTGCCACGCAGCAGGACGAAGTCCTCGATGAGCGAGTTGTCGAACGAGACCTCACCGCGCACCAGGTCGTGCACCACCGTGGTGCCGGACGGCACTCGGAAGCGCAGCACGTGACCCGGGCCGGGGCCGAGTCCGCGATCGCGGGACCAACCCTGGTAGCCCTGGTTGCCCTCGGCCTTGTTACGCGCCTCGACATCGGCCCCGGTCATGTCGCAGTAGTAGGCGTGGCCGCCGGCGAACAGACGCTCGGCGGCAGCGACGTGCTGGTCGGCGTACTGGCTCTGAAAGTACGGACCCTCGAAATGCGGGTCGTCGGCATGAATGCCGATCCACGCAAGGGCGTCGACGATGCCCTGAGTCCACTCGGGACGGTTGCGGGCCTCGTCGGTGTCCTCGATGCGCAGAACGAAGGTGCCGCCCTGGCTGTGGGCCAGCGCCCAGTTCCAGAGCGCTGTGCGGGCACCACCCACGTGGAAGAAGCCGGTGGGCGAGGGAGCGAAGCGGAAGCGGGGGGCAGTCATGCCGCGCCGAGGCTACCCGAGGCCCTCCAGGGGGCCCGTTGCACCAGGAACTTGAGTTCCTGGTGACGGGTCAGGCGAGCAGGGCCAGGGTCCGCAGTTGACGCACGGCGACGGTGAGCGTGGTGAGGTCCTGTGCGTCGACTCGGCGCAGGTCGTTGAAGATGACGACCGAGGTGTCGATGAGCCGGTCGTTGGCGTGGAACCAGTCGTCGACGCCGCCCACGCTCAAGGCGTCGCCGGTGAGGTCGGCGAGCGCGGCCACCAGGTCGTCGCGCAGCGCGGCACGGGCCTGGGTCTGCCATCTGGTGCTGCGCGGCAGCGCACCCACGGCTTCCCACAGCCAGCTCAGGTCGAGCCGCTCGAACACCTGCCAGTAGGCGGCGGCGACCGTGGCGACCGGGTTACCGCTACGCGCCGCGAGGTCGATGACGTCGAGACCGGTGTGCAGCAACGGCCACTGCACACTGCGCTGGGCCAGGTCCTCGGGGACACCTGCGGCCAGGCGGCCGGCCTCACGGGTGAAGACCGACTCACGCATGCGGCCGAGGGCGTGGTTCTCGATGGAGACCGACAACTGCGCCATGCCGGGGCGAAGCTCCGCCACCGCGGCGCCGATGTCCAATGGCAGCCGACGATGGCGCATGAGCCACAGCGTGGAGCGTTCGGCCATCGAGCGGAGCTCGAGGAACAGCTCAAGCTGCATGTCGGCCTTCACCGTGCCGGTCAAGGCTTCGACGCGCTCCCAGAGGTCGGCCAACCCGAGGATGTCGCGAGCAGCGACCCAGGCGCGCGTGGTGTCGACCACGCTCATCCCGGTCTCCTCGGACACCCGGTGGTCGAACGAGATGCCCGACAGGTTCACCAGTTGATTGCCAAGCCGGGTGGCGATGATCTCGCGGCGCAGACGGTGGTTGCGGATGTCGTCGGCGAACTGATCACGCAGCCGAGTCGGGAAGTACTGCATCAGCTCGGGCTCGAGGTATGGATCGTCGGGGACGTCGCTCTGGGTGAGCTCGGTGATGTCGGCGCTCTTCGTGTACGCCAACAGCACCGAGAACTCGGGGGTGGTGAGCCCGGTCCCGGACGCCTGTCGCTCGGCGATCTGGCGATCGGTGGGCAGGAACTCGAGTGATCGATTCAACCACCCTTCGACCTCGAGCAGGTTCAGGTAGCGGGCGTGCACGTTCACCATCGGCAACGCCTGGCGCCGAGCGATCGCCAGCGCCAACGTCTGTGCCCGATTGTCGTCGAGCACCAGTTCGCCCACGTCGTCGGTCATCGAGGCGAGGATCTCGTCGCGTTCCTCGATCGTGAGCCGACCCTGCTGCACCGCGCTCCGGAGGAGGATCTTGATGTTGACCTCGTGGTCGCTGCAGTCGACGCCGGCCGAGTTGTCGATCGCGTCGGTGTTGATGAACCCGCCAGCGAGGGCGTACTCGACACGCCCACGTTGGGTGAAACCCAGGTTGCCGCCCTCACCCACCATCCGGCATCGCAGCTCGGCACCGTTCACGCGGAGCGCATCGTTGGCACGGTCGCCCACGTCGGCGTGAGTCTCGGACGCCGACTTCACGTAGGTCCCGATGCCACCGTTCCACAACAGGTCGACCGGCGAGCGCAGGATGGCGGACACGAGGTCGGTCGGCGTGAACACGGCGCGGTCGGTACCGAGCCGACGCCGGGCGGCCTCGCCGAGTTCGATCGTCTTCGCGGTGCGCGGGTACACGCCGCCGCCGACCGAGAGCAACGTCGGGTCGTAGTCGGCCCAGCTCGAGCGGGGCAGCTCGAACAGCCGCTGCCGCTCCACGAACGACGTTGCGGGGTCGGGATCGGGATCGATGAAGATGTGCCGGTGGTCGAAGGCGGCCACGAGCCGGAGGTGCGGCGAGCGCAGGAGGCCGTTCCCGAACTCGTCGCCGCTCATGTCGCCGACGCCGACCACGGTGAGATCGTCGCGCTCCACGTCCTTGCCGATCAACGCCGCGTGACGGCGCACGCTCTCCCACGCGCCTCGGGCCGTGATACCCATCTCCTTGTGGTCGTAACCGGCGCTGCCACCCGACGCGAAGGCGTCGTCGAGCCAGAAGCCGTAGTCGCGCGCGACCGAGTTGGCGATGTCGCTGAACGACGCCGTGCCCTTGTCGGCGGCCACCACCAGGTAGGGGTCGTCGGCGTCGTACCGCACCGTCGAGGGCGGCGGAACGATGTCGTCACCGACGATGTTGTCGGTGAGGTCGAGCAGACCGGCGACGAACTGCCGGTAGCAGGCGATGCCCTCGGCGCGGAACTCGTCGGGCGCCGCGGGCGGGCGCTTCAGCACGAAGCCGCCCTTGGCGCCGGTGGGCACGATGACCGCGTTCTTCACGATCTGTGCCTTCACGAGCCCGAGGATCTCGGTGCGGAAGTCTTCGCGGCGATCACTCCAGCGAAGTCCTCCACGGGCGATTCGACCGTTGCGCAGGTGCACGCCCTCGACACGCGGTGAACACACCCAGACCTCGAACATCGGCCGCGGCAGCGGCAGGTCGGGCACCTTCGACGGATCGAACTTGAACGCCAGCACGTCGCGGTGGCCTTCGTTCGGACCGGGACGGAACGCGTTGGTGCGCGTCGTGGCATCGATGAGGGCCAGCAGCGCCCGCAACGTGCGGTCGTCGTCGAGGCTCGGCACGGCGTCGAGTGCGGCCACGAGTTCGGTCCGCTGGACGTCGACCTCTTCGGGGGTGGGACCGCCGTCGGCCGGGTCGAACATGGCGATGAACAGGTGCACCAACTGCGCAGCAATTCCCGCGTGACGTGCGAGCGTGGCCTCGATGTACTGCTGGCTGAACGGGAAGCCGATCTGGCGCAGGTACCGCGAGTAGGCGCGCAGTACCTCGACCTGTCGGGCGGACAGGCCTGCGAGCAGCACCAGCCGGTTCAGGCCGTCGACCTCGACGGTGTTGGTGAACTGGGCCACGAACGCTCGCTGCACCTCGGCGCGCGAGGCGTCGTCGAGCTCGGCGCCCAAGGGCACCTCGACGCCGACGTCGTGCAGCCACACCCCCGACTCACCGAGCGCAAACCGGAAGGCGCGTTCGTCGATGGCACGAAAGCCGAGGTGGTCGAGTAGCGGCAACAGGTCCGAGATCGGGACGGCATCGCCGCGGTGATAGACGCGGAACCTCCACTGCTGGGGACCGACCTCGGTGAAGTGCATCATGGCCGTCGCCACGTCGGGCGAGTCTGCTCCGGCGGTCGCGAGTCGATCGATGATGGGTAGGTCGATGGCGGCGCTGTTCGGCCAGTTCAGCTCGTCGTAACCGGCGGGGACGACCGGGAGGATGCGGGCGAGCAGTGCATCGGCTGCCTCGGCACCGACGTCGTCCGTCAGCGCAGCGCGTGTCGCTGCAGCCCAGTCCTGGGCCGCCTCACCGGCGGCCACCTTGATGCTCACGTTGGTCCGTTCCTTCCCGACGACGCTGTCGTGATGTACGTGCTCTCAGTGTGCCACAGCAGCCCCGGTTGTAGGTTCTGCGCATGCAGCAGATCAACGTCCTGGGCGAGGAGTTGCAACCCTGCTCCTTCGACCCGCTCACCGGCTTCTACCGCACGGGCTGCTGCGAGAACCGCGGCGACGATCCTGGCCTGCACGTCATCTGTGTGGTGTGCACCGACGACTTCCTTGCCTTCTCGGTCGGCGTGGGAAACGACCTCGCGACGCCCATGCCGCAATACGGCTTCGCCGGTCTGCGCGACGGAGATCAGTGGTGCCTGTGCGCGTCTCGCTGGCAGGAGGCGTTCGAAGCCGGGCACCCGCCTCGGGTGCGGCTGTCGAGCACCCACGTGTCTGCCTTGGAGTACTGCAACCTGGCCGACCTCTGCGCCCACGCGGTCGACGCATGAGCGCCGTGATCGTCCGCCACGACGGGCCGGTGTGCATCGTCACGATCGATCGACCCGAAGTACGCAACGCGGTCGACGGCCCCACCGCCGCGCTGCTCGCCGACGCGTTCCGCGCCTTCGACGCCGACGGTGAGCTGAGCGTCGCGGTGCTCACCGGCGCCAGCGGCACGTTCTGCGCAGGCGCGGATCTGAAGGCCATCAGCCAGGGGCGCGGCAACCGGGTCGATCACGACGTCGACCTCGACGGACCGATGGGCCCCACGCGCATGCAATTGTCGAAACCGGTGATCGCCGCGGTGGAGGGCTTCGCTGTCGCGGGCGGACTCGAGCTGGCCGTGTGGTGCGACCTGCGCATGGCTGCCAGCGACGCCGTGTTCGGCGTGTATTGCCGACGCTTCGGCGTTCCGTTGGTCGACGGGGGCACGATCCGCCTCCCCCGGCTGATCGGCCACAGCCATGCCACCGACCTCATCCTCACGGGCCGGGGCGTCAGCGGCGACGAGGCCGTGCGCATGGGACTCGTGAACCGCTCGGTTGCGCCCGGCGAGGCCCTCGTGGCCGCACTCGCGCTCGCCCACGAACTGGCCGCACTCCCCCAGGGCTGCATGCGCCGCGACCGACAGAGCAGCCTCGACCAGTGGTCGCTCGACCTCGGGACCGCGCTGGCGCACGAGACGCGACTGGGCCTCGAGACCATCGCGAGCGGCGAGACCCTCGCCGGCGCATCACGGTTCGTCGCTGGCGAAGGTCGCTACGGCCGCCCCGTCCCGGTCGACCCGAAGAGCGAGTCGTGACAGGGGTTCCCCTCGTCCACCTCGACCGGTGGCTCGACGGCTCGGACCGCTCCGGCGTCGCCGCCGCGGTGGATCACGCGCTCACGACGGTGGGCTTCTTCCTCGTCGACGGCCACGGCATCGACCAACAACTCGTCGCCGACACCCGTCGGGTGTACACCGAGTTCTTCCACCAAACCACCGAGCAGAAGTCAGCGATGCGCATGCCCACGCTGGGAATGGCCGGCTGGGCGCCGATGGGCATGGAGGCCAACGGGTACTCGTTCGGCCACGAGACGCCGCCCGACATGAAGGAGAGCTACCGCCTCGGCGCGTGTGCGCTCGCCGGCCGTCCGGCGTTGCGCGGCCAGAACGTGTGGCCCGAGAACCCTGCCGAGTTCCGCGATGTCGTCACGCGATACATCGCCGAGGTCGACCGGCTGCACCTCGAGTTGCTGCGCGTCTGTGCCGCGGCCGCCGGACTCGACGACCCCGAGTTCTTCGCGTCACGCTCGCTGCACAACGACAACACGCTGAACGTGAACTGGTATGCGCCCATTCGTCACCTCGGCGTACCCGTGCCCGGTCAGTACCGGATCGGTCCACACACCGACTTCGGCAGCATCACCGTGCTCCATCGCGAACCCGGCACATCGGCGCTCCAGGTCCAACTGCCCGACGAGGAGTGGGTCGAGGCCCCGGTGGTCGAGGGCGCGTTCACCGTGAACGCCGGCGATCTCCTCGCCCACTGGTCGGGTGGTCGGTGGCGCTCCGCCATCCATCGCATGCTGCCGCCGGCGGTCGAGGCCGTCGACGAGACGCTGCTGTCGCTCGTGTACTTCTGTGATCCCGACCCCGACACCGTCGTCGTTCCGTTCACCGGCGACGCCGTTCCGATCACTGCCGGCGACTACCTGAAGGCCAAGATCGCCGCGATCACGATGGGGTGAGTGCTCGCTATCCTCGGCGCATCGAGCACGACCAACTCCCTGTCGCGGCGAAGCCGCTGCTGCGTGGTTGGACGCACGCGGTGTCGTTCCCGCTGATGCTCATCGTCGGCATGGCGATGCTGATGCTGATGAACTCCACGGTGTCGGGCAGGTTGCTGCTCGCCGTCTACGTCCTCGGCACGGCGACGATGTTCCTGGTCAGCGCGATGTACCACCGCGGCCGGTGGAGCCCGCCCGTCAAGCTGCGCATGCAGAAACTCGACCGCACCGCCATCTTCCTCGCGATCGCAGGCGGCTACACCCCCATCGCGGCGCTCTGCCTCGACGGGTGGACTTGCGTGGCCGTGCTCGTCGGCGTGTGGGTCGGCGCCACCATCGGCATGGCTGTGCAGTGGGTGCCCTCGGTTCCCCGGGCCTGGCGTGGTGCCAGCTACATCATCGTCAGCTGGATTGCCGCGTTCACGTTCCCCGACCTGCTCGACGGGTTGGGAACCACCGGGTTCGTGCTCGTGCTCGCAGGCGGCATCTGCTACACGGTCGGCGCGCTCGCCCTCGCAACCCGCTGGCCCGACCCCTGGCCACGTGTGTTCGGCTTTCACGAGGTCTTCCACGCACTCACGGTCGTGGCGGCCGCGCTGCAGTTCGCGGCGATCGCCTGGTTCGTCGCGCCGCGGCTCGCCGCGTGAGACAGAACACATGACGCTGGCGCTCGCCACGCTGGTGGTGCACGACTACGACGAGGCGCTTCGGTTCTACGTCGACAAGGTGGGCTTCACCCTCGTCAGCGATGAACGGCAGAGTCCGACCAAGCGCTGGGTGGTGGTCACCCCACCCGACGGTGGGACCGGGTTGTTGCTGGCCAAGGCCGACGGTCCCGCGCAACGCGCCGCCGTGGGCAATCAGACCGGTGGTCGAGTGGCCTTCTTCCTGTCCACCACCGACTTCGCCGGCACGCACGCGAGAATGGTCGATGCCGGAGTGCACTTTCGCGAAGATCCCCGACACGAGGTCTACGGCTGGGTGTGCGTGTGGGAAGACCTCTACGGCACCACCTGGGACCTGCTCGAGGCACGTCCGATCTAGGGGACGGGTGGCGTCGCCAACCAGGCGTCGTCGGCGCTCGGCTCGACCCGTGCCTCGCGCACGTTCACCCACTGGGCGAGCAGCACGCCGGCCATGACCACGAGGGCGCCGAGCAACTCGACCACACCGACCTGCTCGTCGAGGAACAGCACGGACCACAAGATGGCCAGGGCGATCTCGGCGGTCATCACCATCGCCACCACACCGGGAGCGATGTGGCGCATCGCCCGGAAGAAGCACACGTTTGCGATCACCGTGGGCACCAACGCGAACAGCAGCACCTCGCTGATCAGACGTGGCCCTCGCGGCACGACGAGGCCCTGACCGAATGCCACGGGGGCCACCACGAGCGCCCCTCCGAGCACGTTCCACGCCGCCGACACGACCCCCTCGGTGTGCGACGGCAGCACCCGACTGCTGATGATCATGAACCCCGCCATCAGGAACGCCTGCAGCAACACCAGCGCGACTCCGAGCGAGCTGATGTCACCCACGCCGCCGAACAACTCGGGCACCGTCAACACGACACCCGTCATCACGACTGTGAGCGCCACCCAGGTGAGCCCCGACGCTCGGTGGTGACCGAGCACCGACGAACCCACCACCACCAGCACGGGGTACAGATAGACGAGGACGATGTACACCGACACGTCGAGGTGCTGCAACGCCACGAAACCGGTGTAGACCATGGTGCCGAACAGCGCTCCCAGCGCCAACGACCGGACCCGCGGCACGGCCAGGGGGTCCGGTCCACCCCGCCGGTGCCAGAACACCACGACCGCCCAGAGCACGACCGAGGCGATCCCGAACCGCCAGAACAGCAGGGACGACGGCCCGAGCGGCCCGAGCAGGTCCTTGCCGACGACCGCAGAGAGCGAATACGACAGTGCTGTCGCGCCCGCCCACAGCACGCCTGTCTTGGGGTTCCTACCAACCTCTGCCACTCGCGGAACCGTAGTCAGCGGTCGCCAGAAACGAGCCACCCGACATCTCCGGCAACCAGTACCCGTGCCCCCTCGCAGCAGCGGCTACGGTCGCCGCATGGACCTCGGCAGCCTCCTCGCAGCACTCCTTCTCGGCTTCTTCTGCGGAGCCACTGCCCGAGCACTCGTGCCCGGCGACCACTTCCGCTTCCTCACCGGTTGGCGTTCATGGGCGGCGTCGACCGCGCTCGGCCTGCTCGGCGCCCTACTGGGCTACTGGATCTTCACCGGACTGTTCAGCATCGGCGACGACGACAAGTTCGACTGGGGCGGCATCCTCGGTGCCCTCATCGGCTCGATCCTGGTCGTGTGGCTGGGCTCGAAGATTCTCGGCAAGGTGATGGCCGGCCGGACCTCCACAGGGTCAGTGCCACGCTGACGCCGTGTCGCCACGGCGGCGTGGTCTCCAGCCGGCCGTCGGCACGCTGGAGCGCAGCAACTTGGTGTAGTCGTTCTGCGGGTCGTCGAGCACGTCGCGCGTGGCACCGCGCTCGACGACCTGACCCTCGAACATCACGATGATGTCGTCGGTGATCTGACGCACGACGGCAAGGTCGTGGCTGATCAGCAGATACGACACCCCCGTTTCGGCGCGCACGTCGGCGAGCAGGTTGAGCACCTGCGCCTGAATGCTCACGTCGAGCGCGGCGACGGACTCGTCGAGGATGAGCAACCGCGGTTCGGCGGCGAGCGCACGGGCGATGGCGACACGCTGACGCTGGCCGCCCGACAATGCCCGCGGCAGGGCGTGAAGTTGCCGTTCATCGAGCCCCACGAGTGAGCCGAGCTCGGCCACACGCGCCGAGCGTTCGGTCGGGCTGCCGCCCTGGTGCAACGCGAGCACCTGCCCGATCGCCGCCGCACCACTCTGGCGAGGGTCGAGGCTGCTGTAGGGATCCTGGAAGACGATCTGCACCTCGCCCCCTCGGCGGCGCCGCTCGGCCGTCCCCCGCGCCGGCCTGGATCGATCGTGACCGCAGGCGCGGATGGTGCCGGACGTGGGCGCAACCAGCCCGGTGATCATCTTCGCGATGGTGGTCTTTCCGGACCCGGACTCACCGACGATGGCCAGCGAACCGCCGGGGGCGATCGAGAACGAGACGTCGTCGACCGCGACATGACTACCGAACTCCTTGCGCAGGGCGACCACGTCGAGCAGCGATTCGTCAGCCATGGGTCACCTCCTGCAGGCGGCCGCGCAGCTCGACCGCCCGGTGACACCTGACCAGGCCACCGTCGAGCGGCACGAGCGCGGGCCTCGTCTCGGTGCACAGGTCCTGCACGTACGTGCAGCGGTCGGCGAACGCACATCCGGGCGGTGCCTCGAACGCCGAGCGAGGCCGCCCGGGAATGGCGGCCAGCCGGCCGACTTCGCCGTCGATGCGCGGTCGGGCCCCCACCAGTCCTGCCGTGTACGGGTGCAACGGGTCGTCGTGCAGTTCCGTCGACGCCCTCTGCTCGACCAGCTGCCCGGCGTACATCACTGACGTGCGATCACACACCGCGCTCGCCAGCTCGAGGTCGTGGGTGATGAACAGCATCGCCATTCCACGCTCGCGGCGAAGCCCGTCGAGAATGGACATCACGTCGGCCTGCGTCGTGACGTCGAGCGCGGTCGTGGGTTCGTCGGCGAGCAACAGCTTCGGCTCGGTGAGCAGCGACGCGGCGATCATCACGCGTTGCAGCAGGCCGCCCGACAACTCGTGCGGGTGTTGCTCGAGACGCCGCGCCCCGTCGGCGATGCCGACTTCGGCGAGCAGGTCGATCGACCGCTTCGCCGCATCGGTTCGGGACACACCGTGGTTCGTTCGCAACGCCTCGGTCATGAAGTCGCCGATGGTCCGCACGGGGTTGGTGTGCGCTCGCGGATCCTGGAAGATCGTCGCGACCTCGGCGCGGAACGATCGCAGGGCGGCACCCTTCAGCGAGGCGATGTCGGCGCCGGCGTAGCGGATGGAGCCGGTGGACTTCGCGCCGGGCGGAAGGAGACGGGCGACGGCGCGTGCCGTCATCGACTTGCCCGAACCGCTCTCGCCCACCAGACCCAATGCCTCGCCTTCACCGATGGCGAGTGACAGGTCGTGCAGCACCGTCCGCAGTTCCCCGCTGATGGGCAGCTGCACCGCCAGGTCGCTCAGCTCGAGCAGCGGTGCGCTCATCGTGACACCGAGTTCGCTCGTTCGGTGAGCCGCTCACCGAGGATGTTCACGGCGATGACGACCACCACGATGCACACACCCGAGCTCAGCGACTCGAGCGGATACCCCTGCAACACGCCGCTCTGACCGGTGGACACCATCACACCCCAGTCGGCTTGCGGCGGTCGTACTCCGAGACCGAGAAAGGAGATGGCCGCGAGATCGACCATCGCATACCCGAACAGCACGGCCCCCTGCGCCACGATCAGCGGCAGCAGGTTCCGCCCCAGGTGCTTGATGCAGATGACGGTGGCGCGAATGCCCTGCACCTCGAGCGCGGCGATGTAGTCGCGTGCACGCTCGCGGAGCGCAGCGCTGCGCACCACGCGGGCGATGTACGGGGTGTAGGCGATGGCCAACGCGATGGTGGCCGACTTCAGGCCCGGCTCGATGATGACGCTCACCAAGATGGCGAGCACGATGGCCGGGAAGGCGAACAGCACGTCGAGCGCGGCCGACACGAAGGTGTCGAAACGCCCTCCCTTCCATGCCGACGCGACGGCGAGGAGCACCCCGACGACCATCGCGAGCAACACGACGAGCGTGGGACCGAGCAGCGACGACTGAGCACCGGCGAGGATGCGCGAGAACAGGTCGCGACCCTGGGAATCGAAGCCGAGCGGATGCCCGGCGATGGGACCCACGAACGAGTACGAGAGGTTGGTGAGATCGGGGTCGTGCGGAGCGAGCCGCGCCCCGAACACGGCCACGAACGCGGCAACCGCGAGCACGAGGGCACTGATGTGCGCGGCGACACCCGTGCCACGAAGACCGGGAACGCCTCGGCCACTGCGCTTGGGCGGTGCCGTCGAAGTGATGGCGGGAAGCTCGATGGCGCTCACGACGCCTTCTCCCCCAACGAGACGCGCGGGTCGAGCACCGCGTACAGGAAGTCGACGACGGCGTTCGCCACGACGAACACGGTGACGATGACGAGCGAGATGCCCTGCACGACGGCGATGTCCTTCGACAACGCCGCTTGGATGAGGTACGAGCCGATGCCGTTGAGCGAGAAGGCCCGCTCGACGACAGCCGAGGCGGCGAACAACGACGCCACGGTGATGCCCACGACCGTGGTGATGGGAATGGCCGCGTTGCGCATGACGTGGCGCCGGACGACCGTCCGGTAGGGGATGCCGCGGCTCACCGCCGTCTGCACGTGCTCGCGGCTCAACTCCTCGCGAACCGCGGACCGGGTGATGCGCGCGACGAGCGCGATCGAGCTGAACGCCAGCGCGACGGCCGGAAGGGTGAGGTGCTTCAGTTGGTCCACGAAACCGTCGCCGGAGCCGAGCGCGGGGAACCACTGCAGGTTCACCGCGAACACCGACAACAGCACGATGGACGCCACGAACGACGGCACGGCGGCACTGATCGTCGTGAGACCGATGACCACGTTGTCGAGCACACCCTTCCTGAGTCCGGCCACGAGCCCCATCGCAAGGCCGAACACGATGATGATCAGCGAACTGAAGACCACCAGTTGGAACGTCGTCCCGATGCGCTGAGTGATGATGGTGCTCACCTCCTGACGGAGCTGAATGGAGACGCCGAAGTCGCCCTGCACGGCTCCACCAACCCATCGGACGTAGCGCACGAAGAAGGGATCGTTCAGGTGATAGCGCTCCTCGAGCACGGCGATCGCCTCGGGGGTCGGAGTGCGGCCGCCGAGGAGGGCGGCGATCGGGTTGCCGGGGGCGAGGTACATCGCTGAATAGATGGCGAAGCTGGCGACGATCAACGTCGTCACCAACATCGCCAGGCGACGTACCACGAACCTCAACATCCCGATCGCCGAGCCCTTCTCGTCGTCACTCGGTCAGGGAGCGCCGAGGTAGGCGGCCCACGGACCGAACATGTACTGGAAGGTGCTGGGGGCACCCGTGATGTCCTTGTTCATGATGAGCACGTTCGTCGGAGCGACCAGCGGCACCCAGAGCATCTCGTCGGTGATGAGCGTCTGCAGCTCGACCACCTTCTCGGCACGCTTGGTGTCGTCGGGTTCGGAGCGGGCCTCCTCGACCAGCGTCAACGCCGCCGGATCCGCGTACCCGTTGTAGGCCTGTGAACCGGCGGGGGCGATCATCGTCGCGTAGAGGCCGAGCGGGTCGGCGAAGTTCGGGTAGTTGGTGGTCAAGAACCCGTCGACTGCTTCACGGGCAGCAGGGTCGATGAAGAACGTGATGTACGCCGCGGCGGACAGCGACACGAGCTCGCCCTTCATGCCGATGGACTCGAGCGCACGCTTGATCTCGCCGGCCGTGACGTTCAGCGCGTTCAGCTCGCTGGACATGCCGATCTTCACCGTCTGGCCTTCGGCCCCGGCGGCCTCGACGAGCGCCTTCGCACCTGCGAGGTCGGGCGTCGACACGTCGGGCAGCGCATTCCACGCCGCCGTGAAAACGTCCGGGGCGTAGCCCCAGGTGCCCGGCACCGCGACGGCACGAGCCGGATAGGCAGCGCCCTGGTACAGCGCGTCGACGAGACCCTGGCGATCGAGTGCCATCGAGAGCGCCTGGCGGACCCTCTTGTCCTTCAACGCCCCCTCGAAGCTCGACACGATGAACGCGCTGATGCCGTAGCTCGGGCCTTCGTACACGTTCACCGCGTCGCTGCTGCGCAACTGGTCGAGCGTCGATGAGATGATCGGGTACGCACCGTCGATCTCACCGGTGAGCAGACCTGCGGTGCTCGTCGCCTCGTCGGACACGCCCTTGATCGTGATGCTCTTCAGCTTCAGGGGAAGGCTGGTGTCCCAATAGTCGTCGTTGCGCTCGAAGGTGACACCCTCGCCGACCTGCCAGGACGACAGCTTGTACGGACCGGTGCACATCACGGTGCCGGCAGCCGTGCCGAAGTTGGCGCCCTGCTCCTCGACCGTCTTCTGCTGCAGGACGGCGCCGATCGGGCCCGAGAGCTCGCCGAGCAACAGCATGTCCTGGCTGGTGGTGGTGACGGTGACCTCGGTGTCACCGGTGGCCTCGATGGACGTCACATTCGCGAAGGTCGCACTGTAGAAGCCGCCATTGGCGGGGTCCTTCTGTCGGTTCAGGCTGAACACGACGTCGGCCGCCGTCATCGGTGTGCCGTCCCAGAACTTCACGTCGTCGCGAAGGGTGATGACCATCGAGGTGGGCGAGGTGTACTCGACCGCCGTGGCGAGGCCCGGCCCGATGGTGAGATCGGGGTTCTGGCGCAGCAACGACTCGCAGGCGATCGCCATCGCGGCGTTGTCGGGATAGTCGAACACGAAGATCGGGTCGATGGTCGAGGTCTCGCGGTACACGGCCCACACGGCCGAGTCCTTCTCCTGCGTCGGCTCGGGAGTGAGGATGGTGTCGGCACCATCCTTCACTCCGGCGGGGCCGTCGGGCACGGGTGTCGTCGTGTCGGCGCCCGGCGACGTGCTTCCGGTGGTCTCGGTGCCTCCTGTGGTGGATGGCGCGTTCGTGGTCGACGGTGCGTCGGCCCCGCTGCACGCAGCCATGGTGAGTGCGGCGACGACGGCAAGTGCCGCAACCGTCCTTGTGCGAACCCTCTTCATTGCTCTCCCCCTTGTTGTCGGTTCATGTTGGCACCCGGTGCAGGGTGCACTCCTTCTCGAAGCTGCAGTTGCATGCCGTTCAGGTAGGTCTCGAAGATCCAGCTGAACGTGTGGGCCTCGTAGGTCATCGAGTCGCCGGAGTCGGCGCCGTACAGCGAGCGGGCGACGCTGAGCTCGAACTCCTGAGCATCGCGCGGCAGTGCGAGTAGCGACGCCGCCATCACCACCTCGGCGAGCACCAACTCGCCAAGCGCGCGCAGATGGTTCGGGACGTCGGTCTCGGGGAAACCTGCGCGCAGCAGGATCTCGCGCAGCATCGCCACACCCCGGCGTTCGTTCGGTCCACCCGTGAACCGCGTGCCCATGTCCGCGGCGAGTGCCGGCCGCCGCAGCAGGACGATGCGGATGGTCGCAGCGATGTTGCGCAGCGACTCGATCCAGTCGTCGGTGATCTCGGCCGTGTCGGTGATCTCGCCGAACAGCCGGTCGGCGAGCTCACGGATCAGTTCATCGCGGCTGCGGTAATGCCGGTACAGGGCCGTCGGGTCGGCCGACAGCTCGGCGCCGAGGCGCGCCAGCGTGAGCGGTGTCGTCGGCTGCTCGAGCGTGACCCGCATGGCCGTGTCGGCGATGGTGTCGCGCGACAGCGTCGGCCGCGAGCGCCGCGTCGCCGCCTTGGTCACGCAGGCCGCCAGGCGGGGTCGCTCCACCAGCCGAGCTCACGTTCGAGCGCAGCGCCGATGCGGAAGGCGGTGACGTCGTCGTAGGTCGGTGCGACGATCTGCACCCCTGTGGGGACACCGTTCGACGCTCGGCCGCTGGGTACGGCGAGCACGGGATGCTTGCTGGCGATGTTGAACGGCAACGTGAGCGCAGCCTGGATGTAGCGCTCTAGTTCGACGCCGGCAACGACGAGATTCGTGGCGGTGTAGTCCTCGCCCGCCAGCCAGCCGGCACACGTCAGAGTGGGGCAGACGAGGGCATCGAACCCTCGCATCGCGTCGGCGATGACGGCGTGGATGGCCGCCTCGCGCTCGAGCCCTTCGTAGACGCTGTGCTTGCCCGCGATCTGCGCGGTGTGCTCGGCGAACAACTTCGCATACGGGGTGAGAAGGTCGGCACGGTCACCGGCGGCCTGGCTCACCGAAGCTCCGAGGATCGTGCCGAAGTGGATGAGCGCGGTGAGCGTGAACTCGGCTCGGCTGATCGGCACGACCACCTCGACGACCTCGGCGCCGGCCGAACGCAACGCCTCGGCGACCCGGGTGGTGTTGTCGTCGATCTCGTCCTCGACCGGGACATCGCCGATGGTCCGCGCGAGCGCGACCCGCATCCCGACGATCGGCGCGAAGTCGGTCGGCAGAACCGGCGGGAACCGCATACTCACATGATCGATCGGGTGGTTGCCCGCGATCACGTTCTGCATCAACGCCACGTCGGCCACGGACCGTCCCATCGAGCCGTCGTGGTTGTAGGTGTCCATGTTGAACGGCGGCAACGTGGGGACACGACCGTGCGGCGGCTTGAACCCGACGAGCCCGTTCAACGACGAAGGGATGCGGATGGAGCCGCCGATGTCGGAGCCACTCGCGAGCGTGGTCGTGCCCGACGCGAGGGACGAGCCCGAGCCTCCACTGGATCCCCCGCAGCTGATGTCGTGATTCCACGGGTTGAGCGTCAGACCCCACAACCGAGAGTGGGTGAAGCCCGCACACGAGAACTCGGGGGTGGCGGTGCGAGCGTGGACGACCGCCCCGGCCGCCGTGAGCGACTCGTACATCGGGTGGGTGATCGTGGCGACCTCGTCCTCGAGGAGCAAGGACCCCAACTGCCAGCTCTCGCCGGCGATGGGCTGCTCCTCCTTCATCGCGACCGGGATGCCATCGAGCGGCAGCGGCTCGCCTCGCGCCCATCGGGCCTCGCTGGCCCGCGCTGCCACATACGCGTGTGCTTCACGCCGCGACGTCCACGCGCGGAGCGTGGGTTCCACCGCGTCGGCACGGGCGTAGAGGGCGTCGAGCAACTCGACCGGGCTGAGCGAACGATCGGCGAAGCGACGCAGTGCGTCCGCAGCGCTGATGTAGCAGAGCTCGTTCCCCATTGGCACTGTTCCCCCGAACTCGTCCCCCGTTGGTCCGGGCATCTGACCACGTCGTCAGTGCCGCTGTCAATGACGCTGACATGAAAAGCGGGCGCGGTCAGCGCCCGCCGCGGAAGAGCGCACTCAGGTCGAGCGAGGCGACGTGTTGACGGGTGGCCAACGACACATAGGTGGCCGCCAACGTGTCGCGGCCCACACCGAGCACCGTGCCCACGAGCCCGAGTGACTCGGCCAGATGCTCGGGCGCGACGTCGGTCACCACCTCGGACCAGATGGCCTCCTCGAGCACGTTGAACGCGGTCTGCACCTCACGGATGTCGTACCCCGCCTCGAATCGCTCCTTGGCGATGTGGGCCGCGTGGTCCGTCATCGGCACGAGGTCGCGATTGGTCACGCACTCGAGCACGAGGGCGAGCAACTGCTCCAACCGCTCGCGGGCCGACTCGGGACCTGCCTCGGCGTAATGCGGCACATGGGAGCGGTCGAGCGCCGACGCCGCAGCGCTGACGATGACCTCGCCTTTCTGGGTGAGCACCTCGATCACATCGATCATTGGGAGCCTCCTTCATCGGCGAGTTCCACCGTATCGGCGGATCCGGTGAGCAGCCCGCGGCACGCTTGTTCATTTGTGAAACACTGCTCGCTCCGAAGCGGATCCGACCGAGGGGGCGGCTTCATGGGCAAGGTCGAACGCACACCGCTCCTCGTGGCCGTGCTGCTCGTGTCGATGCTGAGCGCGGCGTGTGGGAACAGTCAGGGGGCGCGCACCGCAGACACCGGCCAGCCCACTCCTTCCGTCCCTGAGTCGACCTCGTCGGCGGAAGCGGACATCGGACTCGGCGACCTGGACCAGATCGACGCCATCGTCCGCGAGCGCCACCTCGATCCGTTCAGCGTGGTCTCGGAGGCCGCCTGGAGCGCACGGCTCGCGGCGGTGAAGGCGTCGTTTCCCACCGCCGACCCCGACGAACGAATTGTCGGCATGGCCAGCTTGGCGGGTCTGCTCGACACCCACACGCAGTTCTGGAGTCCCGACCAGGTCATGTACGAGGTCTTGCTCTACCGGTTCTCCGATGGTGTCTTCGTGGTCGCCGCCCGCGATCCAGCGATGATCGGCTGGCGTCTGGACGCGATCAGCAGCACCCCGGTTGCCGACGTCGAAGCACTCATGCAACCGTTGATCCCCGCCGACAACGAGAGCGCGTACCTCAACGCGGTCTACCTCACTGCGTACGTGGACTACCTCCACGGACTCGGGATCGTCGCTGATCCGGCGAAACCGGGCTTCGTGTTCTCGAAGCCCGATGGTGCGCACGTCACAGTTGATCTCGGCATCGCCGACGCCGACGACTTCTTCGAGAGCCAGCACGCGATGGGAAGCCTGGCGGGTGACGCGAACGAAGCCGTTCGACGACGCTCGGAGCCCATCTGGTGGCGCGTGGACGAAGCAACGGGCTCGTTCCTGCTGTCGTTGAACGAGCACAGCTCGGCCGGGCGCATCGAGGCCGTCGCAGCGATGACGGAGGCCCTCGACACCGGCGCGGCAGATCATGTCGTGGTCGACATGCGCAATCTCCGCGGCGGTGACGGATCGCAGCTCCTGCCGGTCGTCGATGCCCTCGAGAGCGACACCCGGATCAACACGCCTGGCGGATTGACCGTCCTCATCGGCCGCGAGAACGAATCTGCGGCCACCGTGATCGCCTCGAAGATCGAAGCCCGTACAGCGGCTCGATTTCTCGGCGAGATGACCCCTGCCCGCGCCGACAACTTCCTGTGTCCTTGCGAGGAGGACCCGCTCCCGGGGTCCGGTTACGTCTTCTCGGTTCCGTCGAGCCGGTCGGGCAACGGCGACGACCGAATGGCGATCGAGCCAGATGTCGTCATCACGCTCAGCAGCATCGAGTACTTCTCCGGTCGTGACCCTGCCCTGGACCTCGCACTCGCGGGCTGAATGTGCGTCAGAGCCCGACGAGCGAGCGCCATCCGGTCGCGTATGCGTCGGCCACCTGCTGCGGGGTCATCCGCAGCGTCGCCTCGGGCACCATGTCGACGATGGCGCGGGCTTCCTTGTAGTGCCCACCGTGGCCGAGGCCGGCGAAACGCTCCTGCCGCGCAGCCATGAGCTCGGCGGGGGCGGCCACGTCGAGAAAGCCCCAGATGGTGAAGGCGATGGTGAGGTCGTGCACGACGGGGGCACGGCTGAACATCGATGCTCGCCGCAGGGCGATGCCGAGACAGCCCTTGATGGCGTCCTCCGCATGTTCGCCGCGCTCGAGGCGAAGGCGGTCCGTGAAACCGTTCGCGATCTTCAGCGCGAAGCCCTGGTCGGGACCCTGGTAGCCGAGCTGGTCACCCTCCGGCTGGAACCCGACCACCTCTGCCGGACGATCAGGCACCCACGAGGTCGGGCCCATGGGCGGCGAGCTGTAGGAACGCGACGCGTCGATCGCGGGGCTGGGGACGAATTGGGGGGCTGCCATAGCCCGGTCAGTTTGTCACTCAGACGGGCTGATGCAGCAAGCCGTACACGAGTCCTTCTTCGAGCGCTCGCCAAGAAGCTTCGATGATGTTGGCGCTGACCCCGATGGTGGTCCAGCTGCGCTCGCCGTTGCTGAAGTCGATGAGCACACGGGTGACCGCGCCGGTGGCGGTGGCGCCGTCGAGAATGCGGACCTTGTAGTCCGTCAGGTGCACTCGGTCGAGCTGCGGGAACACTGCGCCGAGCGCGGTGCGCAAGGCCAGGTCGATCGCATTCACCGGACCGTTGCCTTCGGCAGTGTGCACGTGACGGGTCGCCTGGTCACCGCTGCCCACCCACGCCTTGACGGTGGCCTCGGTGGTGAAGTCGCCGTTCGGCAGTTCGTCGGTGATGACGCGCATGCTCTCGACACGGAAGAACGACTGCTCCCAGCCGGCGGCCTTGCGCATGAGCAGTTCGAGCGACGCGTCGGCGGCCTCGAAGTGGTACCCCTCGTGCTCGAGCCGCTTCAGGTCGTCGATGACCTGGTTGACCGCCGGTCCGTCCATCGGCAAACCGAGCTCCTCGGCCTTGATCTCGATCGTGGCGCGACCTGCCATCTCGCTGACGATGAAGCGTGTGCCGTTGCCGACCAGTTCGGGGTCGATGTGCTCGTAGGCGTCGCGGGCTCGCTTGATGCCACTGACGTGCAGTCCGGCCTTGTGTGCGAACGCCGAGTTGCCGACGTACGGCGCCTGCGGGTTCACCGGGCGGTTGAGCACCTCGGCGACGTGCTTGCTGACGCTCGTGAGCCGCTCGAGATGCCCCTCGGGGAGGCACTGCATACCCAGCTTCAGCTGCAAGTTGGGGATGACCGTGGTGAGGTTGCAGTTGCCGGTGCGCTCACCGAGGCCGTTCAGCGTGCCCTGCACGTGGCGGGCCCCCGCCAGCACGGCCGACATCGAGTTGGCGACGGCGCAACCGGTGTCGTCGTGGCAGTGGATGCCGATGGTGGCATCGTCACCGACGACCTTCTTCACGTCGGCCACGATCTGCGCCACCTCGTGCGGCAGCGAGCCGCCGTTGGTGTCGCACAGCACCAGATGGCTGGCACCGTTGACGACCGATGCCTCGATGGCACGCAGCGCGAACTCGGGGTTGCGCTTGTAGCCGTCGAAGAAGTGCTCGAGGTCGACGAGCACTCGCCTGCCGTTGGAGTGCAGGAACTGCACCGAGTCGGCGATCATCGCCGCCCCCTCGTCGAGCGTCGTCTGCAACGCCTCGAGCACGTGATAGTCCCAGCTCTTGGCGACGATGCACACCGCCGCCGTCTGCGCGTCGAGCAGGTTGCGCAGCGTGGCGTCGTCGTCGACCTTGCCGCGCGGGCGGCGGGTGCTGCCGAATGCGACCATCGTCGAGGTGGTGAGGCGCAGCTCGGTGAGCGCGCGCTGGAAGAACTCGATGTCCTTCGGGTTGGCGCCCGGCCAACCGCCTTCGATGAAGTGCACGCCGAGGTGGTCGAGCTGTTCGGCGATGCGCAACTTGTCGTCGACCGTCGCCGACACGCCCTCGACCTGGAGGCCGTCGCGCAGGGTGGTGTCGAAGACTTCGACGGTTTCGTGCTGGGTGTTCATGGTTCGTGCTTCCTGAGGTACGACGGGGGTGGTCGGACAAATGAAAGAGCCGCCCGGAGGGGCGGCTCTGAACGCACATCGGCGAGGGGCCGAAGTGCGCTAGCGAATGATGATGATCGCGGCGTGCGCGGGCGATGACATGTCGACATTCAACCGGCAAAAGCCCCTCGCGTCAAACGTTCACCTGTGCACAACCTGTGTACGAACGGTGGATGAACGAAAAACTTCTGTGGTCAACCCGGAAAGTCGGTGGATAACCCTGTGTGGACAGAAAAACCCGGTTGACCAGCAGAGACGACGGGTGCAGAGTGTGCTCCGTACCGGCAAGCGCACGCCAACCGGAACCCGAGGAACGGTGTCGGAGAGCTGAGGAAACCCGCAAGGGGGACCAAGGGGATCCGAAGGGCCAACCGGGTTCACGAGGCGGAAGCGGGGTCGGTGGAGGATGATCCTGATCCTCGCCGAGGAACCTTCACGGGGGAGGCGGTGAGGCGCTGGGGACGACGAACCGGGCAACCGGGGAGGCGGAACCGGTGGTCGTTGCAGGGGGGTCGCCGACCGGGCAACCGGACGGAGGAACCGTGCGAGGGCATCGACGTTCGAGGTCGTGGAGCCGGGCAACCGGGGAAGCGGCACCGGGCCGAAGGGGGCCGAGGAACCGGGCGACCGGGGAGTCGACGCCAGTCGGTGCGGGGGTCGAGCCGGGCAACCGGGGAGGCCGACGAGCGTTCTGGAGGACGAACCGGGCAACCGGGAAAGCCGACGGAAAAACGGATCGCCCGCCGGGGCGCGAGCTCCGACGGGCGATGTCATTGGTCGAGCGGAAGGCTAACGCCCCAAGATCGGTCAGTGGTGGATCACCCTCTTCAGGAGTCGCCCCGGGCGGCGCGCTGGCTTCGGCTGGCAGCGCAGCCCGGGGCGCTTCGCTTTTGCCGGCCTGCCGATCCGGGTTGGGCGCGGCACGTCCCGAATTCGGGTCACTGCCCGCCCACGCGCGCGAGATGTCCCAGATCTGGGACAACTCGCGCCCAAGCCTCACGTGCCGAGATGTCGGGCGCCCGGATCAGGCGTGCTCGAGCCAGTCGGTGTAGCGGGCGTCCTGGCCGCGGACGGCCTTCGCGTAGACGTCGGCGATCGCTGTGGTGGCGGGGCCCGGGCACGGCACCTGGCGGTCGTCGACCGAATTGACCGAGCTGACTTCGGCGGCGGTGCCGCAGACGAAGATCTCGTCGGCGATGTACAGGTCGCTCCGCGCGATGTTGCCCACCTGCACGTCGAGCCCGAGATCGCGGGCGATCCGCGACACCGACGCCTGGGTGATGCCTTCCAGCGCGCCCGCCGCGAGCGGTGGGGTGAAGATGGTGCCGTGGCGTGACACGAAGATGTTCTCTCCGGTGCACTCGGCGACGAGACCGTTCGGGGCCAGCATGATGGCTTCGTCGTAGCCGGCCTTCAAGGCCTCGACTTTGGCCAG
>JANOET010000354.1:0-1978 GCA_031413415.1 Acidimicrobiaceae bacterium
CAGGTCACTCATCGCGAGCCGTTCGCGACATTGTCATCCGTGGCGAGCCGAGCATCCCGAAGGAACTCGACTTGCTCGGCTCACCCGACCTGCGTGGTTGGGCCTGCGGCCTTGACCGGGCTCGGGCTGAGCTCGCCACCACGTCCACGGCGCTTGTCGAATCGGGAGACCACGAGTGCGACATCGTGCCCAGCCTGCACCAGGGCACGCAGGGGCGGCACCGCCATTTCGGGAGTGCCGAAGTAGGCGAGCCTCACTTCAGGCGCAGGCGACGGCGCTGCGAGGGCTGCGGGGTCTCCTGCAGCCGGCGCCACTCGGCGAGGGCTTCCTTGCGCTGGTCGGGGGTCATGCGATCGAACATGAGCACACCCTCGAGGTGATCGATCTCGTGCTGGAACATCCTCCCCATCAGATCGTCTGCCTCGATCTCGACCTCGTCGCCATCGACCGTGAAACCGCGCACGAGCACCCGGTTCGGGCGCAGGATCTCGACATAGAGATCGGGGATGCTGAGGCACCCCTCGCTGTAGACGAACTCGCCGTCGCTCTCGACGACGGTGGGGTTGATGATGGCCATCGGCTGTTCGTCGATGTCCCACACGACGATCTGCTTCTGCACGCCGATCTGCGGCGCAGCGAGCGCGATGCCCGAGTCGGACTCGTAGAGCGTGTCGAACATGTCGTCGACGAGACGCGCGATCTTGCCGTCGATCTCGGTGACCGCCGAAGCCTTTGTCTTCAGGACCGGATCGCCGAAGGTGCGGATCTGCTGCGCCATGCCTGCAAGGCTAGCGACCGATGCCCGTGCCCGGTTCCCACTACTTCGACGAAGAACCCACGACCGACTCCGCTCCCCGTGAGGTGACGCTGCTGTTACCCGATGCGCAGTTCTCGCTGCGCACCGACCGAGGCGTGTTCGGCTACGACCGGATCGACTCCGGCACCAAGCTGCTACTGCTGAAGGCGCCCCCGCCGGCGCCCGAGGGCGACCTGTTGGACCTCGGGTGCGGCACCGGTGCGATCGCGCTGACCATGGCCCGCCGCTCCCCCGCTGCGACGGTGTGGGCGATCGACGTGAACGAGCGCGCCCGGGATCTGTGCCGCGGCAACGCCGAGCGAAATGGACTCGCCAACGTCCGAGTGTGCGCGCCGGACGAGATACCGGAGGACGTGCAGTTCCGTTCCCTCTGGAGCAATCCAGCCATCCGCATCGGCAAACCTGCCCTGCACGCGATGCTGTTGCAGTGGCTGGGCAGACTGGCCGACGGGGGCACCGGCGTGCTCGTCGTGCACAAGCATCTCGGCAGCGATTCGCTGCAGACATGGTTGGGCGAGCGCGGCTTTCCCACGTCGCGGCTGGCGAGCTCAGCGGGCTACCGCATCTTGCGGAGCGCACGTCCGGTCGTCGACTCGCTCTAAGCCCGGGGCGGATCGACCTCGACCCGGAGGCGGCTGCCTTTCGGCCGCGGTGTGGTCGCAAGCGCGGTGCCGAGCTCGGCCCAGGTGTCGGCGCGGACGAGCACGCCCTTGGCCGTCGGTGCGTACTCGAGCCCGGTGGCCCGGGCGAACTCCTCGGCATCGGCGCCCTCGACCGCGCCCAGCGCTCGGTACGGCGGCAGGCCGAGCAACTCGCGGCGGGCCATCTCGGATGCCACCACCCGGGCGGGTTCTCCCCCCTGCACTGCGGCCAGCACTTCGTGGTGCGGCACGAAGGTCTGGACGATCACTCGGCCGCCACGGTCGCGCCCACCCACCAGCCGCGACGCCCTGACCAACAACGCGAGCGCATGCTCCGTGGCGCGATAGCGCGGCGCGAGCAACTCGGCGTCGAAGTCGAGGAACGCGACGACGTCGATGCCGCGCACACGATGGAGCACCGCCTCGGTGCCCACGAACACATCGGCCTGGGGCAATTCGGTGGACTCACCGGTGACCGCGACCACCGGTCGATTCGCTGCGGCCTCGAGCTCTTCGCGCA
>JANOET010000355.1:0-14306 GCA_031413415.1 Acidimicrobiaceae bacterium
CAACGAGCCCGCGGAGACCTGAGTGCCCAGCCCCACGCCGGCGTGGGCTCCGCTGGTACGCCGCCTCGATGTGCTCGTTGACTGCACATCACGAGCCGATGGGCAGCTCCACGGATGACGTGCTCGCATCGAGGCGAGTTGGGATCGGGTCAGCTCAGGCCGACGAACATCGGATCGTCCGCACCGGGGACACGCTGCACGACGTGCGCGTGGATTCCCGCTGTCTCGAGGCGCTCGAGCAGGACACCGAGTTCATCCGCGTCGGCCACTACGTTGCCCGCGTCGTCGAGTGCCACCCAGCGGCCTCGAAAGCGTTCGACAAGATCGGCTCTCACGATCCGAACCATACCCGTCCGATCGAGGGCAGAAGCCGAGCCTTCATGGACGGAACACCCACTCGGTGCTGCCCGTTGTCAGCTCGTACAGCGACCACCAATGACACTCCTGGTCGAACACCACGACGTCGAGCAGGTTGACCCCGAACTCCACCAAGCCTGCACGTAGACGAACGAACGCCTCCGCATCTCCTTCCGTGACCTCGTAGCGATCGGACCACGGATGGCGTGGTTCGAGCATCACCCAGTTGTTCGGGCATCGCCGACGCGGTTTCACGAGACGACACTCGACCATCCGTTCCGGATGCGCGGCGTACCGGCGCACCGAGTCGAGACTGGATCCCTTCGAGCAACACCGCCACAGACCGCGACCGTCGAGGTGCCACGCTTCCGGCCTCGTGTACCAGGCCGCCAGTGGTTCCCGGGCCGCGTACTTGCCGATGTCCGTCGCGTCCCGGTAGGTGAAGTCGAACAGTGACGGTGGTTCGTAGGTGGCCAGATCGTTGGGCCACTCGGGTGTGAACGTGTGCATGCAGCGTCCTCTCGATCGATCGTTGAACCTGACCGGGGACAACGTCCCGAGGCGCTGCACGGCGCTGCGTCGCAACCTATCGACCGGCCCAGCATCCGCAACCGACGCGCACGCACGTCGCCTTTCGGACCCGACCACAACGCCGGACGGTACTTTCGCCCGATCGTGCGGCCGTGCTGCTCTCGAACCTTCCCGAGTCGATCTCGTCACGAGTTCAGTCGAAGCTGTACCGAAGCTGGTCGCCGCTCTCGTCCACCGCGGCTTCGCCCGTGAGCCGCAGGTGCTCGAGGTGGGCGTAGGTTTCGCTCTCGGCCATCGCGCCCCATGACCGTTCCTGGAACAGCACCTCCATGAATTCGTGCACGGTGCCGCGACCGATCTCGCCGCTGGCGGTGCGCAGCTTGTCGAGTCGCTCGTGGTGGTGACGCTTGATCGCCTCGGCCCGCCCCGAGAGGTCGACGAACTCGAGGCCGTGCGCGGGCAACACCATCCGCACGTCGTCGAAGGACTTCATCAGATCGAGGCTGTGGAAGAAGTCCTTCAACGGATCGATCGTGGTACCCAACCCGGAGATGTGCGGGGTGATGGTGGGCAGTACGTGGTCGCCGCTGATCATCACCCCCGCCGCCGGGTCGTAGAGACAGAGGTGATCGATCGTGTGACCAGGAGTGTGGACCGCCACCCACTCACGACCACCGAGCTCCATCACCTGGGCGTCCTCCACCCGGCGCGTGGGGGTCGGCGTGGCGACGAAGCGACCCGCCGCCTTGCGCATCGCCCAGTAGCGCAACCGACGAGCGCGCGGCATCGAGTGGGGATCGCCGCCCCAGGGGGTGTGCTTCGCGAACGGGCCACCCCGCAGGTTCTGGCCCTGCAACGACTCGATCTGGGCCTTCACCGGGCCCTCGATCACCTCCAGTTCGTCGGCGCTCTCCTGATCCTCGGCCTCCGGGTCGAGGAAGGTGCGGAACGCCTGGTGCGTGATCACGTCGGACCCGAAGCGTTTGCGGAACTGGCCGGCCTGCCCGAAGTGATCCGGATGAGAGTGGGTGATCACCACCGAGTGCACGCGTTCGATCGCGAGACCACCGGCCTTCATGATTCGCTGCAGCTCGCGCCACGTCTTCGGGCCGGGCAGCCCCGGATCGACGAGCGTGATCCCGCGAGCGTCCTCCATCGCGTAGCAGTTCACATGGCCCAGGCCGGGCAGTGAGATGGGCAGCTGCAGTCGCAGGATCCCCGGAGCGACCTCCTCGACACCCTCCCGCGGAGGCTGCCGCTCTTCGCGGACTGGCTTCGGCGCGGCATGGTCGTGGTCGGTCACCCCCGTAGTCGTAGCGGAGGTGAGCGCCGCAGCCGAAGTCGCACGGCATCGGCGGTCCCCAACACGCCGACCCGCTGCGGTGTTCACACATTGCTCACACTCACGCTGCAAGCTTCAACCGTGTCGTTCACAGAAGAACTCAGCAAAGGGGTGACGGCATGAACCGCCATCACAACCGCATCGCGCTCGTCCTCTCCGTGGCGAGCCTTCTCGTCGCCGCGTGCAGCGATGCCGACTCCACGGCGACCACGGCGACCACGCCGACGACGGCTGCCTCGGCGGTGCCGGGTGGCAGCGAGGAGACCATGGCATCCACCACGACAGTCGCGTTCGACACACTTCCCGACTCGACCGACGACCTCGACTCGGTGCCCGGTACGACGGAAGTCACCTCCTGGCCCTCGTTCCCCGCAATGACCTACGAAGTCGTCGTCACCGAAGACATCGTGTACGGGCAAGGCGAGGTCGACGGTGGAGGGTCGTTCGTCGACCTGCGCCTCGATCTCCACGTACCCCAGGACACCGGGCAGACGATGCTCCCACTGGTGGTCGTGGTGCACGGCGGCGGCTTCCGCGGCGGGTCGAAGTCGCAGGGCAACGTGGTCGACTGGGCGCAGGGCTTCGCGGCGCGGGGGTACCTGGTCGCGTCGATCGACTATCGCCTGATGGGCATGAACCCGGTGCCCTCGGCACGGGTCCAACCCCTCTACGACACATTCCTCGCTCTCGACGGCACCGCCCAGGAACTCGCGGCGGTCGCCGCCATCGACGACACCTTGACTGCGCTCGACTTCCTGATCGCCCGCCCGGACACCGCCGACACGATGACGACGCTGGTGGGCGGGTCAGCCGGCGCCGTCACGGTGGACTACGTGGCGTACGCCCTCGACGACTTCGGCATCGAGCGGCCACCGATCGCCGCCCTCGTGTCGAACTGGGGCGGGCTTCCAGTCGCCGGCACGGCGGCGACGTTCGTGGACAACCCTGCGCCGTCCGTCGACGCCCCGTACACGGAGCCGCCTGTGTACCTCGCCCACGCAACCGGGGACCCGACCGTGCCCTACTCGCTGTCGACCGCCATCGCCGCTCAGGCGTCAGCCGTGGGTCTCGATCACGAGTTGTACACGAAGGACGCTGACGCGCACGCTGTCGACCTCACGTCGAACTTCGTCGCTTCCGGCGCCAGTGTGCTCGACGACCAGGTCACCTGGGTGACGTGCCGCCTGTACCCGCACCTCACCGATGCGCCCGAGTGCGCCTGACCCGTTACCCGCGGCGTTGAACGCCGGACTCCGTCGTGGTCCAATTCGACCACACTCCCACCGGCGACGAGAGCGAGGTTCCTTCACCTAGGGTGCTGGGGGCGGCGCCACACGGGAGCGCTGCGGGCAGCGCGGATTCATGACCACTCACTCCGACACACCCCGAGAGCCTGAGGGCGGCACGCTGCCCATCGCCCCGCCCACTCACACCCGTCCGAGCCGGCGCCTCGTTCCCTACCTGGCCGGGCACGCCCTCACGACGATCGGCGAGTGGGGTGTGCTGATCGCGCTCCTCGTGTACACCTACGACCGCAGCGGCGCGACCGCCGTCGGCATTGCGTCGTTCGTCGCGATCAGCCCGTACCTGTTGTTGTCGCCGGTGACGGCACGGATCGCGCAGCGGCATCCGCCGGGCACGGTCCGGCTGGTTGGCATCGCCATCCAGGCCCTCGGCTTCGCGCTGGCCGCCGCGACCGTGTTCGCGACCGGGCCCGTGTGGCTCGCCGTCCTCGGGGTCATGATCGGATACGCGGCGTCCACCGCGCTGCGTCCGGCCGCCGCCGTGCTCCTCCCCGCGCTCGTGCGCACCTCACGCGAGCTCACGACCGCCAACGTGTGGGTCGGCTACGGCGACACCGCGGCGCTGTTCCTCGGGCCGCTGCTCGCCACCGGGTTCCTCGCGCTGGGCGGACCGGGCGCCGCCCTCACAGGGTCTGCCGGCATCACGGCGATCGGACTCGTGCTGTCGATCCCGTCGTCGCGGAACGGGCCACCGGCTGCCATCGACCCCGACGCGCCGACAACCGATCGACCCGGCCTGCCCAGTGTCGTGCTCGCACCGTTCGCCGACATCATTCGCGTCGTCAGGCGCCCGGGGTCCCGCGGGGTCCTGCTGGTCTCGATGGCGCAGTTCGTCGTCGTCGGAGCGAGTGACGTCATCTGGGTCGTGATCGCCGCCGAGCACCTCGACCTCGGCGGTGCGGGTGCCGGCGTACTCAGCGTGCTGTTCGGCCTCGGAGGGTTCCTCTGCTCCGGCGTGTCGGGGCGCGCCGCCCGACGGCCACGCCTTGCCCCGTTGCTCGTGATGTGCCTCGCAACGATCGCCGTCGCGGCGGCGCTCCTCGGCTGGGTGATCACGGTCGCCACCGCGATCGTGCTGATCCCGTTGATCGGCTTCAGCCGCGGCTTGCTCGACGTACTCGCACGCGTGTTGCTCCAGCGCTCCGCGCCGCCATCGGAACTCGCGAGCGTGTTCGGTGCCGT
This sequence comes from Acidimicrobiaceae bacterium, assembly GCA_031413415.1. Taxonomy (GTDB): domain Bacteria; phylum Actinomycetota; class Acidimicrobiia; order Acidimicrobiales; family Ilumatobacteraceae; genus UBA668. The sequence continues at coordinate 4,717 of JANOET010000355.1, forward strand.
CGAGACGCTTGCCGGGATCGGCGGCCTCGTCGGCTCGTTGGTCGCGCAGGTCCTCATCGCACGGTCCGGTGCGACGGCAGCGCTCATCGGCATCGGGGTGATCTTCGCGGTCGCCGCGGTGGGTCTCGCCGGCTCCCTCCGCAAGGCCGACGGTGCCGCCGACGTCCCGGTCGTCGAGATGAGCCTGCTGCGGCTGCTGCCGGTGTTCGCACCGCTGCCGGTCTGGTCGCTCGAAGCGGTGGCGCGCAGCGCACGCGAGGTCCACGCGCCAGCGGGGACCACGATCATCACCGAGGGCGAACCGGGCCACGCCTTCTACGCGATCGTCGACGGCCGCTTCGCGGTCACGCAAGCCGGTGCACCGCTCAACAGCATCGGACGCGGTGACGGGTTCGGCGAGATCGCCCTGCTCGCAGACGTCCCACGTCGCGCGACCGTCACCGCCACCACCGCGGGGAGCCTGCTCGCGATCGACCGCGACTCGTTCCTGGTGGCTGTCACCGGCCACGAACCGGCCCACGACGTTGCATGGACGCTCATCGAGTCGCTGTCGGGCGACACGCGCACCCTTCCCGACCACGACTGACCACCAGCACAAGGACCGGCGCAGTGGAAGAGGCGTTGCATTCCCACCGTCGAGTACTTCGCCCACCCCTGGGAGTTCGGCCCGAGGAAGGCGAAGGAGCTGCTCTTCAACGGCGACTGGGTGACTGCCATGGACGCCAAGGCGCTCGGCATGGTCAACCAGCAGCGGAAGTAAGGGGACACCGCGACCCGCCTCGATGGCACGGCCGCCGACGGCACCTCATCACACCCTCTTGGCATCGTCGGGGCATGGACACCGCACAACACCATCAGGTCACGATCGATCGCACCAACGCCGACAACTGGCTCACCACGATGCACCGCGTCGCCGACGACGCATGACGCCAGCCATTCACGGCCCACCTGCGGTCGACGAGCAATGTGCTACATTGAAGCACATGGCCGATGTGGGCATCCGAGCACTGAAGCAGAACGCGTCCGCGGTCGTGGCTGAGGCCGCCTCTGGCACCACGATCACCATCACCGATCGCGGCCGTCCGGTGGCCCAGCTCACTCCGCTGCCCACCACCCGACTGCAGCAGCTGCTCGACAGTGGCCGTGCCCGGCCGGCACGCCGGCGGATCGACACGCTGGCGAGTCCGACGCCGGGGCCCAACCTTTCGGCCCAGCTGGCCGCCATGCGCCACGACGAACGCGACTGACCGATGGCCCATTACGTCGACACCTCCGCCCTCACCAAGCTGGTGGTCGCCGAGGCCGAGTCGACGGCGCTGCGCGAATGGCTCGCCGCCGACGGCCGCATCCCTGTGTCATGCGACCTCGCCCGCACCGAACTCCTCCGCGCTGTTCGCCGCGTTGCGTCCGACCGCATGGTGCAGGCACGCGAGGTGCTCGACTCACTCGTACTGCTGCAGGTCACCACCGACATGTTCGAGGCGGCCGCTCACCTCGACCCCACCGTGCTGCGCACCCTCGATGCTCTTCACATCGCTGCGGCCTTCACGCTGGGCGACGAACTCGAGGGCATCGTCGCCTACGACGAGCGTCTCACCCACGCGGCCACCGCCCTCGGTATCAGAGTCGTCGCGCCGGGCAGTTGAAGCGCCGCCTTGGCCGCACCTTCCGCCATCGCCGATATCCCGCTCGGCGGGGATCACGCCCCGCCCGGGTCAACCGCCGAGGAACGCCGTCACCCGGGCGAGCAGCGCGTCCGGCCGTTCCACGGACACCAGGTGGCCTGCGCCGGGCACGAGGGCGCGCTCCACCTCTGCACTCGACAGGAGTTCGGCACTCCGGTCGACCCATTGCTCGCCGAAGGCGTCCTGCTCGCCCATCACGAGCAGCGCCCGACCGGAGTACGAGGCGAGCCGGTCACCGAACTCCTCCACTGCGGGATCAGCCCGGCGGTCTGCAGTTCGGCGACGTGGGCCAGGAACCGCTGCTGGCCCGCACGGAACTCCACCCGGTCCAGCGGCACGGCACCGAACAGCACCAACGAACGCACGTGGTCGGGGTGGTCGGCCGCGTAGGCCGCAGCGATCGCGCCGCCCCACGACTCGCCGATGAGGTCCACCTCGTCCGCGCCCGAAGCGACCCGCACCGCCTCGAGATCAGCCACCTGCGCGGCGAATCCGAAGTCGCCGTCGGCAGGACCGGTCGAGGCCCCCGCGCCGCGCTGGTCGTACGAGACGACTCGACGACCTGGCACGACGAGTTTCTCGAACGGTGCCATCGCCTGCAGGCTGAGCCCCGGCCCGCCGTGCACCGTGATCACCGTCGCGACCGCCTCTGCCAACCCGACCGTCCGCACGTGGAGCGTCACGCCGCCGGCCTCGACCGACATCTCGCTGACCGGCGCCGAGCCGGAAGGCGCGCTGGCCGTCTCCCCACCCGTCGGTCACGCGGTCGCGATGCAGCAGAGGATCACGACGAGGCGAAGCCGAACCACCGGTGCACTCTGGCACACCGCTCACACCACGAGTCCGCGCCGACCCGCAGTCACACCCCGCCCGGCGCCGTCAGGTGGCCGCGACGGCGGGATTGAGGTTGAGGTCGGCCGACACCGTGACCGTGCCGTGCCCGGTGAGTTGGCGAACGTCGGACAGGTCGAGTTCGGCCCACACCTTCAGCCACATCGACAACTGACGGCCGCGCTGCTGGAAGATCCCCTCACTGGTCAGACGCATCGACCGCACGGTGCCGGACGAGATCGTGATCGGACGATCGGTGGCGCCGGACAGCGCGATGACGAGCTCGAACTCGGGATGGGCGGGGTCGTCGTTGACGAGGGTGCCGCTGACGACGACGGCGTCGACCATGCGCCGACGAAGGCCTCGAGAGGCGATTTGGACGTGCTGGCCACGGCCGACCGTCCAGTGTTGGTGCTCGAGTGTTGCTGTGTTCATGATCGTTCCCTTCGTGTTGAATCTGGGTTGATCATGAGCTGCGGTCGACCGTGCCGAAATCGGCCGGTCGGCTGGGATTAATCCTCCTTCAACCGGCCGGGCAGCTCGGCTCGGGAGTGAATCCCCAGCTTGCTGTACACCTTCGACAGGTTCCACTGCACGGTCTTGGGGCTGATGAACAGCTCGGCTGCGGCCTCGCGGTACGTCCGACCGGCTGCGATCAACTCCGCAACCTGGCGTTCGGTCGGGGTCAGATCGTCGCTGGCGGCACGTCCGCCCACCCGCGACAGCTCGGACCGGGCGCGGTCGAGCCAGATCCGGGCTCCGAGCCGGGAGAACTCGGCCTCTGCGGCCAGCAGCGCTGTCTTCGCCGCTTTCTTCTGTCGATTGCGGCGGTGCACGGTGCCCAGCACGAGCTCGGTGCGCGCCCGTTCGAATGGCTGGCGAGCACTGTCGTTACGGACCACCGCCGTCAACATCTCGGACGCGCCGTCGAGATCGCCCCGAGCCGCCTGCAGTGCAGCCGCTCCGCGACCGAGGACCAGGTCGAGCCACGGTCGGTGCAGCGCGTCCGCAGTCGCCCGCGCCGTGTCGAGCAACGCCTCGGCCTCGTCGAACCGGCCGAGTGCGATCTTGGCCTCGATCGCGTCGCCGTGATAGCGGAACAGCCCTGGCTCGAGCAGCCCGATGTCGTTCGCCATGCGCGCGACCTCGGCCAGCGTGCGATCGGCGTCGTCGAAGCGACCGACCGACAGCTCGAGGAAGCCCCGAGTTGCGAGCAGCTCGAGCATCGCCGGGCCGGCGCCGAAGCGTTCGGCGAGCGTCATTCCCTGCACGATCTCCATCTCGGCCGCTGCGACATCGCCGAGATGGCCACTGACCAAGGCACTGATGACCGCGGCGAATGGTCGCTCGCTGTCCTGCCCACTCTCGATCGTCGACCGCACGCACTCTGCCGCCGTCGCGGCCGCGGTCGTCCAGCTCCCGAGGAGCAGCTCGGTGCGAGCGACATGGAACAGTACGTAGGGAAGCGACTGCTCGTCACCGCGGGCGATCGCGTCGGCGTGCATGGTCTGGAAGCGTTGCAGCCCCTCGGGCAGGCGGTCCTCCCACACCAGCAGCATCCCCTGCAGCCAGTCGGGATGACACATGATCTGCAGGCGACGCGAACTCGACTGCACGACCTCGACGGCGCTGGCGACGGCGTCGATGGAGATGCCCCTTCCGCCGAGCGAGCACAGGAAGTCGAAAAGTGTCTGCGAGACGGCGATCTGTTCGGCGTCGCCGCCGAGTTCGGCCAACGCCACGGCACGTCGCGCGAGAGGCTCGGCGAGGCGGACGTCGGTCTGGTGCGTCGACCACGCCAGTCCCTGCAGGATCTCGATCTCCGACGGCGAGCCTGCGTCCACTTCGTCGAGTGCCGAGCGGAAGCACCGCACCGCCGGCCCGAAGCCCTCGAGCGACGCCACCGCCCATGCGCGCAATGCGAGTGCCTGCGATCGGGTCGGCCCTGGGGGCGCATCGACGAGGATGTCGTCGAGCTGCGCCTTCACCCGCTCGGGTCGACCCAGCTCGAACACGCAGCGCGCCACGTTCAATCGCCGTTCGCGTGCCGCTTCTCGTTGATCCGCCGGCGTGAGCCGCGCAGCGGCGTCCCACAACTCGGCGGACGCGTCGGGCGCGCCGCGCGCTGCGGCTCGGCGCGCGGCGTGGTCGAGCTTCTCCGCGACCGCGGCGTCGGGACCGTCGGTCGCGAGCGCGAGATGCCGCCCCTGTTCCTCGATGTCGTCGACAGTTGCTGCGACGCGGGCGTGAAGCTGAGTGCGTTGTGCCGAATCGAGCCGCGAATATGCCGCCGACCCGAGCAGCGGGTGAGCCAGGAGCACGCGCTCGCCGTCGAGCGTGATGACGCCTGCCGATTCGGCCAAACGCAGCTGATCGAAGGCGCCCGATCCGAGCAGGGCCGTGACCGTGGAGACCGTGGGGCGGCCCAGGATCGACGCGACCTGGACGACCTCGATGGCAGGGCCGAGTGCGTCGAGGCGATCGGCGACGACGCTCAGCAACGTGTCGGGTACCGGCCGCGACCCGTCGGTGGTCGCGCCGCGGTCCACCCATGCGCGTGCGAGGTGCACTGCGAACATCGGGTTTCCGCCCGCCATCTCGTGCAGCTTCTGCACATCGCGTGGCGACAGCGCGTCGCCGACGCGTTCGCGCACGATCGCGTCGACCTGGCCCGTGTCGAGCGCCGCGACCTGCTGCTCGACGACTCGTAAGCCGGCGTCGTGGTCGACGTCGTCGAGGATGCCGTTCTCGCGGGCGGCACGCGTCGCGATGAGGAACCCCACTCGCTCGGTGCGCAGTCGTCGCACCACGAATGCCAGGACACGCTGCGACGGCTGGTCCATCCACTGCGCGTCGTCGATGCCGACCACCAGCGGGCGCTGGCGCGCCAGGTGTTGCAACAGCCCGAGGGTCGCCACGGCGACGGCCCGCGGCGGCAGTTCGAGACCGTCGGGCTCGGCGCGCAGCAGCGCGACCTCAACGGCGTGACGCTGCGGTTGCGGCAGGGTGCCGAGGTCGTCGTCGTCGACATCGACGAGCAGGTCCGACAGCGACGTGAACGCGAGCTGTGCCTCGGCGTCGACCGGGCGACAGCGGAGGATGCCGAACCCTCGTTCCTTCGCGAGTCGAAGGCCCTCGCGCCACAACGTCGACTTGCCGATACCGGGCTCGCCGGTGAGCACCAACGCCGTGGGACCATCGCTGATCGAGTCGACGAAGGCGCGCACCGCACGGGTCTCGTCGACACGACCGATGATCGTGGTGGAATCGCTCACGTCGTTCGCTCGGTTGCGTCCAGGACTTCCTGGCGGCAGGTCACGACACCGCAATCTATGCGCCTGCCGCAGGAGCGTTCGACAGCGCACGCCGGATGTCGGCGCCGTGGGCGAGGCGCTCAGACACGACAGTCATCCGCGGAGGCTCGCTACCGCTCAGTCCAGTTGGGTGAGGCCGTCGAGGATGAGATCGAGCACCAACTCGAAGCTGCTCGCTGTGTCGCCGTCGAGGTGCTGCCGGACGTGGGTGATGGTGTGGGGGGCCTCGTCCTCGGAGAGGCCTTCCATGAACGAGCGGGCAACGACCTCGGCGTCGCCCTCGGTCGGCATGACGTACGCCATCGCCTGTTCCTGGAGGGTGTAGCCGATGACGTGGTTGTTGACGGCGTGGAATGCCAGGTGCGCTACCCGAGGCGACAGGTCGGTGGCGGCGAGGGCCGCGAGGTGGTTCTCCATGTGTCGTACGCGGGCCGGGCCGGGGAGTTGGCGCAGCCACAGCGACGCCGCCCACGGATGTCGGACCAGCGCCGTCCGGGTGTCGACCGCAAGGGTGCGCACGGCGACGAGTGGTTCGGCCGCGGGGTCAGGGTCGGGGATCTCGGCGGCCACGGCGTCGACCATCATCGTGAGCACCTCGACCTTGCTGGCGACGTGGTTGTACAGCGACATCACCTCGTAGCCGAGCGCTGCGGCGAGCTTGCGCATCGAGAGGCCTTCGATACCGCGCTCGTCGGCGAAGGCGATCCCGCCGGCGACGATCGCATCGCGATCAAGGGGTACGCGGTCGCTGGTCGGGGTGGTCACCCTTGACAACGTACACTGTACGCGCTACAACGTACAGTGTACGTTCGCCCCGCCCCCCAGAACCGGAGATCTCGATGCCTCCCCAGACGACCACCCCCGACCACACGCCACAGCCCGCCGGCGCGGAGCCTCCCCCGACCACGATGACAGCGCTCACGGCACGCACCTACGGGGGCCCGGACGTGCTGGCGTTGGAGGAGATCCCGGTGCCGACGCCCGCCGACGGCGAGCTGCTCGTCGAGGTGCGAGCGTCATCGCTGAACGCGCTCGATTGGCACTTCCTCACCGGAACGCCGTACCTGATGCGGCTGATGTCCGGTCTACGGCGGCCCAAGCGGTTCGTGCGTGGCGCAGATGTTGCCGGCGTGGTCGTCTCAGTCGGCGACGGCGTCACCCGGTTCCGTGTCGGCGACCCAGTGTTCGGTGTGTGTCCGGGTGGCGGTTGTGGCCCGTTCCTCACCGTGAAGCAGGACAACGTCGTGAAGATCACCGACGGCGTGCCCTTCGAATCCGCGGCCGCCACCCCCATCGCCGGGCTGACCGCCCTGCAGGCACTTCGCACCCACGGCGCCGTCCAGCCCGGTGACCGGGTGCTGGTCAACGGCGCCGCTGGCGGCGTGGGCACGATGGCGGTCCAGATCGCCAAAGCGCTCGGTGCCGAGGTGACGGCGGTGTGCAGTACGCGCAACGTCGAGATGGTGCACGCGCTCGGTGCCGACGAGGTGATCGACTACACCACCGCCGACTTCGTCGCCGGTGGTGCGCGCTTCGACGTGATGCTCGACAACGTCGGCAACCGGCACCCACGCGAGGTCCGCAGCGTGATGCGCCCCCGCGGGCGATACGTGGCGATCAGCGGCCCCAAGGCCAACCGCTGGGTCGACCCGCTGCCGTACCTCGTGCGCGCCCGGTTGGCGTTCATGCGTGCCGACGCCTCGTTCCACAACTTCACTGCCGCACCCAACGACGACGATCTGATGTTCCTCGACGAGCTTCTGGCGTCAGGCCGGCTCGTCCCGCAGATCGACCGCGTGGTCGGTCTCGACGGCGTCGCGGATGCGCTCGCCGAGATCGGTTCAGGTCACGCCCGGGCCAAGATCGTCGTCGTGCCATCGAGCTGATCCACCCGGGTCGCCACGAGTGCCGACGCCACGAACGCCGGGCGGAAGCGCTGCCAGTCGATGTGCCTGCGACCTTCGGGTTGTTGGCCCGACGGGTCGTGGTTCAGTCGGGCACGACCAGGTAGCAGCGGCGGGACGCCACCACCCGGATCGGAGCTTCACGTCGACCTATACGTTGCGTCACGCCCTCGCGTTGCGCCCGAGGTGGGACTCTCCGGGAGTGTCCCACGACTCTTCCATATCCTCTGACCAGCACCTTTCGGGTCCCACGTTGAGTGGGATCAGCTGGCAAGGTGTTGACCTCGCCAGGGAGTGTCGGCTACTTGGGTGCGTCCGCGAGTCGTTTGCCCGCCTGTCGCAACGCAAACGGCGGATGAACTCTGCCGGACATCCGCCGCTCGCGCTTGATTGCGAGCGTGAGCAACGCGACCATGCGGAGGTGTCGGGGAGTCGGCTCCACTTCGAATCCATCGAGGACGCCCTCGGTGCGCTCGACGCCATGAGCGGGCGTCCAGAACGGCGAACTCGAGCAGCAAACGCCGTCCGTGTCGTGGTGGCGATCGACGGCTGTCGGTCTCCGGTCTTCTATCTAACCGAGAAAGCCAACTATGTCGGCGTTCTCAGTGACGACGGTGCACGGTTGGCTCGCGTGCAAGGCCTTCAAGTCTGGTCACGCCATCGAGGCGAAGGCTTTCGGGTGCGTGTCCCAACGCCGGGTCGACCGTTGCCGGACAGTAACCTGCCGTTTGCATTCGATCTCTAGACGCGCCCAACCTCGCACCAGCACACCAGATGAATGCACCCGGGGTCGTTTCGTCAGCCGAGCACTCGCCGAGATAGTGGCGGTGGAACTCGGCGATGATCTTGAACTTCACCGCATCACCGGGTGACCGATGCTGAGCCATCGGTAGGAGGTGAATCGCCCCGGTTTGATGACTGCTCTTAGTCCTTCCAGGGACTGGGAGATCTATTGCAAAACCCCGGCCGGTTCACACAGTCCTCGATAAACGAGTCGGCCCGTCGGCGCCCCATTCCAAGCGAAGAGGGATGCCGGCTGCGTCCCTCAATCCACAATTGTCATGCTCCAGCCAGCTGAGATTCACCAGGAGGTCTTCGCGTAGCAACCTCAAATCTCTACTGTGCAGCGACCTCCGATGGGAAGGACGCGTTCTTGAGCGACACTCAACAGGGGCCTGGTTGGTGGCAGGCGGCGGACGGCAAGTGGTATCCACCCGAGCGACACCCGAACTATGTCGCGCCCAGCCGCGTGACGCCCCCGACACCAGGCGTTACTGTGCGCCCCCAAGTGCGTCCAGGCTGGTGGCAGGCAACCGACGGCCAGTGGTACCCGCCCGAACGCCACCCGAACTACGTCGCGCCGAGAAGCACTGAACCGACCATCCCGCCCCCTCCCGGGACCACGGCCCCCGCAAGGCCCGACGTACGCAAGGCGCCGTTGATGGAGCCGAAGCGACCGATCTGGACCAGATGGTGGTTCCTGCTCACCGCGGCCATTGTCGTGATCGCCGTGATCGGAAAGCTCGTGTCATCGGACGATTCCACGAGCGATACCGACTCCAGCAGCGCTGGCTCGACCGTCGAGGAGTCCCAACCAACGGACTCGGCACAAGACGTCGCAGCGGATCGAGCAGTCGTTTCGGCAGCGTTGCTGGTGCTCGCCGACTTTCCTGAGGGCTGGACTGAGGTGTCAAGCGGCGAGGACGACTCGAAGGATTTCGGCGAAAGGGTTAGCAAGTGCCTTGGCATCACAGGTGACGGCTTGATCGATCTCAGCGGGCCGAACACTGAGACCGGCGACTTCACGAACCCTGACGATGGGGCCACTGTCTCGCAATCCGTAGGCGTAGCGGCCG
>JANOET010000356.1:0-4093 GCA_031413415.1 Acidimicrobiaceae bacterium
GCCTGCATCACGTGCACCCGTTGCATCGCGTGTGTCGGTTGCGTGGACTGCATCGACTGCGTGGGCTGCATCGGCTGCGTCGGCCTCCGCGGCGCCGTCGGCCAACGAGGCGTCCGCGCCGCCCACATCAACAGTTAGGGACGCCTCTTCGAGCCGGATTCAATCGAGAGGTATGGTCGCACGATGGCTTCCAGCGACGATGTACAGGGCGGGCTCCACACGGTCGATGAAGGCCAGTTCGCCGGTTGGGAGACATGGGTCGGGAGTCCGTTCGAGACACTGATCGGCCCGTTCTATTCGCGCACCGCCGATGATGGAACTGTCACTTGCGCGTTCGCGCCGCAGGAGAAGAACACGAACTACGTCGGCATTCTGCACGGTGGTGCCATCATGACGTTCGCTGATGCTGCCGCACCTATCGATCCAGCTCGGCGTGGGTCGGGTCCGTTCGGCGACATCCCGCGAAACATCAACAGGTATGTGCGCTGAAAGGCCAAAGGCTTGAACTGGGCATGCCAAAACGACAGCCAGTGTCGTTTTCGCCTGCCCAGTTCGAGCGCGTGCCGCGAAGTAGCGCCTGTGCGGTCAGCGTTGGCCAGCGCGGGTTGGCACCGTGCCGGCGGCGTCGGCCAGGCGCTTGGCGACGTCGTGCTGATCGTGGGCGATCAGGCCGACCGTGACGCGCAGCGAGGGCGTGTCGGGCCGCACCATGAACGGCTCGCCCGGCGCGGCCCCGATGCCCTGCGCGGCGAGCGTGAGGAGCGACGAGCGTTCGTCGGCCACCTGCATCCACAGGTTGATGCCGTCGGTGCCGGTGAACGAGATGCCTTCGTCGGCGAGCACCTCGGTGACGACGGCCCGGCGACGCGCGTACTCGACCCGCGCTGTGGCCACCGCCTGCACCGTGGGCTCGTGATCGAGCATCTCCAGCAGCACCGCCTGCAGGATGCGGCTGCTCCAGCCGGCACCGAGCAGACGACGATTGGCGACGGCGCTCACCACGTCGCCGGCCCCGCCCACACCGGCGAGACGAAGGTCGGGTCCGTGGCTCTTCGAGAAGCTGCGAATGTGCACGGTGCGATGCGGGAGGTGGGTGCCGAGGCTGACGAGCGAACCGCTGGCGATGTCGCCCGAGTGGTCGTCCTCGATCACCACGGCGGTGCTCTTGGCGAGTGCAGCGGCCAACTGTCGGGCGCGACGAGCGGTGTAGGTGACGCCCGAGGGGTTCTGGGCGCGGGGTTGCAGGAACACCGCCCGAATGCCCTGCTGCAGCGCGACCGCGAGCAGGTCGGCGCGCATGCCGTCGTCGTCGAGCGGCACGCCCACGATCTCGGCGCCGAGCAGGTCGAGCAGGTCGAGCAGAGGAGGGAACGCGGGCTGCTCGACCACGACGCGGTCACCGAGACGGATGACGACCGAGGCGACCCGGTCGAGCGCGTCCAGTGCGCCGTCGACGACGGTCAGTTCCTCGGGTGGGAACGGCCAATGCTCGCGGAGGTGCTCGTCGAGCGGGGGCAGCACCGGATGATCGACATAGCTGGACGTCAGCGACTGACGGCTGACCCGGGCGATGACCGGGCCGAGGTCGGGGAGCAGTTCGGGGTCGGGAGTGCCGGTGCTGAGGTCGAGGGCGAAGTGGCCCGGCCCCTCGGTGACGCGTCGAAAGCGGCGCGGGGTGATGGGCCCGGTGGGCTGGCGGACGAAGGTGCCCTGTCGGCCGCGGGCGTCGATGGCGCCGACCGCGGCGAGGCTCTGCCATGCCTCGCTGACCGTGGTGGGCGAGACGCCCAGCTCACTCGCCAGTTCGCGGACCGTCGGCAGGCGGTCGCCGACGGCGAGCGTGCCGCCGGTGATCATCCGGCCCACCGCTGCAGCGATACCCCGGGCGCTGCGATCGGTGATCTGTCCGGCCAGGTCGTGAGCGAACGAACGAGTCATTGTCCGGTAACAATACAACCATTGTGCGCCTAGGTGGGTCACATTAGAGTCCGACGGATGGCACACATCGTGAAAGCAGCGCTGCTGCAGACGGATTGGCCGGGCACCAAGGATGCGATGCTCGACAAGCACGAGCAGGCGGTCCACGACGCGAAAGCCCAGGGCGCACAGGTGATGTGCTTCCAGGAGCTCTTCTACGGTCCCTACTTCTGTCAGGTCCAGGACTCCGAGTACTACCAGTACACCGAGTACATCCCCGACGGTCCCACCACACAGCGCTTCCAGGCCATCGCCAAGGAGACCGGCATGGTGCTGGTGCTGCCGATGTACGAGATCGTCCAGCCCGGGTTGTACTACAACACCGCCGCGGTCATCGACGCCGACGGCCGGTACCTCGGCAAGTACCGCAAGCAGCACATCCCGCAGACGAAGGGCTTCTGGGAGAAGTACTACTTCACCCCTGGCACGGGTGGCTACCCGGTCTTCGAGACCGCGGTCGGCAAGGTCGGCGTGTACATCTGCTACGACCGCCACTTCCCCGAGGGCTGGCGTGCGCTCGGCCTGAACGGCGCTGAGATCGTGTTCAACCCGTCGGCCACCAGCCGCGGCCTCAGCGAGTACCTGTGGCGCCTCGAGCAGCCGGCATCGGCGGTCGCCAACATCTACTACGTCGGCGCCATCAACCGCGTCGGCATCGAGGAGCTCGGCGACAACGACTTCTACGGCCAGAGCTACTTCGTCGACCCCGAGGGGAAGATGGTCGGCGACGTGGGCGACCCCTTCCAGCCCGAACTCATCGTGCGCGACCTCGACATCGACATGATCCGAACCGTGCGCGACCGCTGGGCGTTCTACCGTGACCGTCGACCGGACGCCTACGACGAGCTCGTCGCGCGTTGACCAGAGGGGGAACCTTGACCACCATGCTCATCAAGAACGGACTCGTGGTCTCCACGACGGGCACGATCGCCCAGGACGTGTTGATCACCGACGACGTCATCACCGCGGTCGGCGCGCCCGGCTACTTCACCGAGGAAGGCATTGACCGCGTCATCGACGCGGCCGGCAAGTACGTCATCCCCGGTGGCATCGACGTGCACACGCACATGGAACTGCCCTTCGGTGGCACGTTCGCGAGCGACACGTTCGAGACCGGCAGCAACGCGGCAGCCTGGGGCGGCACCACCACCATCGTCGACATGGCCGTGCAGCGCTACGGCGAGAACGTGCACGAGGGGCTCGCCGAGTGGCATCGCAAGGCCGACGGGAACTGCTCCATCGATTATGCGTTCCACCAGATCATCGGTGGCGTCGACGACCAGTCGTTGAAGGACATGAAGTACCTCGTCGAGCACGAGGGCATCAGCAGCTTCAAGCTGTTCATGGCCTACCCGGGTGTGTTCTACAGCGACGACGGGCAGATCCTGCGGGCCATGCAGACGGCCGCCGAGTGCGGGGCGATGATCATGATGCACGCCGAGAACGGCATCGCCATCGACGTGCTCGTACAGCAGGCGCTGGCGCGAGGCGAGACCGATCCCAAGTACCACAGCTACACGCGTCCGTCACCGCTCGAGGCCGAGGCAACGCACCGCGCCATCGTGCTCAGCCACGTGGCCGGCAATGTGCCGCTGTACATCGTGCACATGTCGGCCGGCGACGCGCTCAACGAGGTCGCCGCGGCGCGGCATCACGGTCGCAACGTGTTCGCCGAGACCTGCCCGCAGTACCTCTACCTCACGCTCGAAGAGACGCTCGGCCAGCCCGGCTTCGAGGGCGCCAAGTGGGTGTGCAGCACTCCGGTGCGCAGCAAGGACCACGACCCGGACCACATCGGTCAGATGGGCCACGGCCACCAGGGCGACCTGTGGAAGGGCCTGCGGATGAACGAGCTCGCGGTCGTGAGCACCGACCACTGCCCTTTCTGCTTCAAGGACCAGAAGGAGCTGGGACTCGGTGACTTCTCGAAGATCCCCAACGGCATCGGCGGTGTCGAGCACCGCATGGAGCTCATCTACCAGGGTGTGGTCGCCGGCGAGCTGAGCCTCGAGCGCTGGGTCGAGACGTGCTGCACCACCCCGGCGCGCATGTTCGGCATGTACCCGAAGAAGGGTGTGATCGCCCCCGGCAGCGACGCCGATGTCGTGGTGTGGGA
>JANOET010000357.1:0-13080 GCA_031413415.1 Acidimicrobiaceae bacterium
CGGTGAGGAGCGCATCGAGCATGCGGCGGCGGTCGGCCATCACGAATGGCTCCTTGCCGACCCCGAGCATGCCGCGGGCGGTGTGGTCGGCGGCGACGATGAACAGTCGACCATCGGTGAGCATCGGCCGACGACGGCGACCGCGCATCGCGGAGAGCGCGGCACCGGGTTCCGTGGCGCGCTGCTCGATGAGAGCCGACCAGCGTTCGTCAGAGAGCACCATCGGCCACCATCCTCTCGATCTCGTCGTTCGTCGGCATGTCGTCGGCGCACATCAGACGTGACGCCACGATGGCACCTGCCGCGTTGCCGGCTTCTGCACTGCGGGCCAGATCCCAGCCCTGCAACAGACCATGGCACAGCGCACCACCGAACGCGTCGCCGGCGCCGAGACCGCACACCACCTCGACTCGCTGCGGCGGCACCCGGGTACGGCCACCGTCGGCCGTGGCGACCAACACGCCGTCGCCGCCCATCTTCACGATGGCGGCCGACAACCCCAGGGCGAGCAGCTGATCGGCTGCCTCATCGGGATCGGTCACACCGACCGCGACGCGGCACTCGTCGCGGTTGCCGATGGCGATCGTGGCGTGCGCGAGCGCCTCGCCCATCGCAACTCGGGCACGGTCCTCGTCGCCACCCCACAGCACCGGCCTCCAGTCGAGGTCGACGATGGTGTGGGGACGTCGGGCGCGATGCGCCAGCAGCGTGCCGATGGTGCCCCGGCTCGGCTCGGCGGCGAGCGCGCCTACAGGGACCCACAGGATGGGCACGTCGGCCACCACGTCGAGGTCGACGTCGGACGGCTCGATGGTCATCTCGGGCGCGAGGGGCTCGCGGTAGAACACGATGACCGGCTCGCTGGGGTCGAGCAGCTCGGCGAACGCCAACGGTGTCCGCAGCGTGGGGTGCATCCCGACGAACCTCGTGTCGACCCCGAACGTTCGCTCCAGCGCGCCCTTCACGTAGTGCCCGAACGGGTCGTCGCCCACCTTGGTGAAGACGGCGGCGCGGTGACCAAGGCGCGCGGCAGCGACGGCCACGTTCGTCGCAGTGCCGCCCACCGACTTGCGGAAGCTGCGCACCTCGGCGAGCGGCACGCCGAGTTGCTCGGCGTACAGGTCGGTGCAGATCCGGCCGATGGTGAGCACCTCGAGTGCCGTCATCGTCGTGGGCGCATCAGCGGGTGCCCAGCTCGTGCTGGAGCGCCTCGAGTTCGGCCCCGCCCGCCATCAGACGAGTGAGCTCGTCGAGCACGATCTCGTCCTTGTCGAAGTCGCCCATCGAGCGGCCGCGATTGAGCAGAAGGAACCGGTCACCCACCGGATACGCATGGTGCGGGTTGTGGGTGATGAAGATGACGCCGAGGCCACGTTCGGCTGCAGCACGGATGTACCGCAGCACCACACCGGACTGGCGAACACCGAGCGCCGACGTGGGCTCGTCGAGGATGAGTACCTTGGCACCGAAGTACACCGCACGGGCAATGGCCACCGACTGGCGCTCGCCGCCCGAGAGGGTGCCGACGGGCTGGTCGACGTCGCGCACGTCGATGCCCATCTTCTTCATCTCGTCCTTCGCCGTCTGCTTGGCGAAGTTGATGTCGAACCGGCCGAGCGAGCCGGGCTCGGAGCCGAGGAAGAAGTTGCGCCACACGCTCATCAGTGGGGCCATCGCCAGGTCCTGGTACACCGTCGCGATTCCCGCCGAGCGGGCGTCGCGCGGCGACGTGAACCGCACAGGCGTGCCCTCGAGCAGGTAGTCGCCCGAGGTCTGTTGGTGCACACCCGAGAGGATCTTGATGAACGTGCTCTTGCCGGCGCCGTTGTCGCCGAGCACGCACGTCACCTTGCCGGCCTCGACGTGCGTGTGCACGTCCTCCAATGCAGTGACGTTGCCGAAGTACTTCGAGATGCCGACGAGTTCGAGCAGGTTCATCAGCGGGCCTCCTGAGCCTTCTTGCGGACCTTCTGGTTCACGAGCACGGCGAGGAAGAGCACCGCACCGAGGAAGATGTACTTGTTGTCGGTGTTCCAGCGCGAGCCGGGGATGCCCGTGGCGAGCATCGCCGCGATCATCGCACCGAACGACGCTCCGACCACCGAGCCGTAGCCGCCGGTGAGCAGGCAGCCTCCGACGACGGCAGCAATGATGTACTCGAACTCCTCGCCGACGCCCTGACTGGCCGCCACCGAGGTGTAGCGCAACGCCGTCATCATGCCGACGAGGCAACCGACGAGCGAGACCATCATGAACAGGCCCACCTTCACCTGATCGACTGGCACACCGACGGCCCTCGCGGCGTCCTTGTTGCCACCCACGGCGAAGATCCAGTTGCCGAACCGCGTTCGGGCCAGCGTGTAGGCACCGATCAACGTGATGGCCAACCACCACGCAATGCTGACCCGAACGGGCGCACCCGACCAGACGAGCCGGATGGCCATGCCGACGCCGGCCACGGTGATGCCACTGAACACCAGGATTCGTCCGAGCGTGTCACCGGCGGCGAAGGCCTCTCGACGCTTCCGGAAGACGTACTCGACGATCGCGTTGCCCATGACCAAGGCGGCGAGGATGGCCATCACGGCCATGAAGCCGGAACGGAACCGCTCGGAGCCGGCGTCGTGACGCACCACGAACCCCGTGAAGAGAATGACGAGCGCGGCGACGCCGCCGATGAGCAGCTGGGCGCGTTTCGACGTGCGCGACGCGACGCCCTTCGCCCCGAGCAGGGCGAGGATGCCGGTCCCGCCGACGCCCACCTGCACCAGCGAGCGGAAGCCCTGCTCGGTGGTCAACTGCAGGAACGTGAGGACTGCCACCGTCGACGCTCCCGCCGCGACCAGCGAGGTGAACACGAGCACCGGGTAGGCCGTGGGCGACCGCCGCACGACACCGGAACGATCGCGAATGCGGCGCAGACCCCGGCGAGCGACGATGCCCCCGCCGATGAGGGCCGAACCGATGGCGATGGCGACCTTCACCCCGTGCGGCGGAATGGAGAGCAGTACGCGCTCCTGGTCCATGTCGAGGAAGCGGGTGACCACGAACGCCGCCACGGTGGCGGCGATGCCGGCAATGAACAGCTTCGACGAGGCCGACACCCACCATGGGCCGTACGGAGCCTCGGTCTCGAATCGGAGCATGCCGTAGCCCAGCGCGAACAGGAGGCCGCCGGCCAACGACACCGTGCCCCAGATGAAGTTGGCGCCGATGCCGTCGCTGTGGTGGAGCATCAGCACACCGCCGGCGACGCCGGCCACTCCGATGAGCAGGAGCCCCAGGCCCTTGGCGTTCGCTGCCGCCCGGCGCACGAGCGACTGCTCGAGCAGACCGGCCACCACGAGCGCCCCGCCGACGATGCCGCCCAGCAGCAGGATCGTGTCGCGCGCGTCGAACGGCTCGAGGGTGTGCGTGGCTGCGAACAGCTTGCGGAAGAACTCGAAGTCCTTCACCTCGTCGATGTTCTCGACGAGCACCTTGTCGACGAGGCGCTTGGCGAACACCAGGTTCACGCCGCGCAGGATGAAGAACGTCGCCAAGGTGACGATGAACGATGGCAACCCCGTCTTGTTGACGAACGTGCCGTTCATCCAACCGATCAGTCCGGCGGCGAGGAACGCGATGGGCACGGCCATCCACATCGTCACGCCATCGCCCATGAACTTCTGAGCGAACAGGCCGACCATGATGCCGGTCGAGCCCGTGATGACGCCGGCGGAGAGATCGAACTCGCCGCCGATCATCAGCAGTGCCACCGCCACGGCCATGATGCCGAGCGGCGCGGCACCGTCGAGCCAACTGGCCGAGGTCGGTGCCGTGGAGAACTTCTCGCTGGTCGCCCAGAACAGCGTCCAGACCATGATGGTGCCGATCAGGGCACCGATCTCCGGAGAGATCAACATTCGTTGCAGCGGCCCACGGAACGACATCCGTTCATCGTGAGTCGGAGCACCCCCAGATGCGACGACGTGGTCCGTCATGCATCATCCCCCTCTGTTCGTGTGATGGCTGTTCGTGTGATGGCTCTTCGTGTGGTGCGTGCGGACCGGAACGGGCCGGGGACGTGAGTCCCCGGCCCGCAACCGGGTGTGTTGCGCTGATCAGCGAGTGCCGGCAGCGACGAGTTCCTTCACTTCCGACACGTTGTCGGCGGTGACGAAGCCCGGACCGGTGTACACCGGCAGACCGCCACCAACCGCGTTCTGGTTGGTGACGTTGAGGTACAGGAACACCACCGACAGGTAGCCCTGCAAGTACTGCTGCTGGTCGATCGTGAAGGCGATGTCGCCCGCCTCGATGGCATCGAGGAGGTCGGTCGACAGGTCGACCGCACCGATCATCACTTCGCGGCCGGGGAGCTCGCTCACGGCGTCCTTGGCCAGGACGGCACCGATGGGGCCGGTGGCGAAGATGGCGTCGATGGCGTCGTCTTCATCGACCGCGGCCTTGATCTCGCCCTGCGAGGTGGTCGGGTCGGCGTCACCGGAGGTGGTGAGTCTCACGACTTCGCCACCGAAGGTCTCCTCGGCGCCGTCGCAGCGGGCCGCGAGGCCCACGTTCGCCTGCTCCTGCATCACGCAGAGCATCTTCTTCTTGCCCTCGGCCTTGAACTTCTCACCGGCACCTCTGCCGGCGACGGTCTCGTCCTGGCCGACGTGGGTGATCGCTCCGAGTTCCTTGAACAGGTCCGAGCCCGAGTTCATCGTGACCAACGGGATACCAGCAGCGACGGCTGCCTTCACCGAGGACTCGAGGGCACCCGGATCGGCGAGCGACACGGCAATGCCATCGACGCCCGCAGCAATCGCGTCGTCGATCATCTTCGCCTGGTCGGCGCCGTTGTTGTTGGCACCTTGGTACTGCACGGTGATGCCGAGGTCCGTTCCGGCCTGCTCGGCGCCCTTCTGGGCGACCGACCAGAACACGCCACCGTCGCCGTGGGTGATGATGGCAAGGGTGACGTCCTCGCCCTCGGTCACGTCGACGGTGTCGCTGGTGACCGGATCGGTCCCACCGCTGGTGGTGTCCGCCCCGCCCGTGGTGTCAGTGTCACCGCTGGTGGAGCTTGTGTTGCTGTCAGAGCTGCACGCGCTTGCGATGATCGCAAGAACGGCGAGCGGTGCCAGCAGATACCGACGCTTCTTCATTCAGTTCCCCCTCTAGGAAAGTGGTTCGTTGCCGGATGACCGGCCTTGCACTGGAGCGAGTTCACGCAGCCAGCGATCTGAGATAGTCGATGCTCGTTCGAACACCGATCATCGGCCCTTCTCCCGACGGTGGCTCACCGTCGGTCAGGGCGACATCTTGCTCCAACACGTACCACCCCTCGAACAAACGCTCTTCGAGGACGGCGATCGTGGCCGCAATGGGGGCGTCTCCACGGCCCGCTGCGGGAAACAGCCCGGCCACAGTCGCGGCCATGAGAGTGAGTTCGTCGTTGAGCAGTCGCTGGGCAACGGCGCTGTCGACGTCCTTGATGTGCACGAGTCCGACACGATCGGTGTGCCGACCGGCGAGCACGACGGTGTCGGCGCCGCCGATGAACAGGTGGCCCGTGTCCAGGCAGAACTTCACCGCCGAGTGGTCGAGGAAGCGGTCGAACTCACCGGCCGTCTCGATGAACGTGTCGACGTGCGGGTGCAGCACCTGCACGAGACCGTGTTCCGCACAGATCTCGTCGACCAGGGCCAGTCCGTCGAACACCGTCTGCCACTCGGCCGCTGAGAGCGGAGGGCGCTCCCAGGCTTCGTGACTGCTGACGACGGCCGTGACGAAGTGCTGCGCGCCACCGTCGGTGAGCGTGCGTGCCGCGGAACGAGCGTCGGAGATCAGCTCGTCACGCCGATCGGCGCGGTGCAAAACCAACGGCACGAACCCGCCGATCAGCGAGATGCCGTACTCGTCGAGCAAGGCGCGCAACGCGGTGGGGTCGCTGGGCAGCCAGCCGAGCGCGCCCAGCTCGGTCGCGGTGATGCCGAGGTCGCGCATCTCGCCGAGCACGCGACGGGGTTGCAGTTGCAGACCCCACCCCGGTACTTCACAGATGCCCCACGAAATCGGTGCGGCAGCGACGCGGTCCAACACGAACCAAACCCCCAACAGATCCTCGGGACCCCCCGGTCCTCGATCTGTATGTTTATAGTCCAAACTAAGTCGCCGTGTAAAGCATTCCTTCGGTCGAGGTGTCAGCGGGCGGAAGCCACCAACGTGGGATCCAGGAACAGTCGCTCGGCAGCGTGGATGGTGCCGCCCAGCGCGCCGGCCGCGAACCCGAGCGTCGTCAACTCGATACGGCACACCGCCGCCGACTCGGCCATCGAGTTGGCCACGAACGCCTTGTGCGCCTCGTCCATCGTCCATGGTGCCACGCTGGGCAGGAAGCCGCCGAGCACGATGACCTCCGGATTGAACGTGTCGACCACGTTGGACAGGCCGACACCGAGCCACCGACCGAACTTCTTCAATCCCTTCAACGCGATGGGGTTGTTGGCCCTGGCACGGGCGAGTACCGGAGCAACCTTCGCTTCGGGGCTGAGGCGGCTGTCGCGCAGCAGACCGGACGCGAGATCGGGCACCGCGCCGTACAGCAGTGCGCGCAGGCCGACGGTGGTCTCCCAGCAGCCCGTGCTGCCGCACGCACACGGCGCGCCCTTCGGCTGGACGGTCATGTGACCCACCTCACCAGCCGCGCCCGACGCACCACGGAAGAGTTCGCCATCGACGATCACGCCGCCTCCCACGCCGTTGACGGCCAGTACGTAGACGAGGTGCGCGGCGCCAGCGGATGCACCGACGTGGTACTCCGCGAGCGCGGCAAGGTTCGCCTCGTTGTCGATCGCGATCGACAGCGTCGGTCCGAACTCGGCACTCAGCCGCTCGCCGAGGGGCGCGTCCTGCCATCTGAGGTTCGGCGCGCGGCGCACCACTCCCCTGTCGATGTCGCAGATGCCCGGCACGGCGACCGTGAGGCCGGCAACCCTGGCTCCCTGCGCCTCGACCGCGTCGATGGCTCGGCGCACCTCGCGAACGACCACCGGCAGCAGGTCGTTGAACGCGGTCGACGTCGCAACCACCGGGCGCCTGCGTTGGTACACCGTGTTCGCTGCGAGGTCGTTCGCCAGCACCGAGACGAAGCCGACGTCGAGCTCCATTCCCAGCGTGACCACACGCGAGCCGTCGAGCTGGACGAGCGTGCCGGGCCGGCCCATGCGTTGGTCGCTCGTGGGCCCCACATCCTTGGCCAGCCCGCGGTCGATGAGCTCGGCCACCAGGCTCGAGACCGTTGCCTTGGTGAGACCCGACACGTCGGCCACACCGGCGCGGCTGCGCGGACCGTGCATCGCCAGGAGCCGGAGCACCAGCGACAGGTTGTGGCGACGGACGTGGAGGTGGTCCACGGGCGAGTCCAGAGTGGTCACTGCTCGGACTGTAGCGACGCAACGGCGTGTCGGTGGCTACCGTCGGGGTGGATGGTCGGTCGGTGCGGGGGTCTCGGGGGTGCGCGGCGGGCTGCCATCGGACTCGCGCTCGCGTGGTCGGTCGGTGCGACGGGCTGCAGCGGCGAGCGAGACTCCAGCGGTGGCGCGGCCGCAGCAGCAGTGCGGGTCGAGGCCGAAGGATGTCGGTCGCGACCCACGATCGGCGCAGGCAGCTTCGTCGACGAGCATCGCGTACTCACGGTCGCTCACGTCGTCGCCGGCTCGACCGACATCGAGGTCACCCTGGCGGACGGCACCGAAGTGGATGCCCGGGTCGTCGCCCTCGATCGGACGAAGGATCTCGCGTTGCTCGACGTCGACGCCGACGTCGAGCCGCTGCCGCTCAGCACGCTGCGTCCGGGTGACCGCGGGCAGTTCGTGGTGTGGCGCGACGAGGCTCCGGAAGTACGCCCGTTCGCGGCGACCTCGTTCGTCGACATCAACGCGTCGGACATCGACCGCGTCGGCTCCGGGTTGCGCAAGGGCTTCCAGATTCAGGCCGAGGTCGCGAACGGCGACTCCGGCAGTGTGCTGGTGCACGAAGGGCACGCCGTTGCGGTGGTCTTCGCGCGGAGTACCAGCAACGACGATCGCGCCTGGGCGACCGACATTCGCGAGGCGTCGGCGCTGCTCCGACTGGACGACGACCGCGACTGCGCGGAACCGGTGGACGTGGGACCCTGCGCGGGAGGTTGAGCGGTCAGTGCACGTCCGCGAGGAGGGCGGCGCCCACGGCGCCGGCATGCTCGCTGAGGTGCGCGAACGTCAATGCCGGATGAGGGCGAAGATCGGGCGCGTACAGGTACTCCGTGAACCACTGCTGGATGGGCCCGATGTACAGGTCGGCCGACGCAGCCAGGCCGCCACCCAGGACGAACGCCTGCGGGTCGAGCACATTGGTGAGGTTGACCAGGCCCAGTGCCACCCAGCGGCCGAACGTGTCGATGACGGTGAGTGCATCGTGATCGCCCTCGCGTGCAGCGGCCTGCACGTGCTCGCCGCGCACCTGGTCGGCGTCGCCGCCGGCGAGTTCGACCACACGACGAACCCGACGAGCCGTGGCGGCTTCGCGCGCCAACCGGCCCAGACCCGAGCCCGAGGCGTAACGCTCCCAGCAACCGCGGCGGCCGCACGGACAGAACGGGCCGTCGGGATCGACCACGATGTGACCGATCTCGCCGGTGAAACCGTTGGCCCCTCGGACGAGCTTGCCGCTGGCCACCACGCCACCACCGATGCCGGTTCCCAGCGTGACCATCACGAAGTCGGTGAGACCCTGCGCAGCGCCGGTCTTCCACTCGGCGACCGCAGCGCACGTCGCATCGTTGTCGACCTCGACCTGCACCCCCAGGCGTTCGGACAACAGCGCGCCGACCTGGAAGTCGGTGACGTCGACCAGGTTCGGTGACGCACGGATGACCCCGTCTCGCGTCACGAGCCCGGGCACGCCGACGCCGAGCGTGTCGAACGGCGCCAGCACCCCCGCCAAGCGGGCGAGCGTGTCGATGATGTTCTCGGGTCCGCGCGGCGTGGGCAGCCGATGCTCCTGGACGATGGCACCCGACTCGTCGAGCACGACGCCGAGACACTTCGTGCCGCCGACGTCGATGCCGGCGCGCCGGGCGCCGGTCATGCCTCGGCTCGTGCCTTCAGTTCGCGCACGGTGTTGAGGATGCGCACCTCGGCGCGGCGCTTGACGAAACCCGGCAACGGCACGACCAATTCGATGACCAGGTCGTAGCGAACTTCGGTGCCGCCGTCGGGCGTGGCGCTGAAGTGGTAGGCCCCGTCGATGGTGCGCATGATGTCGCCGCGCAGGATGCTCCAGGCCAGCACGGCCGGCGCCTGGCTGTAGTCGTATGCGAGCGTGTAGTGCGTACTGCGGCCGAGGGCCGACGCGCGGTACTCGACCTCGACCGGGCGGCCGTCGTCGTCGCGCTTGCGCACGATGACGTCCTTGACGTCCTTCGCCCACTCGGGGTAGCGCTCGAAGTCGCTCGCGATCGCCCACACGCGTTCGGGCGTGGCCGCAATGGTGGTGTGCTGTGAGGCCGTTTCTGCCATGTCTGCGATCTACCCGTTCTTCTTCGACGTACTGGGCGCGGCGACCCGCGGTCCGTAGGAACCGTACCTCGCGGCCCAGGCCCCATTCATGCCAATGCCGAACATGGGAACGAGCACGCCGAACGCCAATGCGTTGACATCGCCCTGCTGCAGCCCGGTGACACCGACGATGGCGCCGACCAGCGCCGCCACCACCTGGACCGCGAGCGCCCCGGACATGCGTCGCTTCACGTCGCGTGGCGCGGTCCCGCCCGTGAGCAGGTAGAGGTTGGCGACACCGACCTCCTCGGTGCGAGACCGCTCGAGGGCCGTGGTGTACGCCCACAGTGAGGTGGCGATGCCGGCTCCGAAGAGGGCCACCGAGACCATGCCGATGAGAAACTGTGCGAATCGCTCGTCCTTGAACGGAATGGCGACGGCCAGCGCGGCCAGGAACAGCGCGGTACCAGCCAGATTCGCACGCACGAGTCGGGAATGCATCGGCGTCATTCTGCCAGCGCGCCGAGCGAGACACCCAGGCGATGTGCCAGGACGTCGTACGAGAACTCGCGCACGGCGCGATCGCGCCCCGCCAGCCCCATGCGGGCGCGCAGGGAAGGATCGTCGAGGAGTTGTTCGAACGACTCGGCGACGACGCGAGGGTCGTCGGGGGTGCGCACCACTGTGCCGGTGATGCCGTCGTCGACGGCTTCGGCCGCGCCACCCGAGTCGCCGGCCACCTGTGGCACCCCGCACGCGGCCGCCTCGAGGAACACGATGCCGAAGCCCTCCTGCTCGAGGCCCGCCCAGCGGTTGCGGCAGAGCATCGCGTACAGATCGGCGCACCCGTAGAGCAGCGGCAGATCGTCGTTGCTGACGCGGCCGAGGAACTGGACGGGCGCCTTCACCTGTTCGGCGAGGCGCCGAAGGCGAGCTTCGTCGCGCCCGCTCCCCGCGATGGCGAGCACCAGGTTCGGTCGGGACGTGCGCAACAGCGCTGCGGCGCGGATGGCGGTGTCGAACCCCTTGCGGGGCACCAGGCGACTGATGCTGACGATCAGTTCGGCCTGGTCGGCGATGCCGAAGTGGTGCCGTGCCGCTCGACGTTGCGGGTCGGTGAGTGGCACGAACCGGGCGGTGTCGACACCGGGTGGGACGACGGTGACCGGCAGCTTCCGGCCGGCAGCGTGTTCGGCCTCTGCCGCGGGGTAGCCGCCGGCGGCGACGACGTGGCGCGCTCGCCGCAGCACATGACCCAGTGTCTGCTTCGACAACGGAAGGCGGCCGGGCACCGTGACCTCGGCGCCGTGCAGGACGACGTCGTACGGCAGATCGAGCGACGGGCCGATGAGCCCCAGCGGCAGCGCAGGGTCCAGCACGACCAGGTCGGCTCCCACTTCCTTCGCCATCGAGTTCACTCGCTGCACCATCCACGGGTGTGGCAGCAGGACCGGCTCGCGGGTGCGCTCGATGCGGAACGGCTGCGCGGCGTCGAACTCGGCGGTGCCCTCGTACGGGCTGGTGAGCACGGCGAACGACTCGGGCGGCAGACGCCGCCACCACTCCCACAGCAACGACTGGATGCCGCCGATCTTCGGCGGGAAGTCGTTCGTGACGAGCAGATGCTTCACCGGGCCTCCAGACCCAACCGTTCGGTGGCCCACATGGCGTGGGCGCGCAGGACCGGGTCCGGGTGAGCACGGTAGTCGGCCAGGACGCGAGCGACCGCGGCCTCGGCCGGGTCCCCGACGTTGCCGAGCACCACGAGCGCGTTGCGGCGAACCCAGCGCGGATCGCGGTCGGCCAGATACCACTCGCCCCACGTGGCCATGACCGCGTCGTCGTCGGCCGTCAGCAGGTCGAGCACCGACAGCCAGGCCTGCACCGGCCGGTCGGGTTGTGGCGCCGGCAACTTGGGTCCGAAACGGATCGAGGGCGGGCAGACCTCCTGGCAGTCGTCGCAGCCGTAGATGCGGTCGCCGATGGCGACGCGCAGATGCTCGGGGATGTCGCCGGGCTTCTGCAGTACCCAGGCCAGACACTTCCCGGCGTCGATGACACCTGGTTCGATGATCGCTCCCGTGGGGCACGCATCGATGCAGCGGCGACAACCACCACAGCCGTCGGCCACCGTCGCGGCGGCCACGGGCAACGGCGCCGTGGTGACGACGCACCCGAGGACGAACCAGCTGCCCGCGCCCGGCAGCAGGAGGTTGGCGTTCTTCCCGAACCAGCCGATGCCGGCCAGGTGGGCGACTTCGCGGTCGACGATGCTGTTGTCGTCGGCGAAGGGCACGGCCTTGAACCCGTCGCGCCGCAATCGGTGGGCGACCTGCCAGAGCGCGTCGCGGAGCGGGGCGTAGTGGTCGACCCAGGCGTAGCGCCCGACTCGGGCTTGGGCGCCGTCAGGGCGTTCCTGGTCGGACAGCAGGTACGGGCGGGCGGCCACGAACACGGAGCGGGCGTCGCGCACGGCCCGCTGCGGGTCGGTGGAACGTTCGGGGTTCCTGAACGTGAACTGCATGCCATCGGTGAGCCCGGCGTCGATGCGGTCGTGCAGCGCCGCCCTGGCCCGCTGCAGGACGTCGGCCGGGGCGACACCCGTGTGGGTGACACCGAACGGCTCGACCAGCTGGGCGAGCTGGTGGAGGTAGGCCTGGTCGGTGACCGGCCGGGGAGGGTCAGTCGGCCTCACGATGCTTCAGCGTAGGCACCAGCCCGGCGGCAGCGAGCAACTGCACCGCACGAAGCTCGTCGTCGGTGAAGACGACGGGCTCGCGGCGGGCCGGAGCGAGGAGGTGGGTGACGACACACTCGGCACAGGCGGCGGAGCCGTCCATGACGCAGGAGTCGCACGAAATGGTGAAGTGGACCATGTCGCCACCCAACCAGAAGGGTGTGACACGGAAGCCTGCGGGTGCGGGGCCCCGGGACCGTTCGACCGTCAGCGGGCGACGGACAGGAACGCGTCGCTGCTGATGGTGTTGGCACCGGCCGCCTTCACGTCCTGCAGCACAGCCTGGTCGTTGGTGACCACCACGACCGGGCGAGCCGGGTCGAGCGCAGCCACCTCCGCGCGCAGCACGACGTCGGCGAGCACGCCCTCGGGCGAGTACACGACCCGCACCACTCGGCGGTTTCGGGTGTGCGCACCCACCACGTCGGCGCCGTCGAACACGACGTGCAGATCAGTACCCCAACGGCGGGCCAACGCCTCGGCCGCGTCGACACACCGGTCGCGCTGTCGTTCCAGCGACAGGTCGGGCCAGCCGAGCTTGGCCACGTTGTAGCCGTCGACCAACACCACGACACCGGGTGACCGCAGCAGGTGCTCGGCCGCGGCCTCGCTGTTGCCGTACACCCCACCGGGGATCGCCAGCGGCGTACGCGCCGACCGCTTGCGCGGCCGCTTCGCGGAGTCGGCCGCCGGACCGGTGAGCGTGAGGGCCTCGAGCAGCAGCGAGCGCATGCGCTCGGTGTCGATGGTGCCGGCCTCGTCGGCGCGAGCAGCGAGCGCGGCGTCGCGGGCAGCCTCGGCCTCGGCGAGCCGGGACCG
>JANOET010000358.1:0-2174 GCA_031413415.1 Acidimicrobiaceae bacterium
CACCAGTAGCCGGCGACGAACACATCACCCGACGGCAGCAGCGCGGCACTGGTGGCGCAATGGGGAAGGTTCGGCCCGTCGGAGAACTGACGCGTGACCGGGTCGAACACCCGCGTTTGCACCGGCTGGTAACCCTCGCTCAAGCCCTGCGCGTCGAGCGTCGGGGTCTCGAAACACCCGCCGTAGACCAGCAGCAAGCGTCCGTCGACCAGTGGCACCATTACCGACATGAACGCAACGTCGGGGGGCGCAGGCAAGTCGGTGAACGTGCCCGCCACCGAGTCGTACACCGACGGGTTCGCCGAGAGCACCAGCACCTGTCCGTCACCCATCGGGAACAGCCCGGTGACGACGCCCAAGGCAGGCGACGGTGGCTCCGGTCCCGTGTCCACCGGGCTCGGCTGCGCCTTCGTCGGCGCGAACGTGTTCGTCACCGGGTCGAACACCATCGCGACTTCACCGCCGAAGATCACCAGCACCGTGCCGTCGTCGAGCAGCGTCGCCACCACGGACGGGTTCACATCGAGCCCAGGGACGTCACCAATCGAGGTACTCGCCCCGGAGGTGAGGTCCAGGATCTCCGCGGTCGGCCGTGGCGCCGGACTGCTCGTTCCGTTCGAATCGGCCGGGAGGTAGTCACCACCGACGATCAACAGACGCTGCCCCGGCAACTCCACGAACGCTGCACCACTCCTCGGGACCACCGTGGAGCCGAGCGAATCGAGTCGCCCAGTTTCCGGGTCGAGCGCCTCCATCGGCGTCGGCCCACCGAAGCTTCCCAGGATGCGGAAGACCCGACCGTCGTTCAGCAGCGCGACCTGTGGCGGGTAGGGGCTGAAGCCGAACGCAGGGCCGATGGTGGGCAACACCCCGAGTGATGCTTCGTCGACGGTCGTCGTGGTTGCGGGGACCGTGGTGGTGGGAACGGTGACCGGCACGCTGGTCGGCGACGGCACGATTGGCGGCTGCGGAGGGTGATCGCGGACGAGGAACAGCACCGCGACCACAGCGGCCGCGGCAGCCACGAGCACCATCGCGGCACGGCGGCCGCGATGGTGCGCCGTCCGACCGTCGAGAGAACGCACCACCACGCCACCGCCCATCGCGGCGGCCAGCGCCTCCGTCGTTGCCGCGTCGTCGACGCTCAGGTCCACCAGGTCGCGCAACGCAGTCGCCGCAGCGCTGCCTCGGAGATCCAGGTCGGTCGTCACGATGCATCCACCCCCGCCAACGTGCGCGACAACGTCGCTCGAGCCTTGCTCAGCGTCGCCTTCACCGTGCCCTCCGCGATGTCCAGCACCCGCGCCACCTCGGCCACCGCCATGTCCTCCAAGTAGTGCAACGTCACGGCGGCCCGCTGGCGGTCGGGCAGCGCCCGAACCGCGCGCCAGAACTCGTCGGCGGGCACATCGGCCGGAAGGAGCGCATCATCCGTGACCACACGCTGCAACGCCGAACGCTCGCTACCCCGCCGCCGGTTCGAGTCGATGGCCAGGTTGATGAGCACCCGACGCGCCCACGCACCGGCACTGTCGTAGCTGCCGATCTTCGACCACTGTTGAAACGCCTTGCCGAGCGCGTCCTGAGCGAGATCCTTGCCCTGCTCGACGCTCCCGGTCATCGCGGCGCCGAGCGCGACGAGTTTGCGATGCTCCTGGCGAAAGAACGCCTCGAAACTCTGCTCGGTCACCTCCCCAACTCTCACACACAACACACGCTTGACCGGACAAACGGGTTTACCGCTCGGTCATCGCGTCAACCGAACTGACGCAGCCAACCTGATCGCCCGACGGCACGTGCCGTCGCGGTCCATTCGTTCCACCCCTGGTCAGCCCCCCTGTGGGAACCAGTCCATGACGCGATCAGTCGTCGGTGTAGAAGATCGAGGGGTTGCACACCGCGCGTCCCCACAGAAGATCTCGGGTCAGGTCGGACACTCCGATCGTGAGGCAGACGTCGTCGAACTGCTCCCGCACCGTGGTGGTGCTCTCGTCGACGACGTCGCGGGCCTTCGCTGTCGACAGGCCGAAGACACCTGCGGCACGAATGCATGCATCCAGTCGGCAGCGGCGCTCACCGGCTGCCCCGAACGCCATCGCGAGCGACGCCTCTCCGGTGTTGCGCGGCTGCGGGCACACATCGAAGGCTGGGGTGAGCTCGAGCTGCGAGCCGTC
>JANOET010000359.1:0-2044 GCA_031413415.1 Acidimicrobiaceae bacterium
GCCGATGCTTGGAACAACCTAGGAACAGTCTATTTCGAACACGCCTGCCGGCCACGCTCGAGCTCACGTTCGTCGCGTTGGTGATGGGCGTCACCTCCGGCGTGGTGCTCGGTGTCCTCGCAGCACGGCACCGCAACAAGATCGTCGATCACGTGGCCCGGTTCTTCGCGCTCATCGGGTCGTCGTTGCCGGCCTTCTGGGCGGGCCTGCTGTTGCTCTACGTCTTCTACGCGAGGCTGGGTTGGCTTCCGGGCCCCGGCAGGATCGACCCTCGCGGGGTAGCGCCCGACAAGGTCACGGGCTTCTACACGGTCGACTCGTTGCTGCAGGGCGACCTGGCGTTGTTCAAGGACGCGGTGATGCACCTCATTCTCCCCGCGAGCGTGCTCGGCTGGGGCGTCGTGGGCATCGTGTCGCGTCTCGTGCGCGCCAGCCTGCTCGACGAGTTCTCCATCGACTACGTGCGAGTCGCTCGGGCGATGGGTCTGCGCGAGCGCACCGTGGTGAACACGCACGCACTGCGCAACGCGCTGCTGCCGACCATCACGATCGTTGCGTTCACGTTCGCCTTCTTGCTCACCGGCGCAGTCCTCACCGAGACCGTGTTCTCGTGGCCCGGTGTCGGCTCGTACGCCGTCGACGCATCGAGGAACCTCGACTATCCGGCGATCATCGGGGTCACCCTGCTCGGCGGCACGGCGTTCTTGATGACCAACCTGCTCAGCGACGTGGCCTACGCGTTCGCCGACCCGAGGATCCGGCTGTCGTGAGCGACGTCATCGCCCCGCCCCGCCGCCTTCGCCGTGGCCGACCCGAATGGTTGCGCGGCCCCTCGCTCATCGGCGTCGGCGTCATCGTGATGTGGGTGCTGGTCGCCCTGACCGTGCCGCTGTGGTCGCCGTACGACCCGCTCGCAGAGGTCGGACCGCGACTGCAGGGGCCGAGCCTGAGCCACCTGATGGGCACCGACCAGCTCGGTCGCGACGTGTTCACCCGCACGCTGTGGGGCGCGCGTACCTCGTTGCCGGTCGCGTTCGTCGTCATCGTCTCGTCGGTGTTCATCGGCACGCTCATCGGCGCCATTGCCGGCTTCTTCGGCCGCTGGGTCGACGCGGTGCTGATGCGGCTCGTCGACATCACCATGGCGTTTCCGCCCATCCTGTTGGCGATGGCGATCACCGCGTCGCTCGGGCCGGGCATCCGGAATGCGCTCATCGCCATGGTCCTGGTGTGGTGGCCCATCTACGCCCGACTGCTGCGGGCTCAGGTGATCGCCGTCAAGCAACGCGAGTACGTCGAGTCGGCGGAAGCGATCGGCGTGAAGCGGTTCACCATCCTGCGGCGTTACGTGCTGCCCATGGCGTACACGCCGGTGCTCGTGAACGCGACGATGGACTTCGGGCAGGTCGTGCTGCTCACCGCGTCGCTCAGCTTCATCGGTCTCGGTGCTCGACCGCCGTCTCCGGAGTGGGGCGCGATGATCACCGAGGGTGCCACGCAGTTCTACAGCTGGTGGATCGCCACCGCCCCGGGTATTGCGATCCTCATGGTGGTGCTCGCGTTCAACTACCTGGGCGACGCGTTGCGCGACTCGTTCGACGTGAAGGCAGGAGTGTGATGGACGACGGGTCGCCCATCCTCCGCTTGCGCGATCTGCGCGTGTCGTTCCCCACCGCGGCCGGTCCGGCGCGCGCCGTGCGCGGCCTCGATCTCGACGTGCGTGCCGGCGAGGCCGTGGCGGTCGTCGGCGAGAGTGGTTCCGGCAAGAGCGTCACCATGCTCGCCACGTTGGGGTTGCTCCCCAAGGCCGAGGTCACGGGTTCAGCGAAGTACGGCGACACCGAGTTGGTCGGCGCCGACACGTCGACGCTTCGATCGGTGCGCGGGCGGCGAATCTCGATGGTCTTCCAGGACCCGATGACCTCGCTCAACCCGGTGCTCACCATCGGCAAGCAACTGACCTTGGTGATGAAGGCTCACCAGCAGCGCCTGGGCAAGAAGGAGGCTCGGGCGAAGGCGATCGACCTGTTGAACCAGGTGGCCA
>JANOET010000360.1:0-6674 GCA_031413415.1 Acidimicrobiaceae bacterium
GCATTGGGGATGCGGATGACGCCGTCGCCGCGGTCGGTGACCTCGACGACCGCTTCGCGTTCGCGTGCCCAGTCGGTGTCGCACACGTCGGCGACGCTGCGCAGCTTGCCCACGGCGAGCTTGTGGCGCGACATGGCGTCCTCGATGGAGTCGGCGTCGGGCATGGCGGACGCCCACTCGTCCATCGCCGCGAAGATGGACGCGAGGTGCTCGAGCCGGCCGGCCGTGTCGACGAAGCGTTCGTCGGCGATGAGGTCGTCGCGGCCGATGGCGAGCATGTAGTAGTCGAACGTCGTGTTCTCGGCCGGGTGACCGCTGACGATGACGCACTCGCCGTTCGCGGCGGTGAGCACCGGGTAGTCCATCGGTCGGAAGCTGCGGATGACGCCGGCGGGCACGGCGCCGCGCCACAGGTGGTCGTGGGTGTGCTCGTTGACGTAGAGCATGGTCTGGCCCATCGACACGTCGATGCGGTCGCCGTGTCCGGTGCGCTCGCGCTGGTACAGCGCGGCGAGCACCGCAGCACCGAGCTCGAGCGCGGTGTACACGTCGGCGTGGCTGTGCGCGTCGTTCGCGTAGTGGCCACCGCGGGCATCGCCCTGCGCCATGGTGAAGCCGCTCTCGGCGCCGACGACCGGGGCGTAGGCACGCCGGTGCACCCACGGTCCGGTCTGGCCATAGCCGCTGCCCGACGCGAAGATCAGACGCGGGTTGCGTGCGCTCAGCGCGTCGTAGCCGAGGCCGAGTCGGTCCATCACGCCCGGCCGGAAGTTCTCGATGAGCACGTCGCACATGTCGGCCAGCCGGCGCAGCAGTTCGCGACCCGCCTCGTGGTCGAGGTCGATGCTGACGCAGCGCTTGCCCACGTTCTGCTGGGCGAAGTAGCTGCTCATGCTGTTGACGCGCGGGTAGGTCGTGCGCGTGATGTCGCCCTCGGGTGGCTCGACCTTGATGACGTCGGCACCCAGGTCGCACAGCATGCGCGCCGCGTGCGGCCCGGCGAGCACTCGGGTGAGGTCGAGGACGCGGACGCCGCTCAACGGTCGGGTGTCGGTCGGGTCGCTCACCCGGGCGACGTTAGCCCCGAGGTCGGCGGGCCTTCCCGTCCGGGGCTGCGAGACGTTTCGTTCATGTCATGCCGTGACCGGCGATTCCCCACCGGCGACGTTTCGCGCACACGGGCGACGAATGTCCCAGATTCGGGACGTTTGGCGCCCATTGGCCCCGGTCGCCATGGGGGCGTTCGGACGGGTGCATGCGCGAAACGTAGCCTCTCGGACATGCACGACGACTCGGTCCTGGTGGAGCGGCGCATCCGACGCGAGCTCACGGAACGGCTGATGCCGGCGATGTACTCGGCCTCGGTGCCGATGCGGGTCGAGGCGTGGGACGCGCCGGGCGAACCGGTCACCTACGACGAGGCGATGGCCGGTCTGGCGTTGTCGGCGCGCCCGTTCGAGGTGGGGCAGAAGTGGAGCCGCCCGTGGGGCACGACCTGGTTCCGTTTCACCGGCGATGTGCCGGCCGACTGGGTGGGATCGCGGCTCGAAGCGGTCGTCGACCTCGGCTTCCATCCCGACGCGGCGGGTTTCCAGAGCGAGGGACTGGTGTGGACGCCGGAGGGGCCGTTGCAGGGCATCCATCCGCGCCGCACGGCGGTGCCGCTGCCCGATGCAGCGGCCGGTCCGCTCGAGTTGATCGTCGAGGCGGCCTCGAACCCGGCCTTCCCGATGCTCGGCCGCCGGTTCGGGCACCTCGGCTCGCTGCGAACGGCTGGCGAACAGCCCCTCTACACACTTCGCCAGGCGTCCCTCGCGTTGCGCGACGACGGGGTGTTCCATCTGCTGCTCGACGTCGAGGTGCTGCTCGGACTGATGGCGGCGCTGCCGGCGAACGACAAGCGCCGCCAACGTCTGTTGCGCGAACTCGAGCAGGCGTTCAACGCGGTCGACATGGCCGACGTCGGCGGCACCGCCAGCGCTGCCCGCACGCTGTTGCAGCCGGCGCTGCAGGTGCACGCCCGCGACGGTGCGCACCATGTCATCGGCGTCGGCCACGCGCACATCGACACCGCCTGGCTGTGGCCCATCCGCGAGACCATCCGCAAGTGCGCGCGAACGTTCGCGTCGGCGACGAGGATGATGGACGATCACCCCGAGTACCGGTTCGTGTGCTCGCAAGCCGTGCAGTACCACTGGATGGAGACGAGGTACCCGGCCTTGTTCGAGCGCATCCGCGAGAGGGTGCAGCGCGGGCAGTGGCAGCCGGTCGGTGCCATGTGGGTGGAAGCCGACATGAACCTGCCCAGCGGCGAGAGCATCGTGCGCCAACTCGTCCACGGTCAGCGCTACTTCGAGAGCCGATTCGGCGAACGGTGCAAGGAGGTCTGGATTCCCGATGTGTTCGGTTACCCGGCCTCGCTGCCGCAGATCTTTCGTGCCGGCGGATGCGACCGGTTCATCACCCAGAAGCTCAGTTGGAACAAGCAGAACCGCTTTCCGCACAGCACGTTCCTCTGGCAGGGGCTCGACGGCAGCGAAGTGCTCACCCACTTCCCGCCGGTCGACACCTACAACGCCCTCGTCTCCAGCGAGGAGATGGTGTTCGCCGACCACAACTTCAAAGAGCACGGGTGGAGCAACTGGTCGCTCATGCCCTTCGGGTACGGCAACGGCGGTGGGGGACCCACCCGCGAGATGATCGAACGGGCGCGACGGCTCGCCGACCTCGATGGTGCGCCGCGCCTGTCGCTCGGCACGACCGACGAGTTCTTCGGTCACGTCGAGGCCGAGATCGCGGCGGGTGCGCCGGTGCCGAAATGGAGCGGCGAGCTGTACTTCGAGATGCACCGCGGCACGCTCACCAGTCAGGCGAAGACGAAGGTGGGCAACCGGCGTTGCGAAGCGCTGCTGCGCGAGGCCGAGTTGTGGTGGGCGTCGGCGAGCCAGCTCGACGGCCTGTTGCCGCCCGAGGTGGTCGACGAGCTCGATGGGTTGTGGAAGGACGTCCTGCTGCAGCAGTTTCACGACATCATTCCCGGCTCGAGCATCGCGTGGGTCTACGAGGACAGCGAACGCGAGCATGCGCGCATCATCGCTCGGCTGGAGGAACTGATCGCCGAGGCGCTCGCCCGGCTGGCGATCGAAGGTCCCACCGTCGCCAACGCTGCCACCCACGCACGCAAGGAGGTCATCGCCGTCGACGTCGCGCCACCCGGCCGTAGCATCACCCAGGAGCTGCACGACGGGCGCCACGCATGCCTCGCCGAAGCGCCAGGCCTGGGCCTCGGTGTGCTGTGGGCCCAGCCGGTCGACGACGCGATCACGGTGACGGAGCACTCGTTCACGAACCGGCACGTGGCCCTCACGTGGGACCTCGAGGGCTCGATCACGTCGATCATCGACGTGCGCGCTGGTCGCGACGTGCTACCCGCCGGCGCACGGGTGACCGTCGAGCTGGCCCCCGACCACCCGGTGGAGTACGACGCATGGGACGTCGAGGCCTGGACTCGCGGTCTCGGCGTGCCCCTCGGTGGCGTCGAGTCCGTCACCGTGCTCGACGCCGGACCGCTGGTGGCCACCCTGCAGGTGGTGCGTCGCTTCGGTGCTTCGGCCATGATGCAGCGGATCACGATGCATGCCGAGAGTGCCCGTATCGACATTGCCTTCGACATCGACTGGCACGAGGACGAGCAACTGCTGTCACTGATGGTGCCGCTCGCAGTGCACGCCCGCGAGGCGGCGTGCGACATCCAGTTCGGGCACGTGATGCGTCCGACCCATGCCAGCACGTCGTGGGACGCGGCCAAGTTCGAGGTGTGCGCTCACCGCTACGTCGACTTGAGCGAGCCGACGTGGGGTGTGGCCGTGCTCAACGACGGCCGCTACGGCCACGGTGTGCAGGACGGCGGAGTGCGAGTGTCGCTGTTGCGCGCCGCGAAGTACCCCGACCCGACACAGGACCACGGTCGTCATCGAGTGACCATCAGTGTCATGCCCCACGGACCCGGTCTCGGTGAGGTGGTGCGCGAGGCCGAGGCCCTCAACCTGCCCTTGCGTGTGGTCGCCGCCGGCTCGTTGGAGGGCGTGCCGACACCGCTCGTCACGGTGCACGGCGACGGCGTCGAAGTGAGCGCGGTGAAGCGTGCCGACGACGGCAGCGGCGACCTGATCGTGCGACTGAGCGAGTCGTTGGGCAACCGCACTCCGACGACGGTGAAGCTGCCGTTCCGCATCAACGATGCGCGTCGCTGCAACTTGCTGGAAGAACCCGATCGGGCCATCGACACGGGCGACGGCATCGTGGCCATCGTCTTGCAGCCGTTCGAACTGGTCACTCTCCGCCTGCGGTAGCGCGCCAGCGACGAGGCCCGCACCTCGCGACGTCAGCCGGCGAGGTGACGGATCGCGGTCGCGGCGTACACCGCCATGCCGTCGACCATCGCCTGCTCGTCGAAGTAGACGCGGTTCGAGTGGTTCGGCGCGGCCTTCGACAGGTCTCGGTCCAGCGGGGTGCCACCGAGGAACATCATCGAGCCCGGCACCCGGTTGAGCACGTAGCTGAAGTCCTCTGCACCCATCACCGGGTTCGGCATGCGCACCACTTGGTGCTCGCCGAGCAGCTCGCGAGCGACGTCGAGCGAGAAGTCGGCCGAGCCTGGGTTGTTCACCGTGACCGGATAGCCGTCGTGGAACTGCACGTCGATCTGCGCGTCGTGCGCGGCACCGACACCTTCGGCGACCCGGCGAATGCCGTCGCGGACCTTCGACCGGGTGCGCTCGCTGACGGCACGGATGGTGCCCTCGATGTGTGCAGTCTCGGGGATGACGTTGTTCGTGGTGCCGGCGTGGATGCGGCCGACCGTGACCACCGAGGGGTCGAACACGTCGATCGTGCGGGTGATCATCATCTGCAGCGCCTGCACGATCTCGCACGCGACCGGGATGGGGTCGAGGGCGGCGTGCGGCTGGCTGGCGTGACCGCCGCGACCGGTGACCGTGATGAACATCGTGTCGGCCGAGGCCATGATCGGACCGCCCTTGGCCGCGATCCAACCGCTGGGCAGGTTGCTGGTGATGTGCAGCGCGTACGCACCGGTGACGGGCGACTCGGTGCCGTCGGCCAGCGGCGACAGGTCGAGCAGGCCTTCGTCGAGCATGAACTCGGCGCCGCCGAAGCCTTCTTCGCCGGGCTGGAACATGAACAGCACACGGCCGGGCAGGTCGGCTCGTCGCGCGGTGAGCAGCTTCGCCGCGCCGACCAGCATCGCCGTGTGCGTGTCGTGGCCGCAGGCGTGCATCGCGCCGTCGATCTTCGACTGGAACTCGAGACCGGTGTCCTCTGGCATGGGGAGGGCGTCCATGTCGCCGCGCAGCAGCACCGTGGGTCCGGGCTTGCCACCGTCGAGCAGGGCTGCGATACCGCTGGTGGTCTCGTGCAGCGTGATGCCCAGTGGCAGGCCGTCGAGCGCCGCGAGCACGTTTTCGCGGGTGACGGGCAGGTCGTTGCCGAGCTCGGGCCATTGGTGCAGCGTGCGCCGCAGGGTGATGGTCTCGTCGAGCAGGTCGCGGGCCTCTTCGCGCAGGGTGCTGATCTCCATGCGCGCATGCTAGGCAAGTTGCCGTGACCGCATCACCAGGTGAGGAACTGGTCGACATCGTCGACGACGACGACCAGGTGGTGGCCACTGTCACGCGCTCCGAGATGCGGGCGAGACGCCTCCAGCATCGAGCCGTGTCGATCGCCGTGCTGTCGTCGGACGGCCGCCTGCTCGCGCACCGGCGAGCCGACACCAAGGACGTGTGGCCCGGCATGTGGGATCTGGCTGCCGGTGGCGTGGTCGGAGCCGGAGAGGACTACGAGGCCGCCGCTCGCCGAGAGCTGGCGGAGGAGCTGGGTGTGCATGCCGACACGCTCGTGTCCCTCGGTGACGGCCGGTTCGTGGACGATGCAGTGGCACTGATCGGCCGGGGCTATCGCTGCACGCACGACGGCCCGTTCACCTTCACCGACGGCGAGATCGCCGAGGCGCGTTGGGTCGGTCGCGACGATCTCGACGAGTTGATGCGTCGTGAGTCGTTCGTGCCCGACAACGTTGCGCTGCTGCTCCCGCTGTTGCGGCGGCCCGATTCCGGTTGGCGCTGAGCGATCCCGCCGATCCTGCCGATCCTGCCGATCCTGCCGATCGCGCCGACTCGCCGTACCCAGTGAGGGTGAGCGTCGCACCGGGCGGCGCACCAAGGAGATCCCCATGACCATGTACGGCGCAAACCCCGAGCAGCTCGCCCAGCTGGGCCGTTCGCTCAAGCAGCAGATCAACAGCATCGAGGGAGTGGTCAGCACGGTCAGTTCGGCGCTCGGTGGCACCACGTGGGTGGGCCCGGCACGCGACCAGTTCGAGGAGGCGTGGAACACGTCGTTCCGCACCGCGCTGCACAAGCTGAATCAGGCCTTCGACGCCGCCGGCGGCGACTGCATCGCCCGCAGCACCGACCTGCAGCGAGTGATGGGTCGCTGAGTCGGCACAGGTGATTCTGTACACCTGATGAGGCCAATCTGTACAGTGACGCGATGGACGTCTCCGTCACCGAGCTTCGAGCCAACCTTGCCGCCTTCCTGGACAGGGTCCAAGCCGGCGACGAGATCACCATCACCGATCGCGGCGAACCGGTGGC
>JANOET010000361.1:0-5658 GCA_031413415.1 Acidimicrobiaceae bacterium
TCGAACTCCTCGAGCGCACCGAAGACGCCGTTGGGGGGATTCAGCAACAGAGCGGCGGCGATCGTGGCATCGTCTCGCGGTGCGCCCGTCGTTGTCGGTGCGATCGTCGTCGAGGTTGTCGAGCTGGTGGTCGTGTCAGCGATGGTGTCGACCACCGTCACCGACACCGTTGGCTCAGCGGCTGGCACAGAGACGGTGTCGGCGTCGTTCTGGTTGATGACGACGGCAGTGACGCCGGCGGCGATGACCACTGCCGCGGCGACGCCGAGCAGAGCTCGACGGCCCCGGAAGAAAGATGGGGAACTGTCGTTGTCGTTCGTCATGATGATCTCCTGTGCTGGCTGATCGGGGGTGGAGTGAGACGTGTCAGCCGTTGTCGGCGCGACAAGGTCGGCGAGAAGTTGTGCTCGCAAGTCATCGCGGAACTTGGCGGAGGGGAGATCCGCGAGCTGCTCGAAGGCGGTACGAACCGGATGCTGCTTCACTGGTTGGACTCCCGGTAGCTGCGGGTGAGGGCTTGGCGAGCGCGTGCGAGCAGCGACTCGGTCGCATGCACCGAGCGCCCGATCTCACTCGCGATCTCTTCGATCGAAAGCTCGTCGAGGTAGCGCAGCACCAGGACCAAGCGATGGTCTGGTGTGAGTTCGCGCATCAACGCGACGAGGTCCGCCGAGTCGACGTTGGCAAACTCGTCGAGCTGCTCGTCGTCCTGGCCGATACCGCTCGACCAGGCGAGTGACAGACGTCGTTCCTCGCGAGCGGCGTGGCGGTAATGGTCGACCAGCTTGTGGCGAGCGACGCCGATCACCCACGGCAAGGTGTGAGCGCCGGGTGATCCATTGCGGACCGCAACGATCACCGCTGCGAAGGTCTCTTGTGTGAGATCCTCCGCAAGCGCCCGATTCCCGAAGACAGCGCGTGACAGATAGCGGTAGACCGCATCGAAGGTGGCGTCGTAGAAGGCAGCGAATGCTTGCGGTGAAGGCGGGGGGTTGCCTTCCTGATGAGCTGCTGCCTGCATACCTCGTAGTCGTACTACGGCCGCGGCATCCGTCGCGCCGAGGCAAATTTCCCAAGCGAGCCGAGAGAAGTGACATGCTCACTCCGCGCTCCAGGGCGCAGCTCAGGTGAAGGGGCCCTGGCGTTCGACGTTGGGGTCGGCGGCGTCCTCGAGCTCGATGTCGCGCATGGCCGACCAGCGGGCCTTGGCCCGCAGCAGATCGAGCCCGGTGACCTCGCGTTCCGGGAGGGGGTCGGGATGGCCGTGCAGATCTGGATGCCGGTTGTGGGTCCGACACTCCATCCGACCGTTGATCTCGCTCGTCGGCCCGCCCCGGGCTGCGGGTGTTCGGTGGTCCACGTCGCACTCGGATGCGGGGGTGGGGCACACCGCCTTGTGCTGGCAACGGCGATCGCGCACCTGGATGGCACGGCGCAGAGCGCCGCGGAAGGTGCGCTGCCGGGACACGCCGAGCACGGAGTGTCGTGCATCGAACAGGAACGTCTGCATGACGGCGGTGTCGATGTGCGGGATGAGGTCCTCCGGTGTCACGACGGTGCCGGTGGCCAGCTCGCACAGGTGGCGGGCGGTCTCATCGCCGATGAGCACCTGGAACAGCGGCCGGGCGGTGACGCCCTCGGCGTTGACCGAGCGAGCCGCCATCCGCACCAGCGCCGCGGCGCGTCGTTGGGCGGGCGTGCGCTCGACGCCATCGCGTCGGTCCTGCAGGCGGAGCTCTTCGGCCAGCCTCTGCAGCTCGCGCATGACGATGTCGCCGTCGACGGGGTTCAGGTGACCGTCGAGGAACACCTCCCCCGTGACCTCGGACCGCGAGGCGTACAACGTCGACGGGTCGGAAGGGTCGCGGCGGATGCCGAGCTGGTCGTCGGCCCACATCGCCCAGTACTTCACGTCGCGCGCCGCATCGTCGAACAGGTCGCGCGAGGCACACCGATCGACCAACCACTGCTCGCAGCGGCGGAACAGTTCGGCGCGGACCTTGGTGAAGTTGCGTACGAGCAGGTCCACGTGGTCGATGGACAGCCGCCCGTCGAGTGTGGCCTGCCGCACGATGGGCAGCACCGCAAGCACGCGGGCCCTGTGCAGGTCGTGGCGGGCGGCAAGGCGTTCGCGCCTCGCTTCTCGCGCGATGGCGAGTTCGGGCCGCAATGTGCCGCCTGCTCGCCAGACACCCGACTCGTGCCACGGGGCCAGCGCGTCGGCGGTGACGACCGCGAGACGTGTGGTCTCGCGCTGCAGCGCCATGACCAACTGCCCCTGCTCCTCGGCCGGCAACGACGCAGGGTCGAGCGCGGCGAGCTGATCGATCAGCTCGTGCATCTGCTCGACGAGGGTGCCGGACGAGGACATGCCCCCATCATGAACAAGGGGTGTGACGAGGTTCCCCCGGGCATGATCACCAGGTGTTGTGGTGGACGACCTCGACGCTGGTGCGGCGGGGGCGGGTGAGGGCCGAGCCACTCGGAGCATCGTCGGCCGCCCGATACCCCAGGGCGACGGCGCCGACCTGGAGCACGTGCGGTGGGATGCCGAGCTCGTCGAACGCCTCGCGCACGTGATCGAACAGACCGAAGTACAGCGCACCCAGGCCACGATCCTGGGCCAGCAGCAGCAGGTTCTGGGTGGCCATCGCCGCGTCGGTCAGCCAGAACGGCACCGACCAGTTCTCGGCCAGATGCAGCCCGTGCTGGATCTTGTCGTCCTCGCTGTACCGCGACGTGTAGGCGGTGGGGTCGGCCAACGGCAGCACCACCACGGGCGCCTGCAGCACACCGGGCTGTGACGACTCGAACCACTGATCGCCGCCGGTGGTGCGCCAGAAGCGAGCGAGCGCATCACCCGTGAGGGCCAGGAAGTGCACCCCCTGGCTGAAGCCGGCCGACGGGGCGCGACGCGCCAGATCCAGCAGCTCGTCGAGTTGTTCGGGGGCGATGGGCCGTGGCTCGAAGTTGCGGGTCATTCGCCGCCGGCGGATGACGTCGTCGAGCGAGTCGCTCAGCGGGCACCAAGCTTGACGAGGTTCTCGGCCATGACCCAGCCGTGGACGATGAGTGCGCCGGCCTTCTTCTGGTCGACTCCGGCGAACAGCGCAGCGACCTCGGGCTTGACCTTCTCGGGCTTCAGCGTCTCGTGGTCGAGGAAGCCGCTCTGGCCGTTGGTCTTGGCGACGAACGTCTGCAGGTCGTAGCTGTGGTCCACCGAGAAGCGCTTGGCGAGGCGACGGCCCCACGCACGCTCCTCGCCCACCGCACGGTGACCCGGACGGGGAATGAGCTCGTCGAGCTGCTTGAAGCCCTCGAGCCCACCCGGTGTGGTGAAGCGCGAGCCGACCACGACGTCTTCGTCGGGGAAGGCCATGAGCGCACGGTGGTAGGCCTCGGTCATGAGGCCCTTGAGCACCTGATCGCGCTTGGACGTGCGCTTCACGCTCATCAAGCCGAGCAGCACGCACGGCGTGCCGCCGATGCGTTCGAGGGTCGAGAACGTGAACCCGTGGAGCTTGTCCTCCAACCGGCATGTGGTGCTGAGCACCCAGTCTTCCTTGGCCTTGGAGAGCGCTCCGATGTCGAACGCGCCCCCCATCGACGCCATCTCGTCGAGATCGCCGTCGGTGAGCGCAGCGCAGTCCCTGGTTTCCACCTGGAGTGCCATTCCCCTAGAGCTCCTGTCGTGCGAGTCCTCACCCGAGGCACGGATGAAGCGTTGACCTGAGCCACCTATTCTGCCACCAAATCGGCGCGATGGGGCGTGCCGGACGGGAACGCCCTGATGAACCGGGGTCAATTGTCGCCGGTCGACCGACCAGCGACCGTCATGCGGGGTCAGAGGACGACGGCGTCGTGGCCGAGGGCCATGCGCAACTCGCCCACCACACGGTCCAGGTCGACGCAGAACTCGTCGGCCAAGCGCAGCACCTTGCCCTGCCCGATGTGCAGGTAGACGGGCGACTCGCCGGGGTGCTCGCGCAGGATCTTGCGGATCTGGTGGATCTTCAACTCTGTGAGCGACGTGGCCGGCACGCGCAGCTTCAGCGGGGCGGACGCCGCGGCGTCGAGCCCTTCGATGATCTGCACGTCCTGCACCATGAAGCCGATGCGCGACTCGTCCTTGCGGTCGATGCGGCCCTTCACCGTGACGATCGCATCGTCCACCAGCTTGTGACCCTGCTCCATCAGCATGCGCGGGAACACCGTGCACTC
Source organism: Acidimicrobiaceae bacterium (assembly GCA_031413415.1). Taxonomy (GTDB): domain Bacteria; phylum Actinomycetota; class Acidimicrobiia; order Acidimicrobiales; family Ilumatobacteraceae; genus UBA668. The sequence continues at coordinate 4,222 of JANOET010000361.1, forward strand.
GATGGTGGCGTCGAGGTCTTCCAGCACGAAGACGGCCATCTGGTCGCCCTTCTTGGTGAACTTGCGCGACAGATTGGTGATCAGCCCACCGAGGACGATCATCGCCCCGTCCTCGCGGTCGGCGGCCTCGGCGACGCTGCACTCGACCTTGCGGCGCAACGCAGCCTCGACGCCGAGCAGCGGGTGGTCGCTGACGTACAGGCCGAGCATCTCCTTCTCGAACTTCAGGCGGTCGCTCTTGTCGAACTCCATCGACGGTATGGCGACGCGCTCGTCGAAGCCGGCCCCTCCCCCGTCGCCGCCGAGGTCGCCGAACAGGCTCATCACGCCCTGGTCGCGCTCACGGCGGCGCACGACGGTGGTGTCGATGATCTGTTCGAACACCATCAGCAGACCCTTGCGAGGGTGGCCGAGCGAGTCGAACGCGCCGGCCTTGATGAGCGACTCGACCGTTCGCTTGTTCAGCACGGGCTCGGGGACGCGCTCGGCGAAGTCGTGGAACGAGTCGAACGGACCGTTCGCATCGCGCTCTTTCAACAGGTGCTCGACGAGGCCCTCCCCCACGTTGCGAATGGCGGACAGGCCGAACGTGATGGCGCCTGGGCTGTTGCGCGGCAGCTCGACGTCGAACGGCACCTCCGAGGGCGACAACGCGGCGAAGTCGGTGACCGAACGGTTGATGTCGGGGGTGAGCACCTTCACGCCGTTGGCACGTGCGTCGCTGAGGTACACCGCGGCCTTGTCGAGGTTGCTCTTCACCGAGGTGAGCAGGCAGGCCATGTACTCGACCGGATAGTGGGCCTTCAGGTACGCGGTCTGGTACGTGACCAGGCCGTAGCCGTAGCTGTGGCTCTTGTTGAACGCATAGTCGGCAAAGGGCTCGATGATGTCGAACAGCGCGGTGCCGATGTCAGCGCCGTAGCCGGTGGCATCGGTACCGGCTACGAACTTCTCGCGCTCCTTGGCGATCAGCACGCGGTCCTTCTTGCCACACGCTTTCCTGAGGTTGTCGGCATCGGCCAATGAGTAGCCGGCGAACTTCTGTGCCACCCGCATGACCGACTCCTGATAGATCATCAGGCCGTAGGTGTCACCCAGGATCTCCGCCAGGTCGTCGTGCAGGTACGCAATGGCCTGACGGCCGTTCTTGCGGTCGGCGTAGTCGTTGTGCATGTTCGCCGACATGGGCCCAGGGCGGTAGAGGGCCACGAGGGCGGCGACGTCCTCGAACGACGTCGGGGCGAGCGAGCGCATGAGGGCCCGCATCGGCCCGCCCTCCAGCTGGAACACCCCGATCGAGTCGCCGTCTCGTAGGAGCTGCAGAGTCTTGTCGTCATCGAGCGGGACGTCGTCGATATCGAGCTCGATGCCCTGGGTCTCCCGCAGCATCACCACCGTGTCGGTGATGACGTCGAGGTTTCGCAAGCCCAGGAAGTC
>JANOET010000362.1:0-3739 GCA_031413415.1 Acidimicrobiaceae bacterium
TCGATATGGCGCTCTCGGCGCAAGGGTGGTCACGTCTGGTGAGCGAAAACTCCCCAGGGACCGCCCGCAGGTCGAACTGGGCGGTCTGGTTCCCGGAAACCGGGAGGATTCCGCCCAGAAGACGAAATGGGAGGAATCCCGCCCAGAAGCCACGGAGCGTGGCGCCCGGGTCTGAGCAGCTCAGACGAGGATCATCAGGTCGTCGCGGTGGACGGCCTCGTGGGCGATGTTCGCGGGCAGGTCGGTGGTGCGCTTGCCCTTGATGTCGCGCATGACCTCGCTGTCCACCAAGGCGATGCCGCGCGCGATGGTGACGCCCTGCAGATCGCGGATCTCGACGACGTCACCCACGTCGAACGACCCCGCGATCTCCACCACCCCGGCGGGCAGCAGCGACGTACCCCGCTCGAGCAGCGCTCGACGTGCGCCGTCGTCGACGACGAGGACCCCCTCGACGTTGGTGGCGAACCCGATCCACAGCTTGCGCGCCGGCAAGTTGCGATCGCTGGGCAGGAACGTGGTGCCGACGGCATGACCGTTCACCGCGTCGACCAGCACATCGGGACGGTTGGAACTGGCGATGACCGCACGAACACCTGCCCACGACGCCATCCGTGCCGCCGACAGCTTCGAGGCCATCCCGCCACTGCCGCGGGAGCTGCCGCTCGCCGTGGCCTCGACCGAGAGCAGCGGATCATCAGCCTGCACCTCGCTGATCAGCTCGGCCGTCGTGTCGTTTCGAGGGTCGGCGGTGTACAGCCCAGGCATGTCGGTGAGCAGCACCAGCAGATCGGCGGCCACGTTGTGGGCCACGAGTGTGGCGATGCGATCGTTGTCGCCGAATCGCAATTCGTCGGCCGCGATGGCATCGTTCTCGTTGACGATGGGCACGCAACCCAGCTCCATCAACCGCACCAGCGTCTGGCGGGCGTGCAGGTACTGACGGCGATCGACGAAGTCGTGCGGCACCAGCAACACCTGCGCGGCAACCAGGCCATGACGCCCCAGCGAACGGTTGTAGACCTCCATCAGCCGGCTCTGCCCGGCTGCCGAGATGGCTTGGAGCGTGGGCATGTCGGTGGGTCGCGCACTCAGTCCGAGCGCCGACACCCCCGCCGACACCGCACCGGAGCTGACCAGCACCACCTCGTGCCCGGCGGCGCGCAACGCCGCGAGCTGATCGCACATCGTGTCGATGAACGCAGTGTCGATGACGCCGAGTTGGTCGGTGATGCTCGACGTGCCGATCTTGACGACGACACGCATCAGGCTTCCTCTTGGTACTCGAAACTGAAGCTGGCGATCCAGACGATGTCGCCGTCGCGAGCGCCGGCCTTGGACAGCATCTTCGGAACGCCCAGCCGCTTCAAGGCGTAGTCGATGTACGAGAGGGCTTCGGGCGTGGTGACATCGTTCAACGCAACCACCCGCTCGACCTGGCGGCCGATGAGGCGGAACTCGTGCTCGTCGAGACGCTCGACACGCGCACCGTCCTGCTCGGGCCGGATGATGACGATGCCTTCGCTCTCGGGCTGCTGTCGACGGGCCTGGAAGACCAGTTCCGACAACTTCGCGGCCAATTCGCGCACACCCTGCTGCGTGATCGACGAGATCATCTCGCCGTCCCAGTCGAAGATGGCGGAGTCGCTCTTCGTGCCGACGACGAGCCGCGGGCGGTCGAGTAGTTCGGGCTGATACTCGCGCAGTTCGTGCAGGAGGATGCGCTCCTGCTCGATCGGGTCGGGGCCGTCGATGTTCTCGAGGTCGACCATGATGCACAGCACGCGGGCGCGTTCGATGTGCTTCAGGAACTGGTGGCCGAGACCCTTGCCCTCGTGCGCGCCTTCGATGAGTCCGGGGATGTCGGCGACGACGAACTCGGTGAGGCCCGGCATGCGCACGACGCCCAGGTTCGGCTCGAGCGTGGTGAACGGGTAGTTGGCGATCTTCGGCTTGGCCGCACTGATGACGCTGATGAGCGTGCTCTTGCCGACGTTGGGGAAGCCCACGAGTGCGACATCGGCCATCAGCTTCAGTTCGAGCTTCAGCCAATTCTCTTCGCCGTGCTCGCCCTGTTCAGCGAACGTGGGAGCGCGGCGACGGTTCGACGCGAACTTCGCGTTACCGCGACCGCCGCGACCGCCTGCGGCGCACAGCCACCGGTCGCCGTGGCTGGCGAGGTCGGCGAGCAGTTCACCCTTGTAGAGGTCGGTGACCACGGTGCCCTCGGGCACGTGCACCTCGAGGTCCTTGCCGCGTTTGCCGTGCATGTCCTTGCCCTGGCCGTGCACGCCGTTGTCGGCCTTGCGGTGCGGGTGGTCCTTGAACGCGAGCAGAGAGGCGACGTTGCGGTCGGCCACGAGCCAGATGTCGCCGCCCTTGCCGCCGTCGCCACCGTTGGGACCGCCGAAGGCGACGGGACCCTCGCGACGGAACGACACACAGCCGGCGCCACCGTCGCCGGCCGTCACGTTGAGTTGTGCTTCGTCGACGAATCCGCTGCTCATAGGACCTCATGAGGCTACCGGGCGCATCGACCGGCCTGTGGGTACGCTGGCGTTCGATGACCGGAATGGACGAGCGCGCCGAGAAGTGGGCCTCCACCATGGCCGGCCACGCGGCCTTGGAGGGGGTGCACTTCGCCCACGCCGACTCGTGGGCCGGCAGCGGCAGCAACCTGCTCCTCCCTCGCCTGGCGCGCGAGGAACGCGAAGATGCGGCGCTGGCCACGCTGGCGACGCGCAGCTTCGGCGGCGGTCATCGCGCGGTCGAGGAGGCCGCCGACCCGTGGCGCACCTGCTTCGAACGCGACCGCGACCGCATCCTTCACGCGAGCGCGTTTCGTCGACTGGCCGGGAAGACGCAGGTGTTCGTGTTTCCCGACGACCACCAGCGCACACGACTCACCCATGCGCTCGAGGTCGCCCAGGTCGCGGTCAGCGTCGCTCGTGCGCTGGGCCTGAACGTGGCGCTCACCGAAGCCATCGCGCTCGGTCACGACTGCGGCCACGGCCCCGGCGGCCATGCGAGCGAAGACGCGCTCAGCCCGTTCGTGCCCGGCGGTTTCGACCACGCCACCTGGGGCGCCGACGTCACCCTCACCTCGCTGAACCTGTGTGCCGAGACGCTCGACGGCATCCGCAACCACTCGTGGAGCCGCCCGGCCCCGGGCTCGCCCGAAGGCGAAGTCGTCAGCTGGGCCGACCGAATCGCCTACGTGTGCCACGACTTCGAGGACGCGGTCGCCACTGGCGTCGTCACCGAGGACATGCTGCCCGCGATCGTGCGCGATCGCTGCGGCACCGCGCGCCGAGGACAACTGGGCGCGTTCATCTACGGGATGATCGACGCCGCCGCCGAGTCCGGCCGTATCGGAATGACCGCCCGTCAGGCCGAGGCGCTGGCCGCGTTCCGCAGATTCAACTACGAGAACATCTACCTCCGGCCGGCCTCGAAGGAACAGGCCAGGGCTGTCATCTCGCTGCTGCGCGCGCTGGTCGAGCACTACGCGGCGCGCCCGCAGGAACTGCCCGACGCCAACGACTTCACGGCCGCGAGCGACGCGGCGGTGCACGCTGCGGTCACCTACGTCGGGGGCATGACCGATCGCTTCGCCTGCCCCCAGGCCATCTCGCGGCACGACTGGCCGCTCGATCAACGGCCGAAAGGCATCGACACCCCGGTGTTAAAACGACGAAGGCCCGGTCCGCGAGGACCGGGCCATCGAGCAGAACTGGAG
>JANOET010000363.1:0-3050 GCA_031413415.1 Acidimicrobiaceae bacterium
GTCTCGGATCACGGCGTGCAGGTGAGCGTCCTGCTCGACGTCGAGGTCGCCTTCACCTTCGACCTCGGCATCGTCCGGGTCGACCCGGCGCACCCCATCACCACCCGCTACAAGGCGGTCGGCTTCCGCTCCCAGTGGGGAACCGACGGCCCACCAGGCAGTGTCGAGTACATCCCGCTCCCGGTGTTCGACCCCAGCCGCGGCTACACGCTGGACATCCCCACGGGCTCGCTCTCGGCCGTCCCGCCGCTGGACAACGTGCTGCGCATCCTCGGTGTGAAGGTCAGCCGCGACAACCCGACGTTCCTGGAGGTCGAGGTCGGGCTGGGGCTCGACCTGGGCATCCTGAAGATCGACAGCGTTCGGGTGCGCGGCCGCCTGGACGGGCCACCACTGGACCTCCAGATCACCAAGTTCGGCGCCACCCTCGACATCCCCGGCACGTTGCACGGCAGCGGCTGGGTGGCGATCAACGACGGCGGCTTCGAAGGCGCGTTCGACCTGACCATCATCCCGGTGAACATCCGCGGCTCGGCCAGCCTGGCCGTGCATTCCGACGGCGACGTCACCGGCGTGCTGGTCGGCGTCGAGGTGCAGTTCCCCGTTCCTCTGCTACTCGGCAACTCGGGCCTGGGCATCTACGGGTTCCTCGGCGGCGTCGGCATCAACTACGCCCGCAACGAGAACTCCTCCGCACAGGTGCCGGCCCTCGACTGGCTGCAGGCCCAGCTGCCCCGTCCCGGCGGCGTGATGGATCCCGACGGCTGGGAGTTCAGCCCCGGTCACTACGCCTTCGCCGCCGGCATGCTCGTCGGCACCGTCGACGGCGGGTTCGTCCTCCACCTGAAGGGCATCGTGATCATCGAGGTGCCCGGCCCGCGGCTGCTCCTGGTGATGAAGGCCGACGTGCTGTCGGCCCCACCTGCGCTGGAGGACCCCAGCCAAACCGCCACGTTCCTCGCCGTGCTCGACATCGACTTCGGTCGGGGCACCATCCAGATCGGCATCGTCGCCGCGTACGAGATCAAGGACATCCTGAAGATCCGCGTTCCGGTCACTGCGTTCTTCAACTCGCACCTCCCCGAGCAGTGGCTGGTCGAACTGGGCAACTACAGCGAGCGCGTCACTGTCGAGGTGCTCGACGTCATCAGCGGTAGCGGCTACCTGATGGTGCACGGCGACGGCGTGTCCATCCCCGGACTCCCCGCCATCAGCCACGGCATCGCGGTGGCCACCGGCTTCCACATCCAGTGCGTGCTGATGGGCAGCAAGTCGATCGGGCTGTACCTCGAGGTCGCCGCCGGCTTCGACGCGATCCTCGGGCTCGACCCGTTCTTCCTCGCCGGGAAGATCTACGTCCGCGGCGAACTGCGCCTGTTCATCATCAGCATCGGTGCCAGCGCGGAGTTGACCGTGATGGTCGGCACCCGCGTCGTCAACGGCGAGGTGGAGCAGCAGCCGTACGTCCACGGCGAGGTGTGCGGCGAGGTCGACTTCTTCTTCTTCTCGGTGAAGGGGTGCGTGTCGCTGACCATCGGCGCCGAGCCCGACGAGACGCCCGAGCCGCAAGACCTCGTGGCCGGCGTGTCGCTGCTGAGCCGCAGCCCGGCCCTCGTCGAGGGGACCGGCACCAGCAGATCGGTCGACGGCAAGATCGCCGACGCGCGCTCGACCGTCGCGGCCACGCCCGGTACGGCACCGTCGGTCCCGCTCGATGCAGTGCCGGTGATCCTGTTCAACACGGCACCGACCGCCACCGGGAACGTGGTCATGGGCGCCGCGGCATTCGGTTCGTCGGGCGCGCAGAGCAACCCGTGGACGCGCATCGGCGACCGGTGGTGGCGCTACGAACTGCTCGACGTGACCCTGCACGGGTCGCTGCAACCGACCGGCGCCGCCACGCCCAGCACCTGGTGGGCGAGCGGACCTCCCGCCGACCCGGCCGCGGGCCCGGCGCTGGCCCTGCTGAACTGGCTGCCCACTCCGTTCTCGAAGGCCATCCCCTACGGCGAAGCTCTGACCACGCAGGTCCACCACCGCTGGGGCACAGCATGCGAACCCGCCGCACCTCCCGTGCGGGTGCTGTGGACCTTCGACGACTCGCCCACCGGCCCGAGCCCCGTCGGTTGGACGCTGCAGCCGATCGCATGGCCCGACCCGCCGGGCACCCTGCGCACGTCACCGGTCGACGCGCGACTGCACGTCACCGAACCATGGCGCACCGGCGACCCCGCGATCGACCGCATCCAAGGAACGGCCCCGGCCGTGGTCGTCGGCGACTCGGTGCCCTGCGGTACCGGCCAGCGCAGCGAGCCGGCCTCCCCCTTGAAGACGTGGTCGACCGGGCAACCGCTCACGATGAGCGCCGCTTCCGCCGTCGCCGACTCGGTGTCGCTCGTCTCGATGGCCGAGCTGCTCGCCGACGGCGCCTCACTCGCCGACGTCGGCGCGCAGGTCGCTCGTGACAGCTGGACCCCCGCGATGATGGAAGCGACCAACCCAGACCTGCGCTTCGGCTGCGAAGGCCGGGTGCTGCGATCGCCGCTCGACGACCGCGCCGAGCCCGCCCCGCGCGGCACCGGAGCCGACCGCGAGCGAGTGAAGCTCGCGTGGGACGAGCTGGACTTCCAGCCCGACGAACTCGGCGACGCCGTGCGCCTGTCCGCAGCCGACGGCCTGAGCGAGTTCTCCGTGTTGCTGTTGGTGCCGGAACGGGCGCTCGGCAAGGCGTTGGTCCTCAGGTTCTTCGACGCCGACGGGAACCAGGTCGACGAGCACTTCGTCTCGTCGGCCGACCTCCTCAGCGGCTCGCACCCGCTGGCGGGAGCCTGGCTCGACCCGCTCGGGCCGTGGGCCGACCCGGTCGAACGAGCCGGTCGCATCGCCGCCCGCATCGCGGCCGGTAGCCGCCAGGGGCTGATGCTCGTCTTCGTCGAGATGGAAGGCCTGCCGAGCGAGACGACCGACGTCGTCATCGGGTGGGACCGCGCCGCCGTGAAGGACCACGCACCGGCGTTCTGGGTGGTCGGCATGAGTGCGCTGCCGACGAC
>JANOET010000364.1:0-9328 GCA_031413415.1 Acidimicrobiaceae bacterium
CGACGAGGTCCTCGCCGCCGCCGCCAAGCCCTCGATCCTCGTCGGACTCGACGACACCCACGCCGGATCGCTGGTCTTGGCGCAGGCGGGCCTCGGCGTCGAGCGCGACGGTGCGCTGCTCCGGATCAGCATCGAGCCGTCCGAGGCGTCCCACGTCACCAAGTTGCTCGCCGACGCCGGTCTCTACGTGAACGAGCTCCGTCCCGACTCGGTGTCGCTGGAGGACTTGTTCCTCAGCATCACGGGCCGTGACGCGACCGAGGAGGTCGCCGCGTGAACAGCTTCGGACGACTGCTGTGGGTGGAGATGCGCCGTGCGATGCACCGCAGGTTCGTGCGCTGGATGATCGCACTCGCGCTGGCGTTCTGCGCGCTGACCGGCGTGATCGTGTTCACCTCCAGCCGCGATACCTCGAAGGCGGGTTCTGACCATCCCGTCCACATGGCGAGCTGGTGGACCAGCGGCGGAGGCGGCGGAGACTCGATCCTGCTGACTGCGGCGTTGTTCCTGGTGTTCGGCGCGGCGATGTGCGGCGCCTCCGTCGGCGGCGCCGAGAGGCGCGCAGGCACCCTCACGACCGTGCTGACGTGGGAGCCATCGCGCGTGCGTCTGCATGCCGCGCGCACAGCATCCGCCGCGATCATGGCCTTTCTCATCGGGTTCGCGCTGCAGATCGTGTTCCTGGCGTCGACACTCCCCGGCGTGTTCCTCAACGGCAGCACCACCGGCACCGATGGTGCCTGGTGGGCCGGCCTCGTCCTTGCCGCAACACGCATCTCTGTGATCACCGCGATGATCGCGGTGCTCGCGGTGAACATTGCGACGATCGGCCGCAACACGAGCGCCGCGCTGATCGGCATCGCCGTGTGGGCGTTCGTTGCCGAGAGGACGATCGCGGGGCTCAAGCCCGCTTGGGCTCGGTTCCTGATCGGCGAGAACGTCGCAACCGTCGTGCCGTGGACCGCGCTCGAGGATGCCGGGTTCGATCGGCCACCAACCCTCGCGTTGGCGACGCTCCTCTTCTACCTCGCCATCATCGTCCTCATCGCCACGTGGACCTTCGTTCGGCGCGACGTTGCGGCTACGCCGTGAGGGCGCGATGCGTGCTTCAACTCGCACGCACTCCGGGTGGGTGACACCGTCTACCCCAGAGCAGCGAGGGCGTCGAGAGCGCCGCGGTAGAACGTCGGGTAGGCGTAGATCATCGAGCGCAGCTGAGCGATCGGCACCCGTGCGTGCACGGCGAGATTGAACAGGCCGAGCACTTCGCCCCCACGCGGACCCACCGTTGTGGCGCCGACGAGGATGCCGCGGTCGACGTCGGCGACGAGCTTCATCAGGCCCTCGTTGCCAGCACCGTGGAGCCAGCCACGGCTCGACGTCGAGCTGTCGGCGACGCCGACTCGCACGTTCAGGCCTGCTGCTCTGGCTTGCGCTTCGGTGATGCCGACGGAGCCGACCTCCGGATCGGTGAACGTCACCCGGGAGACGGCATGGTCTTCGGCGAGCCGGGGCGCGGCGACGCCGAGGATGTCGTCGACTGCGACGGCTGCCTCGTACACGGCCATGTGCGTGAACGCGCCCTTGCCGGCGATGTCGCCAACGGCCCACAACCGCTCAGCCCCGGCGACGCGCATGTGCTCGTCGACGATGAACGACGGCCGCGCCGTCTCATCGAGGCCGATGGTGTCGAGACCGATGCTGCGGACGTTGGGCGTGCGCCCGGCGGCGACGAGGATCTCGTCTGCGCTCAACGTGCTGCCGTCGGCGAGCGTCACCGTCACGCGCTGATCGCGGGCCACCGAGGTGATGCCGACACCCGTGCGCACGTCGAGGCCTTCGGCGCGCAGAACTTTGGCGACCAGTTCGCTGCTCTCCGGTTCTTCCGGCCCGAGGATGCGGTCGAACGATTCGATGATCGTCACCTTGGCGCCGAACCGAGAGAACGCCTGAGCGAATTCGAGGCCGATTGCGCCACCGCCGACGACGATCATCGAGGCCGGCACGGAACGGACCTTGACGATCTCTCTGTTGGTCCAGGGCTTGGCATCGGCCAGACCGGGGATCGGCGGGACTGCCGGCGACGTGCCGGTGGCGAGGATCACGCCCTTCGTGGCGACGTACACGTCGTCGCCGACGACGACCCGACCTGGGCCATCGAGCACACCGCGGCCACGCACGAAGAAGCCGCCTTTGCCGACGAACCGATCGACGGCCACCTGGTCATTCCAGTCGTCGGTCGCTTCGTTGCGGATCCGGTCGGCGACGATCGAGTAGTCCGGGGTGACGGTCGCAGTCCCGGCCACGGTGTTCACCCGCTGAGCTTCGGCGAGCAGATCCGCGGCTCGGACGATCATCTTCGACGGGATGCACCCGTAGTAGGGGCACTCGCCGCCGACGAGATGGCTCTCGATGCCCGCGACCTTCAATCCGGCCTCGGCGAGCGACCCGGCGGCATCCTCTCCGCCCGGCCCCATTCCGACAACGACGACATCGACCTCGTGAATCTGCATGGTCCCTAGTCTGTCGAGCGGATGATGCGTTACCTATCGATCGCGGCTTCGATCGCGGTTTCGAACGCTGCGCCTGCGCTTCTGCCGGGCCGATCGGCATCGCCGTGTGGGCCGGTTCAGTCAGTAGTTGACGACGGTGCCCATCAGCGGCAGGCGGGCGAGGTGTGGGGCTTGCACCAGCCGTTCGACGGCCTCGGCCGCCGTGCACTGACCGGTGATCATCTCGCGGGCCAGCGCGGCGACGACGACGGGCGCAGCGAACGAGGTGCCGCTCCAGGTCGCCCACTGTTCGAAGTCGTCGATGTCGACGCCGTTGATCGGAGGTGTCGCTCCGTCGAACTTGGCGAAGAACGAGCTGACGATGTCGGTGCCGGGGGCACACGCATCGACCCACGGCCCGTAGTTCGAAAAGGGGGCCGGTCCGTCCGGGCCGAGGGCGGCGACACCGATCACCGTCGGCAGTGCCGCCGGGTACTGCTCGACGCACGAGCCCTCGTTGCCCGCCGCGCCGACGAACACCACGCCGTGCTGGCCGTGGTAGTGGTCGATGAGGAGCTCCAGCATCGAGTTGCGACCGGTCCCGCCGAACGACAGATTGACGATGTTCGGCATGGAGGTGACCATCAGCAGCCAGAGCTCGGCGGCCAGTGTCGACACGCTGACGTCGCCCTCGGGCTGGAGCACCTTGCGGATGGTGATCGTGCATCCGGGGGTGAGCTGCTCGATGATCCCGGCGATGAACGTGCCGTGCCCGGCCACAGGATCGAGGTACCGGTCGACCGGGTACTTGCCGAGCGGCCGTGAGGGCAGGTCGCCGTGGCCGCTGATGCGTTGCAGCGACGCTGGGTCGATGCCCAGTAGCGCCGGTCGCATCTGGTCCGCGTTGGTGGCCCCGCCGGCGAGTCCGCTGTCGAGCACCCCGATCCTGACGTTGTTCGAGGGGTACGTGGGGCGAACGGGCAACAGCCGGAACGGGGCAGGCATCACCGACGACGTCGGTGGTCGCCCGGTGGCGACGATGTTCAACTCCTCGGCATGTGCCCGCCACGGGTTGGCCCGCCATGGGTTGGCCCGCCAGGGATGGGCGCGCCAGGGATGGGCGCGCCACGGATTGGCCCCCCACCCTTCGGCGGTGAGCTCCGCAGCCATCGCCGGGTGGGGCGGGCATCCGCAGCAGTCGCAGTCGCCGTTGGCGAAGTAGACGATGTCGAGTTCTGCCGTGAGGCCGCGGGAGCGAAGATCGGCCACCGCTGCGGGCGGATCCGCCACCTCGATCAGGTATCGCTGCCCGATCGGAGACACGGCGTCGGACTGGCCAGGGTCGGTGGGCACGAAGATCGGTGTGCCCTCGTCGCCCAGTTCGGCCCGGGCGGTCTCGTCGACGATCATCACCCCGGGCCGGTAGGCCACCGGAGGGTCACCGGGAAGGATGGCGATGCGGTTCCGGTACGGCGGGCGGATCTCGGGTTCGTCGATGGTCATGGTCGACCTCCTGGGTTGGCGGGTGGTGCGGCGCGTCGCCGCAGGATCTCTTCGGTCTGGGTGGCGAGCCGATCGACTGGCGCATCTGCGCCATCGGCGCTGGCCAGTTCGAACTCGTGTGGGCTCAGCAGTGCACGTGCGGCGTCGAGGAGCGCTTCGCGCGCCTGTTGGTCGGCGCCGTACAGCGAGTGGCCTGAGCGGGCGATGATCACGTCTGCGGCAGCCTGCAGCCGAACGGCATCGACCGCGTTGCCGTCCTCCAGGGCGAATCTTGCCGCGACCATGAACGAGAAGGCCACCACGTGGGCCTGGCCGGTCGAACGTCCCAGGTCGAGCGCGGCAAGTTGGTGTTGCGCTGCACCCTGGGCATCGCCGAGTTGCAGCAACAATTCCGCGTAGTTGCCGTGCGTGTTGACGAGGAACGACTCGAGCCCGGCCGCCTCCTCGGCGGCAAGGCCATGGTCCAACGCCGTGACTGCGCCACTGAGATCGCCCAACGCGTAGCGGGCCAGGGCGGCCAGGTTCCACAGCCGCGCCTCGCTGCGCTTGGTGGCCGCGCCGCGCTCCAGCGCCTCGTCGGCGAGACGGGCGGCGAGCGCCGGGTCGTCGGCTCGCAGTGCCACTTCGCCCTGTGTACGCACCAGGCACATGTCGTCCCAATCAGGAACGCCCACCTCATCGGCGATCGCCGTGGCCTGGGTCACCAACGCGGCAGCTGCGTCGACCTCACCGAGGCGCAGGTGAAGGTCGGCCTTGAGTGTGAGCAGGGCGACGAGGACCGGTGACGGTTTCGGGCGCCGGTTGACGCATCTGGCGATCTCGTCGATGCCGGAGCGGAAGGTCGAGGTCATGTCGTGGTACTGGCCGATCGACCACACCAGTGAGCGGGCGATGTCGTCGTCGGTGTCGAGGTCGGCGGCCACGGCGCGCACGTTCTCGATCTCGACCGCGAGTCGCGTCGACCACCCACTGGACGAGGAGCGCTCGGGGCCGAGTCGTTCGAGCAGAACCTCGGCGAGTCGACGCCGAGTGGCTGCGATGTCGGCGGCGTCGGCGTGCTGGAGCAGGTACGAGCGGACGGTCCAGAACAGCGAGTAGCGCGACTCGCCGGCGGCGACCTCGCGGATCAGGAGCGACCAGTCGAGCAGGGCCCACACCAGCTCGGGGACTGCTTCCCCCGGGATCGGGTCGCCGGCGGCGACGGCCTGGGCCAGTGGCAGGTCGAACCCGTCTGCGGGCACGGCCAGACGACGCAGGACCAGGAGTTCGTCGGGGCTGAGGAGGTCGAGGCTCCAGTCGAGCAGGCGGTCGAGGCTGCGCTGGCGCTCCGGGACCGAGGGATCGCGGGTGGCGATCACCGACACCGAGGTGCGCATTCGATCGGCCATTTCGCCGGCGGTGAGGAGATGGGCCCGCGTTGCCGCCAGCTCGATCGCCAGGGGCAGCCCGTCGACCGCACGGCACAAGCGGGCGACGTCGTCGAGGTCGGTGCCCTCGACGGCATCCGTGCGTCCGCTGCGTTCCAAGAACAACTGCACCGCCGCGGACTCGACGTCGCCGGCGTCGAGGGGACGCAGCCCGTACACCTGCTCGCCGATCAGACCGAGTGGGACGCGGCTGGTGGCCACCAGCCCGATCGCCGGGCAACGTCGGCGCAGGTCGGCGACGATGGTGGCCACCGGAACAGCGAGGTGTTCGCAGTTGTCCAGGATGAGCAGCGCGGTGCTGCCGGCGAGGTGGGCGATCACGTCGGACAACGCGTCGTTGCCCCGGACGGACGGGGCGCTGATCGCCGTGGCGATCGCCATCGGGACGACCTCGCCCTCGGTGATCGGCGCGAGGTCGACGAACCACACGCCGTCGGGCCACTGGTCGACGACGGAGAGTCCGACCTCGATCGACAGCCGGGTCTTGCCCGTGCCGCCGGGGCCGAGGATGGTGACCAACGCGCCTGGCCGGGCCAGCCGGGCCAGCTCCTCCTGCTCGGCCACCCGATCGACCAGCGAGGTCGTCGGCCCCACCAGGTTGTGATGCTCGGCGGGACGCACGCGAGGTGGCCGCAGATCGACGGTGACGTCGGGTGCCGAGACGCGGTAGAGGGTGATCGGGTCGTCGAAGTCGCGAACGCGATAGCGCCCGAGATCGGTCAGGACGACCTCGGCCGACCGTTCGGTTCGCAGCGCCAGCACCTCGTCGGTGACCAGCACCTGGCCACCGTTGGCGGCGTCGACAACTCTCGCCGCCTGGTGCACGGCGAGCGCCCGGTAGTCGTCGTCGACGGGGCGTGCGTAGCCGGAGTGCAACCCCATGCGGACCCGGAGCGGGTGTTCCGTTGGCCAGTCGGCCGCTGTCAGGGCGCGCTGGGCGTCGAGCGTCGCGGCGATGGCGTCGTCCGCGCTCACGAAGGCGACGAAGAAGGCATCGCCATGGATGGCCACCTCCACACCGTGGTGGCGGCGCCACACCGCTCGGAGCAGCTCGTTGTGGTGGCCGAGCAGATCGTCGTAACGATCGCCCAGCTCGCGAATGATCCCGGTGCTCCCCTCGAAGTCGGTGAACAGGAAGACGACCGTTCCCGACGGCAACACCTTCTCCATCGCCGTGCTCCTGACCGAGTTCCGGTAGCGGGTGGGCCGACACTACCTGTGTGAACGCGCCTCCGTCGCCCTCTCTCGCTCACCCCTGGCACGGCTGAGTTCGTGGGCCGCGAACCGTAGTGTTTGGCGCATGTCGACGCTCATGAAGATCGGTTGTGTTGGACTCGGAAACATTGGTCGCCACCTGGCGGCGAACCTCATCGCTGCCGGGTACGAAGTGACAGTCCACGACCTGCAACGCGACGCTGCCGAGCCGTTGATCGAGGCAGGGGCCACGTGGGCCGACTCGCCCGCGGAGGTCGCCGCCAGCACCGACTCGGTGATCACGTGTCTCCCGTCGGTCGCAGCGATCACGGCGGTCGTGGCGGGCGAGCGAGGGTTGCTCGAGGGCTTCCGTCCGGGTGGTACGTGGATCGACATGAGCACCAACGACCGCCACGAGTTGCTGCGCCTCGCCGAACTGCTGTCGGCAAAGGGTGTGGCCACCCTGGAGGCGCCCGTGACCGGCGGCGCGCACAATGCGTCGTCGGCCACCATCACCGTGCTGGTGGGTGGTGACGAAGCCGTGTATCAGCGTCACACCGAGGTGTTCTCCGCGGTGGGTGGCCGCGTGTTCTTCCTCGGCGCGCTGGGTCAGGCCGCGGTCATCAAGGTGATCACCAACATGCTTGCCTTCATCCACATCGCCGCCACGGCCGAGGCCTACATGCTCGCGGCGCGCTCGGGTATCGACTTGCGTCAAGCGTGGGAGATCATCAAGGCCAGTTCGGGGAACAGCTTCATCCACGAGACCGAGAGCACCACCATTCTCAGCGGCAGCTACGACATCGGCTTCTCGCTCGATCTGTCGTGCAAGGACCTGGGGTTCGCGATGCAGTTGGGGCGCGAGCTCGACGTACCGCTCGACATCGCTGGCACGGTGGAGCAGTTGAACATTCGTGCACGCGCCGCATACGGCGGCGCTGCCGGCTCGCCGATGGTGGCGCGGCTGCTCGAGACCGCGTGCGGCGTGGACCTGCGTGCGCCCGGCTTCCCCGCCGATCTCGACGAGTACCTGGCGACGATGCCCCGAGCCGAGCGCCCAGGCTGACTGCGCGGCTGTGACCTGATCCCGTGAAGGGCTCGGAACGCGAAACCGCGATTCTTGGATCGGGTCGCTCCGGCGGCCCGTTCGCCGTCAGAGGCCAACGTCACCCCGGCTTACTCGCCGAGGCACACGCCCAGGTCGCGCGCCGCGACGATGGTGTCGCAGTCCAGGGGCACGGTACGCATCTTGCTGACGGCCGAGACGAGTGGCACGTACTGGATGGTGGGAGGGTGGAGCGCGACCATGACACCGCGGTGACCGTCCTCCAGTCCTCTCACCGCCGCGGTACCGAAGCGCGCGCCGAGCAGGCGGTCCAGTGACGTGGGCGTTCCGCCGCGCAGCAGGTGGCCCAACACCATCATGCGCGCCTCTTTGCCGGTCAGTTGCTCCAGTTCGGCAGCGACGAACGCACCGATCCCGCCGAGACGTTCGGCCTGACCGACGGACTTCCCGAGCACCGAACGCTCGCCACCTCGTGGCGTTGCCCCCTCGGCGACCACCACGATCGCGAACCTTGCGCCGCGCGCCTCCCGAGAGGCGATCATCGCCGCCACGGGTTCTAGATCGAACGGGATCTCGGGGAGCAGGATCGCATGAGCACCAGCGGCGATGCCCGAGTTCAACGCGATCCAGCCTGCGTAGCGACCCATCACCTCGACGACGAACACGCGGCTGTGCGAGGTGGCGGTGGTGAACAGCCGGTCAATGCTCTCGGTCGCCACCCCGACGGCCGTGTCGAATCCGAACGTGGCATCGGTCATCGCGAGGTCGTTGTCGATGGTCTTCGGTACCCCGATGACACGCAGGCCGGCGTCGGACAGTCTTTGGCCGATCGTGAGCGAACCATCACCGCCGATCGTGATCAGCGCATCGATGCCTGCCTCGCGGAACAGTCCCACCAGCTCGTCGGTGCGATCCACGTACTCCCACGACCCGTCGGGCTGCTGCACCGGGAAGTTGGTGGGGTCGCCACGGTTGGTGCTGCCCAGCACCGTGCCACCGAGGTGACCAATGCCCCGCACGAACTCCCGGGTGAGGCGCATCGTGCCGCCGCCCTCGATGTAGAGCTCGGGGAACATCAGCCCGTTGAACCCGTCGCGGATGCCGACGACCTCCCAGCCGCGACGAATCGCGGCCAGCGTGGCGGCGCGGATGACGGAGTTGAGCCCGGGTGCATCACCACCGCCGGTCGAGATCGCGATCCTCACCGCGCCTTCCTAGCAGCTCCCGTCGTGCCCGGTGACCGGTCAGGCCTCTCATCGAGCGTCTGCTCGGAGTCGGCGCGAGCCATGGCTGATGTCGGACAGGGCACCGACCCTCGCCACCCCGGTAAGGGATGGCGGCTTTGCCGCGCCGATGAACGAGTCGGGCGTTCCGTTCACCTGAACTGACCCGAGCGAGGTTCGGACGCCCCCAGTTGCGCCCGTTAACCTGCTGGATCAGACGGCCCGAGCGAAGGCACCCAATTTCGCGCCAGATTTCGCGCCGTCCCCGCTCCCGTAGCTCAGCTGGATAGAGCAACGGTTTCCTAAACCGTATGTCGCATGTTCGAACCATGCCGGGGGCGCCGAGAAGGACTAGGTAGATGGCCATGTGACGATCGGCCGAAGTGGCCGACAGCCCGAGTTGTCCATCCACTTGTCCATCTT
>JANOET010000365.1:0-17217 GCA_031413415.1 Acidimicrobiaceae bacterium
GGTTGCCGAGGCCGGTGGCGACGTCGACGAGATCGAGCAGGCCATCGGTGCTCGCGACCACTACGACTCCACCCGCGCCGACAGCCCGCTCACCGAGGCCGACGACTCCACGTACGTCGACACCACCGGGCTCGGCATCGACGACGTCCTCGATCACATCCTCCGACTTCTGGAGCACGCATGACGAAGATCCGAACCGAGTTGGCGCAGTCCGACGCGATGTCGCACCGCATCGGATACTTCATCGTGCGCAACCTCGTCACGGGCTTCTGCCGATCGTGGTGCCGCATGAAGATCGACGGGCGCGAGAACATCCCGGCCGACGGCATCTTCATCCTCGCCCCCACACATCGGAGCATCCTCGACACGCCCATCTCGTCGGGAGTCACCCGCCGGCGGATGCGGTTCATGGGGGCCGACAAATGGTGGAGCAACCGGTGGTTCGGCCAGCTGCTGTCCATGCTCGGCGGCTTTCCCGTCACTCGCGGATCCGCCGACCGCGAGGCACTGCGCCGCTGCATCGCGCTGCTCGAGGGCGGCGAGCCGCTCGTGTTGTTCCCCGAAGGCGAGAGAAAGTCGGGTCCCCTGGTGCACCCGCTGTTCGAAGGTGCCACCTACATCGCTGCGAAGACGAACGCCCCGATCATCCCGGTCGGCATCGGCGGTTCCGAGAAGGCGATGCCGAAGGGCGCGAGGTTCATCCGCCCGAAGAAGCTCCACGTCATCGTCGGTGCTCCCATCACGGTGCCCACGGTGGGGACGTCGAAGGAGCAGCGCGAGGCGATGAAGGTGGCCACCGTCGCGCTGCATCACGAGCTGCAGCGGCTGTTCGACCTCGCTCAGGCACGGGCGGGAACCTGACCGTCGCGGTTCGGTGCGTCAGCTCGAGAACCAGATCTGCAGCGCCTCGGCCAACCAGACGGGATCGCGAGTACCGCAGAGTTCGCGCGCCGAGTGCATGCTGAGCTGAGGAATGCCCACATCGACCGTGGCGATGCCGAGACGGGTGGAGGTGAGCGGCCCGATGGTGCTGCCACACGGCATGTTGTTGCGACTGACGAACACCTGCCACGGCACGCCCGCCGACTCGAACACCCGCTGCGCGAGCGCCGCGGTCTCGGGCGAGGTGGCGTAGCGCTGATTGTGGTTGACCTTGATGGCGGGGCCCTGGTTGACCAACGGTCGGTGGCCGGCCTCGTGCCGGTCGGGGTAGTTCGGGTGCACGCTGTGCGCGTTGTCGGCGCTGATGCATGCGCTGGTCGCGAGCTGGGTGAGGTACGCAGCACGGTCGGCGCCGTTCGCCAGCGCAAGGC
The DNA here is from genome assembly GCA_031413415.1 of Acidimicrobiaceae bacterium. GTDB lineage: Bacteria > Actinomycetota > Acidimicrobiia > Acidimicrobiales > Ilumatobacteraceae > UBA668. The sequence continues at coordinate 1,314 of JANOET010000365.1, forward strand.
GTTCCAGGACCTGTTCGAGTAGCGCGCCCGACGCGCCCGTCGTGCTCTCGCTGCCGACCTCTTCGTGATCGAACAGGGCGATCACTGCGGTGGCCTCGGTGGGTGCGTCCGCATGGACCAGGGCCGATGTCGCGGCCCAGCACGACGCCTGGTTGTCGAGACGGCCGGAGGCGAGCAGGTCGCCGTCGGGTCCGAGCACGGCGGCGGGTGTGCGGTCGAAGAGCGACAGGTCCCAGCTCGCCACGTCGCCGCCACGAATGCCAGCGCGGTCGGCGATCCAGTCGCGGAACTCACCGGCCACCGGCTGGCCGACACCCCAGACGGGGGAGAGGTGTTGCTGCTTGTCGAGTTGCACCCCTCGCTCGTTGACGTCGCGATCGAGGTGGATGGCGAGCTGTGGCACACGGGCCACGGCGTCGTGCACGGCCACCAGGTGCTGGCGACCGTCGCGTGCGACGAGCACGCCGGCGACACCGAGATCGCGATCGAGCCACGAGTTCAGCAGTACGCCGCCGTAGACCTCGATCGAGAGTTGCTTCCACCCGAACGCCCCAGCGTCGGCGTTCGGCTTGACTCGCAAGCAGGGCGAGTCGGTGTGGGCTCCCACCAGCCGAAGCGGCGACGTCGGCCTGGCGTCGACCCCGCGATGCCAGGCGACCACCGCGGCGCCACGTTGCACGTACCCCTTGGCCGGTACCTCGGACCACGGCTCGTCGAACGCGACGGCGGCGAAACCCGCAGCATCGAGGCGCTGCACCGCGGAAGCTGCCGCATGCCAGGGCGAGGGTGACGCGTCGAGGTAGGCGACGAGGTCGTCGAGCGGCCCGCTCACGAGTGCAACCCGATCGGGAGTCCGGTGCCACGCAGGTGGGCCGTCTCGTTGACCGTGAGGATGCTCTTCACACCACGGCGCGACGCAGCCACCCGGTGGATGCTGGTGTAGTTCGGATAGAAGAACCCCGGGCCGACGGGCAGGCCGAGGACGTGGGTCAGATAGGCGTTGATGGTGCCGCCGTGGCACGACACGGCGATGCGCTGCCCGGCGTGGGCATCGACGAGGGCATCGAGCGATGCCACCACACGCTCGCTGAACTCCTCCGCGGTCTCCTCACGCGAGGTCCATTCACCGCGCATCAGCTCGTGGTAGCGCGGGTCGTCGGCCGCCTTCAGCTCTTCGATGGGGATGTACTCGCTGCTGTTGCGGTCCCACTCGGCCACCCCGTCGATGACGCCGATGTCCAGCCTGCGCCGCTCGGCGAGCGGCCGCGCCGTCTGGAATGCCCGACGCAGCGGGCTCGCGTACACGGCGTCGAGCGGTTCGCCCGCGAGGTAGTCGGCGAGGTGCTCGGCCTGAGCGAGACCGGCGGTGGACAGCTCGGGATCGGCGATGCCGTCCTGCAGTTCGCGTCGAACTGGTAGACCATGACGGATCAGCAACAATTCCATTCGACAAGACAAGCAGAAATGATGACCCGAACGAAGATCGTGGCCACGCTCGGTCCGGCCAGCACCGCGCCCGGTGTGCTCGACCGATTGCTGCTCGCCGGCACCGATGTGGTGCGCCTCAACCTCAGCCACGGCACGCTCGACGGTCACCTCGCCGTGCTCGCGGAGGTGCGCGCTGCCGCCGAGCGCACCGGCGCGGTGGTCGCGGTCCTCGCCGATCTGCCCGGGCCGAAGGTCCGATCGGGCGCATTCCCCGCGGGTGGTGTCGACCTCGTCGGTGGCTCGACCCTCACGATGGCGCCGGGCGACGGCCCGAGCTCTGCCGAGCACATCACGGTCGACTACCCGAGCTTGCTCGACGACCTCATCGCCGCAGACCGCATCGTGCTCGGCGACGGCGCCATCTCCCTGCAAGTGCAGGCCGTGGCCGCCGACGTGGTGCACTGCCGTGTCATCACCGGTGGCCGGGTGCAGGGGCGTCCCGGTGTGCATCTGCCGTCCGAGCGGCTGCGTCTGTCGACGCCGACCGCCGACGACCTGATCCTGGCAGCGGCGATGGCCGGGGCCGGCGCCGACTTCCTGGCGGTGTCGTTCGTCCGTTCTGCGCACGACCTGCGCGTCGTGCGCGAGGCCATTGCGCCATTCACCACTCGGTTGGTCGCGAAGATCGAGACGCTCGGAGCCGTCGCCGACCTCGACGAGATCATCGGCGAAGCCGATGCCGTGATGGTCGCCCGCGGCGACCTGGGCATCGAGTGCCCGCTCGAGGACGTGCCACACCTGCAGAAGCGCATCGTTCGGCAGTGCGTCGAGGCTGCCGTGCCGGTCATCACTGCGACACAGATGATGGAGAGCATGATCACGTCGCCGTCGCCGACGCGTGCCGAGGTCAGCGACATCGCCAATGCGGTGTTCGACGGCACCGACGCGCTCATGTTGTCCGCCGAGACCGCGATCGGTATCGACCCGGTCGCAGTGGTCGAGATGATGAACCGCATCGCCGGTCGCGCCGAGTCCGAGGCCAGCTACCGGCGGTGGGCGGCACGACTCGGACGCCAACAGCGGCTTTCGTGGCCCGACGGGCCTCATCGCATCACGCTCGCCATCACACACGCGGCCAGCCTCGCCGCAGAGGATGCTGCAGCCGATGCCATCGTCTGCTGCACGCTCAGCGGACGAACGGCGTTGGCGATGGCCCGCTTCCGTCCCCAATGTCGGCTCATCGCCGTGTCACCCGATCCCGCAGTGGTCAGGGCCCTCGCGTTGTCGTGGGGGGTGCGCTCGATGGATCTCCCCAGCTACGGCACCACCGACGAGCTGGTCTGGCACGCGATCGAGCGGGTGGTACAGAGCGGTGAGGTGTCCGATGGCGAGACCGTGCTGGTGCTCGCCGGCGCACCCGACCGTGCGAGTGGCGCAGCCACCGACGTCCTCCGTATCGTCCGCATCTCGTGACGCCAATCTGGAGTGAAGAAGCCGGCGATCCCGACGCGCCCCTCGTCGTCATCGTGCACGGCACCATGGACCGCGCCGCCGGCATGCTGCGGCTGAGCCGCAAGCTCGACAACCGCTACAGGGTGCTGCGCTACGACCGACGCGGGTACGGCCGTTCGAACCCGCACGACGGGCCGTTCGACATGGACGGCCAGGTACACGATCTCGTGGCACTGCTCCATGGCCGGAGGGCCATCGTCGTCGGTCACAGTTATGGCGGCAACGTCGCGCTCGCGACGGCGGTTCGCCATCCCCACCTAGTCGCCGGCGTCGTGGTGTACGAGACGCCGATGTCGTGGGAGCCGTGGTGGCCCGGCACCACGGCCGGATCGGTCGCCGTCGCATCAGAGCAGGGCCCCCAGGCCGCCGCCGAGGTGTTCATGCGACGCCTCATCGGCGATCGCCGTTGGGACGAGCTGCCCGAGCGCACCCGGTCCACGCGGCGCGCCGAAGGAGCTGCCCTGGTGGGGGAACTGGGCGACCTTCGGGCACACGCGCCATGGAATCCGCGCGACGTGAAGGTGCCCGTGTTCGTCGGCCGAGGCAGCGAGGGAGCGGCCCACCATCAGACCGGCATGGCTCGCATGGTCGAGCTCATCCCCGGGTCGGCGTTGGTGACGATGCCGGGTTGCCGGCACGACGCCCCGACCAGCCACCCCGCCGACTTCTGTCACCAGCTGATCGAACCACTCATCGCCGCCGTCGGCGCACCGTGGAGCACCCGCCTCACCGCATAGCCGCCGGTCGCCCGGCAGCCCATCACGGGGCGGGGACGTCGATGTCGGTGCCGAAGAAATTGCAGGTGATCGACCCGACCCCGGCACCGCCGGTTTCGATCTCGGTCTGACCCTTGTCGACGCAGTCCTGCAGTGCCGAACGCTGTGTCCATGCGCCGAGCGCGAGACCGGCGAGCACCACGATGAGAATGATCTTCGTGACGACCTTCTTGACGATGAATGCCGACACGATGGAGAGCACGAGGAAGACCACCACCACCCCGATGGCGATGTTCTGGGCGGAATCGACCGAGAGGGCAGACATGGGCCGAACCCTACGCCGTAGGGTGTGCGGGGTGAGCGATCAACCCATCCATCTCGCCCAGCAGGGTCCGCCCCGCACCGTGTTGCCGTTCGAGGACGCCGGCATACGGCACGAATTGCAGCAGGCGCTCGGCGCGCCAGCCGACGAGGTACGTGCCCGGCTCGCCGACCTCGTGGCCCGCAACCCACGATCGCTCATCGCCTGGCAGGCATTGGGCGACCACGGTCGCGACACCATCGAGCGCTACGCCGCGTACCGTGTGGGATACCACCGTGGCCTCGATGCGCTCCGCGCGAACGGCTGGCGTGGCTCGGGCTACGTCCGCTGGGCCGACGAGTCGAATCATGGTTTCCTCGGTTGCCTTCGCGGTCTCGGTCAGATGGCCACCGAGATCGGCGAAGTCGACGAGGCCGAGCGGATCGGCCTCTTCCTCGGCCAACTCGACCCGTCCGGCCACCACTCCGGCCACTTGGGCTGAGCCGGGGCACCTGGTCGGTTCCATGATCATCGGCGCCGTGCTCTGCGGTGGTCGCAGTTCGCGAATGGGAACCGACAAGGCGCTGCTGCCCTTCGACGGCGTGCCGATGGCCCGAAGGGTGGCCGACGCCCTCGTCTCGGGGGGATGCGATCGAGTGGTCGCCATCGGAGGCGACGCCCCGGCGCTCACCGAGCTCGGTCTCGCCGTGCTCGCCGACTCTTGGCCCGACGAGGGCCCGCTGGCAGGAATTCGCCTGGCCCTCGAGACATGGCCGACGGCCGAGGCGGTGGTCGTCGTCGCCTGCGACCTGCCGCACCTCGGTGGCGGCACTGTTGCGGCACTGCTCGAAGGTCTCGGCACGTCCCCCGGGGCCGTTGCTGCAGTCGCCGTCACCGATCGAATCCAGCCACTCTGCGTGGCCTGGCGTCCCTCCGCGTCACCGGCGATCGCGGAATTGTTCGACGCGGGCGAGCGGCGACTCCACGTCGTGCTCGCCGCGCTGACCATCGCGGAAGTGTCTGCCGATCTTCAAGATCTGAGGAACATGAATGCCCCAGGTGACCTGGGTACTAGTTTGTGACGCCATGCCCATCCAGGAAGCGAGCACCGCGACGCTCGAGGCGGCGCTGGTCACCGGTGCCGCCGTGATCGACGTCCGCGAGACCGACGAGTACGAGAGCGGCCACGTCCCAGGAGCGCTGCACGTGGCCCTCGGCGCGGTGCCCGAGCACGTCGACGTGTTCCGCACCGAAACGGTCTCCTACATCATCTGTCGCAGCGGTGCGCGCAGCCGCCGAGCTGCCGAATACCTGGCCGAACAGGGCATCGAGACCATCAACGTCGCGGGCGGCACACTCGACTGGATCGCCGGCGGGCGTCCGGTCGTCACGGGAAGCTCGCCTTTGTGACCTATCGGTGGATCGGGACGAGCGAGGAACTGGCCGAGTACATCGCCCGCCTTCTGGGAGAGCCCCGCTATGCGATGGACACCGAGTTCCACCGTGAGCGCACCTACTTCCCCAAGCTGGCGCTCGTACAGATCGCGGGCGCCGGAGAGATCGTGCTCATCGACCCGTTGTCGTGCGACCTGTCGCCGTTGAAGGAGCTGTTCGACAGCGAGGCGATCTCCGTGCTGCACGCAGCGCAGCAGGACCTCGACGTCCTCACACATGCGGTCGGTGCCGTGCCGCGGCACATCTACGACACTCAGCTCGCCGCCGGATTCCTCGGCTACAGCACTCCGTCACTCGTCTCGCTGCTGCAGGCCGAGCTGCGCGTCACGGCAGCGAAGGGCGATCGCCTCACCGACTGGTTGCGACGCCCACTGAGTGACGACCAGAAGTCGTATGCCGCGAGCGACGTCGCTCACCTCCTGGAGCTGCAGGACGTGCTCGACGCGCAGCTCGTCGCCGAGGGCCGCACCGAGTGGGTCGCAGCTGCGTGCCTGGAACTGCTCGCCAAGCCCGTCAGCGGCACGGCGCCCGAGATGGCCTGGATGCGCATCAAGGACGTCCGAGTGCTGAAGCCGAAGGCTCGTGGCGTCGCCCGTTCTTTGGCGGCATGGCGCGAACGTCGGGCCATGTCCCTCGACTCGCCCGTGCGCCAGGTATTGCCCGATCTGGCCATTCTCGGCATCTCGCAGCGCCAACCACGTTCGCTCGCCGAACTCGCACAGTCTCGCGGTGTCGACGAGCGGCACAGCCGAGGGAACATCGCCAAGGAATTGATCGCCGCTGTCGAGGACGGCCTGAAGGCAGAGGTGCACCTTCCTGCTCCCGACGGTGAGGACCTCGATCGCAGCATGCGCCCCGCAGTGGCGCTCGTGTCCGCCTGGGTGGGTGAGGTCGCCCGCGCCGAGCACATCGACACTGCGCTGTTGGCCACTCGCAGCGACTTGGTCGCGTTCCTGCGCGGCGACGACGACGCTCGACTCGCCGCCGGTTGGCGCCACGATCTTCTCGGCGACGGCATCCGCAAGTTGGTCGCCGGCAAGGCTGCGCTCACGTTCGACGGCAAGGGCGGCCTCAGCCTCATCGACGTCCCCGGCTGAGCTTCCTGCCAGCCGGGACGAACCGGCTCACCGCGTCGGTTCGCCGGCCACCCACACCTGTTCGATGCGGTCGACGCCGCGGAGCGCCACCAGGTCGGCACGCTTGCCGACCTCGATCGTGCCGCGGTCGGCGAGGCCGAGCAGCCGGGCCGGGTTGGTGCTCGCCGCCCTCACGCTCTGCTCGAACGGGATGCCGGCTGCGTTGCAGTGAGCGATCGCCTCGATCATCGTGACCGCACTGCCCGCCAGCGTGCCGTCGAGCAGACGGGGGGCGCCGTCGCGCAGTTCCATGCCGATGGTGCCCACGGTGCCGGCCCGCCAGGCGACCGCATCGGTGACGAGCACGAAACGGTCGTCGCCGAGGGCCTGGGCCGCGAGACGCAGCGCACGCGGATGGACGTGCACGCCGTCGGCGATGAGCGACGCACTGACCTGGCGGTTCGTCATCGCGAAGACGGCGACGCCGGGGGAGCGGTGGTGCACGCCGCTCATGCCGTTGTAGAGGTGCGTCGTGAGCCGGGCGCCCGAGGCGACGCATGCGTCGAACTCGTCCTCGCTGCACTGCGTGTGCCCGACGGACACCAGTCGGCCGCGCTCGGTCAGCAGCGAAGTGGCCTGGACGGCGAGCGGTTGCTCGGCCGCGAGCGTGACGACGACGACGTGGTTCGGGAGCGCAGCGAGCCAGTCGAGGTCGATGGGCACGATGAGATCGCGTGGGTGCGCGCCGGGTGCACGCCCGAGAAACGGTCCCTCGAGGTGGGCGCCGGCGATGGTGGGTCGAGCGGCTGCAGGCCGCGCCATTGCCTCGGCGATGCGGTCGAGTGGTCGGTCGTAGCGAGACAGCGGCATCGTGACCAGCGTCGGGCACCATGTGGTGACGCCCTGGGCGAGCAGCAGCTGATCGAGGCGAGCCCAGTCGGCGCCGGAGGCCGACGAGACATCGATGTCGTCGATGCCGTTCACCTGCAGGTCGATGAAACCCGGCACGATGCGCCGGGAGGTGGAGACTCGCTCCACAGGGTCGATGGCCGCGATGCGGTCGCCATCGAGGAGCAGTCGCGCCGGGCCACTCCAGCCCTGCGGCGTCAACAACCCCGCCGCTTCAAGGACCGACATGACGCTCACAGCCCATAGGCTGCCGAGCGTATGGCAGATTCGGCCGCTGAGCACGTCCCCACCAGGGAGCTCATCATCACCGAGGCGCTGCGGTGCTTCGCCGAATCCGGCTACGACGGCACCTCACTGAACGACATCGCCGCCGGCGTCGGTATTCGCCGTCCCAGCCTGCTGCACCACTTCCCCTCGAAGGAAGCGCTGTACGGCGAGGTCTTCGAGAAGCTGCTCAGCGACTGGGTCGAGAAGCTCAGCGTCATGGCCACCGCGCCCGAGGTGGGCTGGCGGAAGATGGAGTTGGTCATCGAGGCCGGCTTCGATCTGTTCGCCGAGAACCCCGACTACGTGCGGCTGATGCGGCGCGAGGCGCTCGACGGCGGTTCGCATCTCGGCATCGAACTCAGCGCCGTGCTGCGGCCGATGTTCGACCGAGCCGTCGCCTTCTTCCAGCGCGAGATGGATGCCGGCGTGTTCCGCCAGCTCGACCCAGCGCAGCTGTTGATGTCGGGGTACGGCGCGCTGCTCAGCTACTTCAGCGACGCGGTCTTCTTGAACGGACTCATCGACGCCGATGCGCTGTCGCCTGCTGCGCTCGCTCGCCGCCGCCAGCACATGACCGAGTTCTTCGTGGCGGCGTTGACGCCGTGAACGTTCGGCTGTCGCTGCCGGGTCGGGCGGTGTTCGCGGCCGCACAGGTCACTCTTGCTGCAGAACTGGTCGGCCCCTGACAGTACGGTGGCGCCGATGACTTCGAGCGGAACCACCCTGTCGGAATCGGCCTCCAAGGCGCTGCTGCGCGAGTTCGGCGTGCCCATGGCGCCCGAGCGCGAGGTCGGTGACGCTGCGTCCGCCGCGACAGTCGCAGCCGAGCTGGGCTTTCCGGTCGTCGTCAAGCTCTGCGGTGACGCCATCGCCCACAAGACCGAGCGAGGGTTGGTCAAGCTGCGTCTCGGCGATGCCGAGGCGGTCCTCGGCGCCAGCGCCGACCTGCTCGACAGGGCAACACGCGAGGACGGCGACGTCACCCTGCTCGTGGCCCCCATGATCAGCGGCAACCGCGAGCTGATCGCCGGCATCGTTCGAGACCCGCAGTTCGGCGCGAACGTGATGCTCGGGGTTGGCGGCGTGCTCGCCGAAGCCGTCGCCGACGTGCAGTTCCGTCCGGTGCCCATCTCCGAAGTCGACGCCTACGAGATGATCCAGGGGCTGGCCACGCAGAAGCTGCTCGGCGAGTTCCGTGGCGAAGCAGCGGTCGACGCTCCAGGCTTGGTGGCCGTGCTCGTCGGGCTCTCGGCACTGGCTGCCGCGCGTCCCGACATCGTCAGCGTCGACGTGAACCCGCTCATCGTTCGCGCCGACGGCACAACCGTCGCGGTCGACGCCCTGGTCGAACTCGGCGAACCGGCGCAGCCGCTCGCGGCATATCGGAACCGGCCGACCGACGAACAGTTCCACGCGCTGTTCGACCCCAAGGGCGTCCTCATCGCCGGCGCCAGCAGCCACCCTGGCAAGTTCGGCTTCGTCAGCCTGCACAACGTGCTCGCCAACGGCTACGCAGGCGGCGTGTACGGCACGAACCTGCAGGGCGAGGAGGTGCTCGGCGTGCGCACCGTCGCCGACATCGAGCAGTTGCCGGAAGGTGAAATCGACCTCGTCTTCGTCTGCACACCCGCGAGCGCCAACCCAGCGCTGCTCCGCGCCTGCGCGGCCAAAGGTGTGAAGGCGGCGTTCCTCACCAGCGCGGGCTACGGCGAGGCCGGCGAAGAAGGCCGAGCCGCCGAGGCCGAGCTCGTCGCTCTGGCCGACGAACTGGGCATTCTGTTGGCCGGTCCGAACGGGCAGGGCGTGGTCAGCACGCCTGCCAACCTGTGCGCCCAGATCGTCGCTCCGTATCCGCCCAAGGGGCGTATCGCCGTTGCCAGCCAGAGCGGCAACTTCGTGTCGAGCTTCCTCAACTACGCACGCCAGACCGGTGTCGGCATCAGCCGCGCGGTCTCGGCCGGCAACGCCGCGGCCGTCACTCCTGCGGACTACCTCGACTTCTTCGCCGACGACGCCGCCACCGCGGTGTCGCTCGCGTACGTGGAGGGCATCGTCGACGGCCGCTCGCTGCTCGATCGGTTCGCGTCGGTCGCAGCTCGCAAGCCGTTGGTGGTCGTCAAGGGTGGCGCAACCGCCAACGGTGCTCGCGCCGCAGCGAGCCACACCGGTGCGCTCGCCGCCGACGACAAGGTGTTCGACGGCGCGTGCCGTCAGGCCGGGGTCACCCGTGCCGCCACCGTGGAGGAGGCCTTCGAGGCAGCGGCCACGTTCGCCACGCAGCCGCTTCCCAAGGGCCCGAACGTGGTGGTCATGACCACCGCCGGCGGTTGGGGAGTGGTCACCAGCGACGCGATCGCCCGCGACGGCCGCATCGAACTGATGCAGTTGCCCGAAGAGCTGCTCGCGCAGATCGACACGAAGTTGCCTCCCAGGTGGAGCCGGAACAACCCGGTCGACCTCGCGGGAGGCGAAACCCGTGACACGATTCCGGAGGTGATGGAGATGATCGCCGCCCACCCCGATGTGCACGCCATCGTGTACCTCGGCCTCGGCATCCAGAGCAACCAGGCGCGCATGATGCGCGAGGGTCATTTCTACCCCGACCACGGCCTCGAGCGAATCGTGGCGTACCACGAACGCCAGGACGAGCGCTTCGCGCAGGCAGCGGCCGAGCTGTCGGCCAGGTTCGACAAGCCCATCCTCACCGCCACCGAGCTCGCCGTCGCCGACCCCGACAACGCGGGTCCGCGAGCCGTGCGCGCAACCGGGCGACTCTGCTACGCGAGCGGCAATCGTGCTGTCACGGCGCTCGGCCACCTCCATGACTACGCCCAGCACCGGCAGCGACGAGGCCTGGCCTGAATGGGGCAACGCCGCAACCCGTACCCCGCGCTCGTCGGCGTCGCGCTGGTGCCGGCGTTGCTGCTCGGGGGGTGCTGGCGGTTCGCCGACGGCAGAGCCCCCGACGAGGTCGCCGTGCCCACCGACAGTTCGGTGGCCGTCGCGGACCCGGTTGCACTTGTCACGCCGCTCATGTCGGTACGACGCACGCCGGCGACGCTCGCGCGCGACGTGAACCTGACGGCCTTCCAGGCCGAACTCGAGGCGTTCTTGCCGCAGATCGACGACACGTCGTGTGTCGCGGTCTCCGTCGACGGTCAGGTGGTGGGCGGCAAGAACCAGGACAGGTCGCTGCGGCCGGCGAGCAACGTGAAGGTCCTCACCGCGGCGACCGCGCTCGAGGTGCTCGGGCCAGGCTTCACCTACACCACCGAAGTGCGCGGCACGGTGGCGTCCGGGGTCGTCGCCGGCGATCTCTACTTCGTCGGCGGTGGCGATCCGATGCTGTCGAGCGAGTGGTGGCAGGGGCCCAACACGAAGTATCCACCGTTCGCCACGACGTCGGTCGAGTCGCTCGCCCGGGCCATCCGCGACGCGGGAGTCACCCGTGTCGACGGTGCCGTCGTGGGCGACTCGAGCCGGTACGACGACGAGTGGTACCCACCAACCTGGACGTCCGACGTCAGGTTCAGCGAGGGCGGTCCGATCTCGGCGTTGTTGGTCAACGATTCGCGCGAGTCGAACACGCAGTCCTCCAATGACCCGGTCGTCGGGGCCGCTGCGGTCCTCACCGCTGCGCTGCGCGACGCGGGCGTCACCGTCACCGGTGCGCCCACGGAGGGCGTCGCTCCGGTCGATCTGCCCGTGGTGGCATCGGTGACGTCGCAGCCGATGACGGCTGTGCTCGACGAGATGCTGACCACGAGCGACAACAACACGGCCGAGATGGTGCTGAAGGAGATCGGACTCGAGGCGGGCGGCGTGGGCACCCGCGAGGCCGGACTTGTCGCGATCGGTGCCGCCATGCAGACGTGGGGCATCCCGACGGCGGGTACCACGCTCGTCGATGGATCGGGCCTGTCCGACGAGAACCGCCTCACCTGTGATGCGTTGCTGACGGTGCTGCAGCGACAGTCCATCGACGACCCGGTCGGCCAGGGGTTGGCCGTCGCCGGCGAGGCAGGCGGCACGCTCTCCGATGCGTTCGTGGGGACCGCTCTCGAGGGCTCGTTGCGAGCAAAGACCGGCACGCTCTACAACTACGACGACGGCACCGGCGGCAAGCCTGCGGCCAAGGCGCTCAGTGGCTACGTCCCCGTGACCGGCGGCGGCGCCATCGAGTTCGCGATGTTGCTGAACGGTCCTCAGGTCGCCGAGATGGTGGTCTATCGGCCGATCTGGGATGCGTTCGGCGGCGTGCTGCTGTCGTACCCGAGCGGGCCCACTGCGGCAGAGTTGGCACCACGATGACCGTCCTGCCGATGTTTCCGTTGGGGAGCACGCTGCTGCCCGGCGACGTGCTGCCGCTGCATGTGTTCGAACCCCGGTACCGCGAGCTGGTGCGCGCCTGTGTCGAGAGCCCCGAGCACGAATTCGGTGTGGTCCTCATCGAGCGCGGCAACGAAGTGGGCGGCGGCGAGGTCCGTCGCGCCGTTGGTACGGTGGCGCGCATGGTGCAGGTGGCCGAGACCGACGACGGCCGCTACGCGGTGGTCTCGGTCGGGACTCACCGAGTTCGGGTGGTCGCGTGGTTGCCGGACGATCCGTATCCGGTGGCCGACGTCGAGGATTGGCCCGACGTCGAGCCCGACGATCCGGCAGTCGTCCCCCTCCTCGCCGAGCTGACGCCCCGCGTGCGACGGGCCGTTGCCGCGGCCCTCGAACTCGGCGACCCGGTCGGCGACCCGCTGACTGATCTCGGCGACGACCCGCTGGTGGGGTCGTACCGGCTCGCATCGCTCGCCCCGTTGGGCGACACCGACCGTCACGACCTGCTCTGCGCGCCGGGGCCCGTGGCGCGTCTCACCCTGCTCAGGGATCGGCTCGACGACATCGAGGCGCTGCTGCAGTTTCGCCTCGACGACGGCTGAGCGACGGCCGAACCTGGGTAGCACCGCCCAGCGTGCGCCCGTCACGGTGGGGGAACGGGGTCCTCGCGTGCTACACATGTGGCCGTGGCCGACAGCTTGAACGACCCACTGCTGACCAACCAGACGTCCGCCGGTGCGCCGACGGCCGGCGAAACGACCCCCTCGTCGGAATCGACGGCGGGCACCGCAGGGGGGTCGACGTCCACCGCCACGGCGCCGCGCCCGCCCCGGGAACGGAAGAAATCGCAGAGCGAGCAGATCGCCGAGACCGTGCAACTGGTCAAGGACTACGCCCGCCAGGAGACGCTCGATCCGGTGAAGACCGCCGGCAAGTGGATCGGCTTCGGCCTGATCGGCGCGATGCTCATCGGGTTCGGCACGGCCTTCCTCACTCTCGGCCTGCTGCGCCTCGTGCAGACCGAATGGCCGGCCACCTTCGACGGTCGCTGGACTCGCATGCTGCCGTACCTGTTCGCACTCGTGCTGTGCGTCGTCGTCGCCGTCGCGGCGTACCTGCGCATCAACAAGAAGCCCCTCACCAAGGAGAAGCGCTGACCATGGCCCAACGCATCACCCGGGAAGACCTCGAGGGCAGGTTCCGCTCAGTCCAGAGCGACCTCCAGGCCAAGGTCGACGACAAGAAGCACAGCATCGCCACCGCCGCTGTCGTGGGCGGTGTCGTGCTGCTGCTGATCTTCTTCGTCCTCGGTCGCCGGGCCGGGAGCAAGCGCACCACCTTCGTCGAGATCCGTCGGGTCTAGCCCGTGGCTCGTCGCGTGGGGTTGTTCGGCTTTCTGAAGCCGTCGGCCTACATTCGCCAGCAGGCCGTCACGCGCGGCGTGCTCGGCGGCAGCAAAAGGTGGATGGTGATCGCCGTGCTCGCGTACTCGCCGCGACTGGTGCGCCGGCTTTTGGGGCGCACCGAGATGGTGGTGGCCCGTGAACCGATGCGATCCGGCCAGATCCTGCGCATCGAGGCGCTGGGTGACCTGCCCAGGGCCGAACGCAAGGCCATGCGCAGGTCCAAGTAGCGGGCCGAGTAACCCGCGAACGGCGTGGGCCCCGGCACAATGGTCGGATGAAGGTGCTCCTGCGGAACCCCCGTCGCGAGATCGAGGTGGACGGTAAGCATTCCGTCAACTCGCTGTTGGCGTCGCTCGACCTGCCACGCGAGTCGCATCTCGTCATCCGCAACGGCACGCTCGTGCCCGGCGATGCCGCGTTGGCCGCCGACGACACGGTCGAGATCCGTCCTGTCATCTCGGGCGGGGCCTAGTGGCCGCGCCGCCGTCGAAGTGCCGGGTGTGCAAGGAGCCGGCGATCATCGATCTCCCACGCCACAACGCCAACTTCTGCGCCGAACACTTCCTCGAGTTGTGCCGTCGCCAGGTGGTGAAGGCCATCGAGAAGTTCGACATGCTGTCGAAGGACGATCGCATTCTGGTCGCAGTGTCCGGCGGCAAGGACAGCCTTGCGGTCTGGGACCTTCTCATCGACCTCGGCTATCGGGCCGACGGCCTGTACATCGGTCTCGGGATCGGCGAGTACAGCGACATCTCCGGTGAGTACGCGAAGGCCTTTGCCGCCGAGCGAGGTCTGCATCTCATCACCGTCGACCTGCGCAGCGAGTACGGCTACGACATTCCCACTGCGGCGAAGGCCACCAAGCGGGTGCCGTGCAGCGCGTGCGGTACCAGCAAACGCCACCTGTTCGACAAGGCAGCACTCGACGGCGGCTACTCGGTGCTCGTCACCGGCCACAACCTCGACGACGAAGCGGCCGTGCTGTTCGGCAACACATTGCGATGGGACGTCGAGTACCTGGCGCGTCAGTTGCCGGTGCTGCCGGCCCGTCACGGCTTTCCGAAGAAAGTCAAACCGCTGGTGCGCCTCACCGAGCGCGAGATGGCGGCGTGGTGCGTGGTGCGCGGCATCGACTACCTCGTCGACGAGTGTCCGATGGCCGTCGGTAACAAGCACCTTGCCTACAAGGAAGCGTTGAACCGCATCGAGGCCGGCTCTCCGGGCTCGAAGGCGTCGTTCTATCTGAACTTCCTCGACAACATGGCCCCGTTGCTCTCGGGCCTGTCGGCGGCGGCCACCGATGACCTGGGGGAGTGCTCCGAGTGCGGGGCGCCGACCACCAGCGACCTGTGCGCGTTCTGTCGCACGGCGCAGAAGGCACGCGCACACGATCCGGTACCGGTGGAGCTGGTGCTCAGCAAGGGGAGACGACGTCGATGAACCGTCCGTTCGATTACGGCGACAAGGTGCTGTTGCTCGACAACAAGCAACGTCGGTATCTCATCACGCTGGCCGAGGGCGCCGAGTTCCACACCCACGCAGGTCTCGTGCCGCACGCCGAGATCGTCGGCAAGCCCGAGGGCGTGACGATGAAGAGCACCCGCGGCGCGTCGTACATCACGCTGCGCCCCACGCTCGAGGACTTCGTGCTCGAGATGCCTCGTGGCGCCCAGGTCATCTACCCGAAGGACCTCGGCCCGATCTGCATGCTGGCGGACATCGGCCCCGGCGTGCGCGTCCTCGAGAGCGGCATCGGTTCGGGCGCGCTGAGCATGACCATGCTGCGGTACGGCGCCGAGATCGTCGGTTACGAGCTGCGCGAAGACTTCCTCAACCGGGCGCGCACGAACGTGAAGGCGTTCCTCGGTGACGAGCCGCTCAGCCGCTACCACACGCACCTGCGCGATTGCTACGAGGGCATCGACGAGCGTGATGTCGACCGGGTCGTGCTCGACTTGCCCGAGCCGTGGCGGGTCGTTCCCCATGCTTGTGAAGCGCTGCGCCCCGGTGGCATCCTGGTCGCCTACACGCCCAGCATCACCCAGGCGGCGCAGACCCGTGAGGTGATGGCCAACCGAGCGTGGAGTGGCACCCGCACGCTCGAGGTGCTGCACCGTGGCTGGCACATCGAAGGCATGGCCGTGCGCCCCGACCACCGCATGGTCGCCCACACCGGCTTCCTGACCGTCGGCCGCTTCCTCGGCTGACACCGATGTGCCCGCGGTCGCGCACGGAGTCATTGGGCGCGAATCCTCCCAAACCTGGGTCACTCCGCGCCCGTGGGTGCGGTTCCTCCCACTTCTGGGACGAATCGCGCCCAACCACGCTCCGGACCGGACGCGACGAAGGCGGCCCGGGCGGGCCGCCTTCGTGCAGTTCGTGTGCTCAGCGAGCGATCAGGGCTCGATGAAGATGCATTCGCCGGGGCACTCCTCGGCCCTCGCGGCCGCGTTCGTGGCGGGCGCGGCGCCGGACGGCTATACATTGCTCATCAACTCGGTTTCT
>JANOET010000366.1:0-4531 GCA_031413415.1 Acidimicrobiaceae bacterium
CGATATGCCCGGCCTTTACAGGTCGATCTCGATGCCGGTTTCGATTGTTCTGTGCTGTTGCACGGGCGGCCGGGCGAGCTCGACGCCGTGCTGTTCCGCCCACTCGTGGATGACGTCGGCGAGTTGGCGGGTGCCGTTGTCGGGTTCGTGTACGGCGATCTCGTGCAGGGTGGTGACGGCCTCCTCGAGACGGTCCTGGTCGACTGACCTTCCTGCGGCCCAGTCGTGCCAGGTGTCCAGGGCATCGACTCGCGTCTCTGCGGCTGAGAGGTGTTCGGGGAAGTACTGCCATTTGGCGAGGATGTCGTGGGTCCTCAAGGCGTCTCGGGCGGTCTCGATCTGTGTGCGGGCGATGTGCCGTTGCGCGTAGGGCTCGCGAGCCTGCTCTCGCGCGACGGCAAGCATCTCGCGCATCCCCGTGACAGTCTCATCGGCGGCGGCGAGTTCGGCGCGTGCTTGGCGTCGACCGCGAAGCCCTGACTGGTCGAGTCGTTGTTGCGCAGCCCGCTGCGCGGCCTCAGCCTGTTTCACGGCATCGTTGGCCGTATCGAGTTCGGCGTCGAACGGCGCGCACATCGTGTTGGCATCGGCGGTGCGTCGCGCCGCGGTGCCGACGACCTCGACGAGTCGTTCTCTAGCCGCGGTCGAGTTGTCGAGCGCCTGACGTGCCTGGCGGTAGTTGTCGGCGGCGTCGACGAGTAGGTCGTGGAACCAGCCCGGGACCTGACAGCGCGGCTGGGGGCGTGGCGGCTGGCGGTCCTGTTGGGCGAGCCGACGGCGTTGCACCACGGCGGGGATGTCGGCGCGATCGGAGGCGACGATCCCCTCGAGAACGTCGCGCGCCTCACTCATCTCGTGGGTGTCGGTGATGACGTAGACACGGTTGTCGTCGCGGCCGCGGGTCATCGCCACATACAGGCCGCGACCGGTGGTCGCCGGCCCAGCAAGGGTGATCGAGGCGGTCTCGGTCGCGGACTGGGTGCCGTACTCGGTGGCCGCATACCCGAGCCGCACATACTCCTCGGCGTAGTCGGCCGGCAACGTGACCGTGCTCGACCCGGCCAGGTCGGTGACCGTCAGATCACCGTCGTCGTTGATGGCGGTGACGGTCCATAGCTCGCGGTTGCGGACGATGTCACCGCTGGTGGTCTGCAGATGGCGTTGGTTGCGACGCGTCGCCACGATGTCGCCCACGGCGACAAGCCCG
The DNA here is from genome assembly GCA_031413415.1 of Acidimicrobiaceae bacterium. Classification (GTDB taxonomy): domain Bacteria; phylum Actinomycetota; class Acidimicrobiia; order Acidimicrobiales; family Ilumatobacteraceae; genus UBA668. The sequence goes on from JANOET010000366.1 coordinate 1,208, forward strand.
TCGGCGATCGAGCCGAACATGGTGGTGTCGGTGTCGCCAGACCGGGCCCGCAGTTGACGGATGGTGCGATTGATCTCATCAACGTGCTCGTTGGTCGCCGCAGTGATCGCCACCGTCTCCCCGGCCGCGTGTCGTTGCATCCACTCGGCGGCGATCGATTCGAGGTGCTCGTCGAAGGCCCCTGGGATGATCCGGCCGTGGACCTCGTAGGTGCCGAGGGCGCGTAGGTCGCCGTGGCGCAGGCGCAGCGACGCGGCGGCTTCCCAGTCGTGGGTGAAACGGTGGATCCGCTCCAACTCGATGATGCGACTGGTTGCGCAGATCTCGCCGAACAGGCCACCACGACCGACCGCTTGTAGCTGGCGGTGATCACCAACCAACACCAGCCGCCACTGCTCACTCGTCGCCAACCGGGTGAGTTGGTGCAAGTTGGGTGTTGACAACATGCCGGCCTCGTCGACGATCACGGTCGTGCCCGAAGGCAGCCGCCATTGCGGGCCCGGCCCGTCCGTTCGTGCCCATTCGTGGAGCAGTTTGGCGACCGTGTCGGTGTGCATCCCGGTCTCGCGGCCCAACACCTTGGCGGCCTTCGCGGTCGGTGCGACACCGAACACCGGTCGGCTGTGACGGTGCAGATCATTCACCGCCGCGTTGAGTGTCGTGGTCTTGCCGGTGCCCGCCGGGCCGACGATCACCACCACCCGATCCTCACCCGCAGCGGCTGCTGCCGCGTCGAACTGGAGCACGTCGAGCCCTTCGCGGTTGACCGTCAACGACGGCTGAGGGTCGTCGAGCTGGGAGTCCAGCACCCACGTCAGGATCGCTTCTTCCTGGGCGAGGACCTGGTGGCTGGTGACCTGCACGGCGACGGGTTCGATCCACACCGACCTGCCGTCCGAGGCGCGCCCCGGGCCGTCACCGCCAGGGTCGAGCACCACACACTCGCCCAGCACCCGGTCCACCGCACGGTCGAGCAGCCCTGCCCACCGCTCACCCGACATCCCCGGCTGCGGGCGCAGCCGGTCGGTGACCGCGCGGAGGATGTCCATGCGATGCCACGCCGACCGATCGGCTGACAGGTCCTCGATCACCTCGGCGACACTGACCTTCCCTGGTGGCACCACCGCCCGTGCAGCCTGCGCTATCGACTGGCCGAGCGAGTCGGCCGTGACACCGATGCTGGCAGCTTCGCTGCGCCAACGTGTCGGCAGATCCGGGACACCGTTGGCGGCCTTGCGCAGCCGGGTATCTGCTGCGGCCTCACGCTCCAGTGCGGCGTGCTCGAACTTTGTTGGGTGGCGGCCTTCGCGCTGGCGGAACTCGGCCACCTTCACCTGCAACTCCCCGCGCACCTGGGCGGCCCGTTTGGAGAACTGCTCCACCAACTCGGTCGGTACGCCGGCGATCTCCGCCTGACCATTGACGATCTCGGCGAATGCGACCCCGTACCGGTGAGTGAGCTCGGCGCGCAGCACCGACTGATACAGACCACCGAACGCGCGCTGATGATGCTTCAACACACGGGCGTCCAGTGCCAGCCAGCGGCCGTCATCGGTTTGCACCTTCGACGAGATCACCAGATGCGTGTGCAACTGCGGGTCATCCAACCTCGAGGTGGTCTGGCGGAAGGCGGCCACGATCAGCCCCTGGCTGTCCGGGTGCAGGCGCCCACCGTTCGACCGGATGCGCGTGGTCGAGCCGAAGCGCTCCAGGTAGTCGACGACCGCATTGACGGCGACGTCATGACACTCGGCCAAGCCGGCGTCGCCGGTCAGCGCCCACCACACCGACAACGACTTCGGCGCCGACACCGTCGCATCAAACCCCGCCACCGCCCGGATCACCGTGCCGTTCGCCGTCGTCCGATCCACCAACGGATTACCGAGCGTCAGCCCGGCGAGTGGATCGCAACCAGTGAGTAGCTGCTCGAGCGCCTCGGTCGACACCTCACCCGACAAACCGAGACCCGCAGCCTGCGCGCCAGACCACACACCCGGCCCCTCACCCGGCGCCTGCGTCAGATACTTCGTGTAGTACTTCGCAGTCGCAGCAGCAGACCCCACGTACAGGGTCGTCACGCGCAGCATGAGGACTCCCTCCCGCCCGCGGGCACCTGTCTGTCAAACATGGGTTGCGTGGTTCGGGGAGCGGTCATCGCGAGCGCCTCAGGACTCGATCGCCAACGACAACTGGGCGGTCGACCGAGACGCGACTGCGCGCTTCGGTCGCTTGGTCGAGCGCGACGATCGCGTCGCCGTCCGCTTCGGGACTCGCGGCTCGACCGCGACTGGTGCCGGCGGGGGCCACGTGATCGGGCCACCGAGCTGTTCCTCGAGCCGGCAGCGCGGCACCCGGAACTGCTTGCCAAAGCGAATCACTGGAATGCCGCTTCGGCCGCCCGACCGTTCGAACGCGTTCGCCTCCCGGTACGCCGTGCTCCGCCCGACGCGCAGCACCGCCGCGGCCTCATCCAACGTGAGGAAGTCGGGCGGGCCAGTCGGCGTCGCAACAGCGGACTCGGTCAGCTGGCTCACCGGAGCCGTCCCTTCGCAGTCCGGCGCGCGTCACACATCACTGCACCAGTACGGGACTCGAAGCCCCGGACGTTGGAAACAGAGACGAACCTCACACCCACTTACAGAGCACGAAACCCGCCGGGCGCAGCACAATCCGTCCGAGGTTCCTGCCAGCTTGCGACACGGTGCCACCTCAACACGTGCTTGTCGGATCGCGCTCTCGTTACGCACACCCACCAACGGACATCAACAGCCGCCTGTGGATGAACGATCCGCTTGTATATATTGGAGAACTCCAATATATTAGGCCCATGTCCGAGCTACTGCCCCTGGCCGACGCGGCCGACCTCCTTGGAGTCTCGGTCGAGCGCGTCCGCCAGCTCGTCGTGGGTGGCCAACTGCCCGGACAACGTTTCGGCAACGTGTGGGTGGTGCACAAGGACGCGGTCGCGGCGCGGAGGCACTCGCCCGGGGTGCGAGGGCGGCCGCTAGGCCCGGTGAGGGCGTGGCACGAGATCCTCGGTGGGTCGATCGATCTCCTCCATCCGGGCAGGTATCAACGCCGCGCGAACGTCGTGCGCTGCGCGATGAGTCGGGCCGACGTCGCCGCGCTGCCAGAGATGGTGGGCGCGATGCTCGGCGGCGTACGCGCCGCGATCGACCTCGGCGAACAGTTGGCGCCCGATGACAACCTCGACCTGTACCTGTCAGCGCAGTCGTTCGCCGACCTCGATGAACGTGTTGCCTATGTCCCTGATGCGGCGGGGCGCATTGCGCTTCGAGTGGTCGACGATGAAGCTTGGGGGCT
>JANOET010000367.1:0-7819 GCA_031413415.1 Acidimicrobiaceae bacterium
GCCCGGTCAAGGCCGCAGGCCTCGAACTGGGTCTGCCCGTCAGTCACGACGTCGACGACGTGCTCGGCAAGGGTATCGAGCTCGGTGTGGTGGTGGCCTTTGGTCAGCTGATCCGGCCACACGTTTTGGCCGAGGTGCCCATGGTCAACCTCCACTTCTCGTTGCTGCCGCGCTGGCGCGGTGCCGCGCCGGTCGAACGAGCGTTGCTCGCCGGTGACACCGAGACCGGCGTGTGCCTGATGCAGTTGGAGGAAGGGCTCGACACCGGGCCGATCTTCGACACCGTTCGGGTCCCCATCGATGCGCAGGCCACCGGGCAGTCACTCCGCGATCAGTTGGTGCGGGTCGGCACCGAGCAACTGCTACGGATGCTCGCGCAACCGCTGCCCGCACCCGCGGGGCAGCGGGGCGAGGCGCTGTACGCCGCGAAGATCCGGCCCGACGAGTTGCGCATCGACTGGACCCGCTCGCCCGCCGAGATCGATCGGCTGGTGCGGCTCGGCGGCGCATGGACGACGTTCCGCGAGCGGCGGGTGAAGGTGCTCGAGGTCGTGCTCGAGGTCGTGCTCGACGACGCGGTGCCGGCGTCGCTGCCGGCCACACCCGGTCTCCGCCTGTTGACGGTGCAGCCCGAGGGCAAGGGACCGATGTCGTTCGCCGACTTTGCACGTGGTCTCCGCCCGCAGCCCGACGAGGCCTTCGTATGAGTGGTCGCCGGCCCGTCCAGCCGCCCCGCGCCGCAGCCACCGCTCGTGGGGTCGCATATCACTGCCTGTGTCGCGTCGATCTGGATGGCGCATACGCCAACCTGGTCACCGCGTCGCAGTTGCAGCACAGCCGCCTCGACGAACGAGATCGGCGGTTCGTCACCGAGCTGGTGCACGGCACGACGCGCATGCGACGCGCGTGCGACGCCCTCATCGACCGCTTCGTCAGCAGCGAGCCCGATCCCGAGATTCGCACGCTGCTTCGCCTCGGCGCGTACCAACTGCACTTCATGGGAGTCTCGGCTCACGCTGCCGTCGGTGAGACGGTCGAGCTCGCCCCGAAGCGCGTGCGCGGCTTCGTCAACGCGATCCTTCGTCGTGTGTCCACCACCCCGATGACCTGGCCGTCCGATGCCGTTCGACTCAGCTACCCCGACTGGATCGTCGAGCGCCTGATCGTCGAACTCGGTCCCGACGACGCGATCGCCACGCTCGAGGCGATGAACGAGCCACCGTCGGCCACCGCCCGCGACGACGGTTACGTGCAGGACCTCGGTTCCCAATGGGTGGTGGCCGCGGTACCCGTCGAGCCGGGCGACCTCGTGCTCGACGTGTGCGCCGCGCCGGGCGGAAAGGCCACCGGCATCGCGTCGACCGGTGCGGTCGTGGTTGCGGCCGACCTGCAACCTCAGCGGGTCGGACTGGTGGTCGAGAATGCCCGCCAACTGGAGACCGACGACGTGCTCGCACTGGTCGCAGACGGCACGGTGCCGCCGTTCGCCCCGGGTTCGTTCCAGCACGTGCTCATCGACGCACCCTGCAGCGGGCTGGGAACGTTGCGCCGTCGGCCGGACGCCCGCTGGCGCATTCGCCCGACCGACGTCGACGAGCTGGTGGTGCTGCAGGGTGCGATCCTCGCTGCCAGCGCCCCGCTCGTCGCGCCGGGTGGCACCCTGGTCTACAGCGTCTGCACGCTGCTCGGCGCCGAGTCGTCGGCACACCCGGTGCCCGCTGGCTTCGAGCCCATCGCCGAGCGTCCGGCGGGTGCGTGGCGGACGTTCGGCGACGGCTGGCGGGTGCTCCCTCACGATGCCGGCACCGACGGCATGATCCTGCTCCGTTACCGTAGGACCACATGAGTCACCAGCCCGCCGCACTGTTCGCCAAGGTGCTCACCGTCAGCGACGGCGTCATCGCCGGCACGCGAGTCGACGCCAGCGGCGAGGCGCTCGTCGAATTGCTCGTCGCCAGCGGCTTCGAGGTCGTGGCTCAACAGGTGGTCGCGGACGGCACCGAGTCGGTCGCTGCGGCGCTGACAGCGCTCAGCGACGGGTTTGCCGGCCTGGTCGTCTCCACGGGGGGTACGGGCTTCGCCCCACGCGATCAGACACCGGAGGGCACTCGACTCGTCATCGAACGCGAGGCGCCAGGGCTCGCCGAGGCGATGCGACTCGTGAACCCGCTGGGTCGGTTGTCGCGTGGAATCGTCGGCGTTCGCGGACAGAGCATCATCTGCAACACGCCGGGCTCGCCGAAAGGCTGCGTCGAGCAGCTCGCCGCCATCCTCGACGTGCTCCCGCACGCGTTGCGGCTGCTCGCCGACGCTCCGACCTCGCACTGATCACCGAGTCACCGCTGGGAAACGACGACACCGGCGTCGGGCACCGCCGCTAGCCTCCACCGAGTGCTGAAGCTCGTCCTTCCCAAAGGCTCGCTCGAGAAGGCGACGCTCGAACTCTTCGAAGCGGCCGACCTTCCGGTCGTGCGGTCGTCGTCGGTCGACTACAAGGCCGTCATCGATGACCCACGCATCTCCGAGGTGCGCATCCTGCGTCCTCAAGAGATCCCGACGTACGTGTCCGAAGGCTTGTTCGACATCGGCATCACGGGTCGCGACTGGGTCGAGGAGACCGCCAGCGACGTGATCAGTCTGGGCGAGTTGAAGTACTCGAAGGCGACGGCCCTCCCCATCAAGGTCGTGGTCGCAGTGGCCGGTGACTCCGATGTCACGACGGTCGACCAGCTGCCCCAGGGCGTCCGCGTGTCCACCGAGTACCCCGAGCTCACCCGCCGCTACTTCGCGGCGAAAGGCATCGAGGCCGACATTCGGCTCAGCTACGGCGCCAGTGAGGCGAAGATCCCCGACATCGCCGACTGCATCGTCGACATCACCGAGACCGGAAGGGCGCTGCGCGCCGCCGGCCTGCGGATCATCGACGAGATGTTGCAGAGCTACACCGAGGTCGTGGCCAACAAGGCCGCGTACGACGACCCGGTGAAGCGGCACGCAATGGGACAGCTGATGACGCTCCTCAACGGCACGCTCGATGCCCGCGGCAAAGTGTTGGTGAAGATGAACGTCGGTAGCGACCAACTCGACGCGGTCATCGATCTGTTGCCGTCGATGAAGTCGCCGACGGTCAACCCGCTGGCGGGGGAGGGTGGCTTCGCGGTCGAGACCGTGGTCGCCAAGCGACAGATCAACATCCTCATTCCTGCGCTCAAGGACGCCGGCGCCACCGGCATCCTCGAACTGCCGATCTCCAAGATCATCCCGTGACCGTGTCGTCCGGGCGGCTGTCGGGCCGGGTGGTGGCCTTCGACCGTGAGGTCGGACTGGGCCATGTCGCAGACGCGGACGGGACGACGTATCTGTTCCACTGCATCGAGATCGCCGACGGAAGCCGTGCCATCGGAGTGGGCCAGGACGTGTCGTTCTCGCTCATCGGCAAGCTCGGTCGGCTCGAGGCCGCGCACATCGCGCCGGCATGATCGACCGAGACCGGCGCATCGTCGATGTCATCCGGTCGTTGCGCGAAGGTGAGGTGGTCACCTACGGCGACATCGCAGCCGACGCCGGGTACCCGGGGCTGAGCCGCCTGGTGGGTCGAATCCTCGCCACCAGCGATGAGGAGCTTCCCTGGTGGCGGGTGGTCAACAGCACCGGTCGACTGGTGCCCGGCAACGAGCCCGAGCAGACGCAGTTGCTGCGGGCCGAAGGGGTCACCGTCAGCGCCGGCCGGGTGCGACGGGCACCGGTGGGCCGGTTCAGTCGCCCTGTTGGTTCTTGATCTGCACGAACGCGAACTGGATGTTCTGCAACGCGTCGAGCATGGTCGGTTCGTCGTCGCCGAGTCGTCCTTCCAGCGTGTGCACCACCGCCGACATGGCGTCGATGGCGATTGCTGCTTCGCCGAGGTTCGGCGGGTTCGCGCTCAGGTGAATCGCGGCCAACTCGTAGAACCCGACGACGTGGGTGACGATGATCTGCTCGACGGGCGTCTGCGCCAGCCGGTCCTTGGCTTCGCGGATGGCCGCCTCGGCCGCTTCGATCTCGGAGTCCATGCCGACATCGGGGACGTCGGGGGTGCGGTCCGCTCCGGGGGTCGGGGTGTCATCGCTGGTCACGTCTGGTAGCGTACCGGGGACAACTGAGGCGAAGTGGGGTGTCGATCCGTCGACACGAACCCCACCCGGCCACCTTCGGGTGCGCTCCGGGTCATCGAGGATTGCGTAGCATGCCGTGCGAAACGGTGTGTCTCCGTCGTGTTCGGCGACTTCGCATCGCCACCACAGGAGGGGACCACCCATTGCACAGGAGTGAGCAGCCATAGCACCGCCGCAGCAACCAGAACACCGGTACAACGAGCGCATCCGGGCGCGTGAGGTTCGCCTCATCGGCGCCGACGGCAATCAGTTGGGCATCAAGCCCCTGCCGGAGGCACTCCAGTTGGCCCGCCAGGTCGATCTCGATCTCGTCGAGGTCGCGCCCATGGCGTCGCCGCCCGTGTGCCGGATCATGGACTACGGCAAGTTCCGCTACGAGGAGAGCCAGAAGGCCAAGGAGTCACGCAAGAAGACCGTCCACGTGTCGATCAAGGAAGTGAAATTTCGTCCCAAGATCGGCAAGGGCGACTTCGACACCAAGGTCCGACACATGCAGGAGTTCCTGTCCGAAGGCCACAAGGTCAAGGTCACACTCCAGTTCCGAGGCCGCGAGATGGCCCACCCGGAACTCGGCTCGAGAATCCTCGATCAGGTGCTCGAACAGGTCGGCACCGCCGGCAAGGTCGAGACCCAGGCTCGCCTCGAAGGGCGCAACATGACCATGGTCATCGCTCCCGAGAAGAAGGCGTTGCCACCGAAGAAGCACTCCGAGGCCAAAGCAGCACCGGAACCCGAAGAGGTCCAGGCCACACCGGCCGCAGCCGCTCCGGAACCCGCTGCCGAAGCCGATCCCGCCTGACGGATCGTCAACCGAACGGGATCGCCGCAGTGCGAACCCGTCGAACACCCCGGCGAGGACCGTGTCCTCTCCACACCCCACAGGAAACATCACCATGCCCAAGATGAAAACCAGCAAGACCGCTGCGAAGCGGTTCTCGAAGACCGGCACCGGCAAGCTCCGGCGGCTGCAGCAGAACCGTCAGCACCTGTTCGAGAAGAAGCCGTCCACCCGCACCCGCCGCCTCGACGGCATGGTCGCAGTGCACCCCGGCGACGCGAAGAAGATCAAGCGTCTGCTCGGCGAGCGCTGATCCCGACGGCAACCCCACGAACGTAGAGAACGAAGAAGGAGAATCACCATGGCTCGTGTGAAGCGTGCAGTGAACGCGAAGAAGAGTCGTCGTCAGGTGCTCGAGCGCGCCAAGGGCTATTACGGCAACAAGAGCCGTTCGGTCCGGGCTGCGAACGAGCAGGTCATGAAGAGCGGCCAGTACGCCTTCCGCGACCGGCGCGCCAAGAAGGGCGAGTTCCGTCGCCTCTGGATCCAGCGCATCAATGCGGCGTGCCGTCTGAACGACATCAGCTACAGCCGGTTCATCGCCGGCCTGAACGCTGCTGGCATCGAGGTCGACCGCAAGATGCTGGCCGACCTGGCCGTCACCGATGCAGCTGCCTTCACGGCGGTCGTCGTGCAGGCCAAGGCGGCGCTCTGAGCGCTGCCCACCCCGCTGGGCTCACGTATTCGAGCCCGAAGGTTCAGCGACTGCGGCGCCTCTTGGGGCGCCGCAGTGCGCGTTCCGAGGAGGGTGTGTTCGTCGTCGAGGGTGGCGGTCTGCTCGCACAAGCGATTGCCGCGGGATGGCAGGTCGAGGCGCAGTTCGTTGCCCCGGGTGCCGACTCGGTGCGCTGCGATGCGCCGCTGTTCGAGTTCGGGCCGAACGTCATCGAGCGGGTCGCCACCACCGAGCATCCCCAGCCGGTCCTCGCCATCGTCCATCAACGGCCCCAGGTGCTGCCGTCCGCGGCGACCTTCGTGATGGTCGCCGATCGCATCGCCGATCCGGGAAATGCGGGCACGATCATCCGCTCGGCAGAAGCTGCCGGTGCCGACGCCGTGGTGTTCACGGCCGGTTCGGTCGATCCGTTCAACCCGAAAGTCGTGCGGGCATCGGCCGGGTCGCTGTTCCGGGTGCCGGTGGTCGCGTGTGAGCTCGCGGCGGTGCAGGCAGCGGGTCTCCGGCTCCTGGCGACGTCGTCGCATCACGGCACCCCCTACACCGAGGCCCCGTTCCGGGATCGCGTGGCAGTGGTCATGGGCAACGAAGCCCACGGGGTGCCCGACGATGCGCCCGTCGACGGCTGGATCACCATCCCGCACGCCGGGACCACCGAGAGCCTCAACGTGGCGATGGCGGCCACGGTCCTCGCATTTGAAGTCGCCCGTCAACGACGGGCCGGGTAGCTTCCAACCCTCTGCTGCAATTGGAGTGAACATGATCGACGACGTACGCGCGGCAGCCGATGCCGCCGTCGAGCGCCTGGCCGCTGTCGCCAGCCTCGCTGAGGCTCAGGCCCTCGAGACCGAACTACTGGGCAAGAAGGGCCCCTTCGCCGACTTCAAGACTCGACTCGGTGGTCTGGCCACCGTCGACGAGAAGAAGGCCGCCGGGCAGGCCGTCAACGAGGCCACGCAGCAGGTGGCCGCCGCGATCGAGGCACGGGTCGCCGAACTGAAGCGTTCCGAGCGTGCAGTGCAACTCGAAGTCGAGCGCATCGACCTCACGGAAGTGCTCACCGCACCGTCTCGCGGACACGCGCACATCGTGACCCAGGCGTGGCAGCGACTCGAGGACGTGTTCGTCGGGCTCGGTTTCCAGGTCGCCGAGGGCCCAGAGGTCGAGACCGACTGGTACAACTTCGAAGCCCTGAACATGCCGCCCGACCATCCGGCGAGGAGCATGCACGACACGTTCTACGTCGACCACGGCACTCCCGGCAGCACGGTCCTGCGAACCCACACGTCGCCGGTCCAGATCCGCGTCATGCAACTCATCGAGCCGCCGATCTACATGATCATGCCCGGCAAGGTGTTCCGCAACGAGACCACCGATGCCACCCATCTCGCCGTGTTCCACCAGATCGAGGGTCTGGTGATCGACCGCGGGATCACCCTCGCCGACCTGGCCGGCACCATCGACTCGTTCACCAAGGCGTTCTTCGGCGACGGCTTCGGCAGCCGCCTCCGGCCGAGCTACTTCCCGTTCACCGAGCCGTCTGCCGAGTTCGACATTCAGACGCCGTCGGGTGATTGGCTCGAGCTGGGTGGTTGCGGCATGGTCCACCCCAACGTGCTCCGGGCGGGCGGGCTCGACCCCGAGGAGTGGAGCGGCTTCGCCTTCGGCTTCGGTATCGACCGCATGGCCAAGGAACGCCATGGGGTGTCCGACGTCCGCGAGATGTATGTGAACGACATCCGTTTCCTGGAGCAGTTCTGACATGAAAATCGTCCATTCCTGGCTCAACGACCTCGTCCCCGTCGGCGACGACATCGACGCCATCGAGTACGCCATCACGCATCTCGGCCTCGCGGTCGAGGACGTCGCGCGTGTCGGCAGCACGGTGCCCGGAGTCGTCACGGCGCGGGTGCTGAAGACCGAACGTCATCCCGACGCTGCCAAGGTCCATCGGGTGTTCGTCGACACGGGCGACGGTGTCGAACGCCACGTGTGGTGTGGTGCGTTCAACATGGAGGTCGGCGACGTCGTCCCATTGGCGACGCCCGGCACCGTCATGCCCGACGGTCGAACCATCGAACCCAAGCCGATTCTCGGTATCCCCAGTGAGGGCATGCTCTGCTCCGCTCGTGAGCTCGGCCTCGGCGACGA
>JANOET010000368.1:0-1916 GCA_031413415.1 Acidimicrobiaceae bacterium
ACATGGACTCCGTGCCGAGCCCCAGCGGCGTCACGCACCTGCTGTTCTGGCGTCGCTGACGCGCCGTCGTCGACCACCGGTGAGCAGCAGTCTCATGGTTCCTCCTTGGGTCCTGGCGCGTCCCGACGCGAGGCCGATCGATTCGAGATGGCCACGACGATCCGCGACACGAGGTCGAACGGAATCGGCTCGGCGGCCGGGAACCTGAGGGTGTCCTTCCCGCTGCGATACGGGCCGACCTCCTGCTCGAGGTCGGGATCGACGGCGGGAATGTCGTGAAGGCTCACGTGGTGCTTCCAACCGGCGAAGTAGACCGGGTGTCCGTTCGGGAAGCGGTACGTCGGCATTTCGTAGCTGATCGACTCGATCGCGCCGGGCACTGCGGCCAGGATGAGGCGACGAAGCTCGTGGAGCGCGTCGCGTCGATCGGGCGGCTGCGCCGCGATGTAGTCATCGACCGTGGCGGGCGGTGTGTTGGCCTGCGGGAGGGGTTCCGTCATCCTGATCTCCCTTCGACTTCAGGTCAGCAGTAGCAGTTCGTCGGCGAGTGGCCAGGCGCCGTCGGTCCAGTTCGACGCGACGGTCCAGGTGGTCGCCGTGGACGGGCGGTGGACGCTGCGGAACGAGATGCCGATGTCGTAACCCTCGAGCGTGACGGCATCGGTGTTCGGATCGAGCCAGAAGCCGAGCCCGTACCGCGTCCCGCGCGGCGTGCGGCCGTGCGGTGTCGTCATCATCTCGACGAGGTCGGCGTCGACGATGGTGCCGTCGGCCAACGCCTGCCAGAACAGCACCATGTCCGCAGCAGTGGTGAACAGTCCACCGTCGCCGAGCCCGCGGTTGGGAACGGCGTGGACGTTGGTGCGCAGCCCGGTTCGTTCGCGGTATCCGATGGCCACATCACCGCTCAACTCGTCGTAGCTCAGAATCCCACTGTTCGCCATCCCCGCCGGTGCGAGCACTCGACGTTCGACGAGCTCGACGAACGGGGTCCCGGCCACGCGCTCCGCGAGCAATGCGAGTACCACGTATCCGGCGTTGTTGTATTGGAACTCAGTGCCGGGCTCGGAGCGGGCCGCCACCCCGGCCATCACGGTGAGGATCGCCGAGGGGTGGTCGAGCGAGCACGGGGCGGGTCCGGGTTCGGTGGCGTCGGGGTCGGGTACCCGCCCCGCGTCGATCTCCACGCAGTACTCGCCGATGCCCGACCGATGCGAGAGCAGGTGGCGAACCGTGACCGCCGCGTCGACGAACGAGGTTGCTTCGTCGATGATCGAGACGACACTCGTGTCGAGGGCGAGCAGGCCGCTCTGGACCAGGCCCATCACGACCAGTGCCGTGCACCCCTTGAGCGCACTCGCTCCGGCGTAGCGGGTGTCGACGGTGTTCGCGATCGCGTGCGCACGATCGGCCAGGCCGTGGGCCGACGCATGCAGGATCGAGTGGTCGACGTCGACACGGACGACACCGGCGAACCCGTCCCGAGCTGCTCGATCGACGGCGGCGGCGATGCGCTCGCTGGTGAAACTCGACATTGGTCGATCTTCGCGCGTCCGACGGCGCGCCGAGATCGTGGCCACTTCCCGCTGCGACGCGATGTGCCCGCGGACCGGCGATCGAACCACTGCGGTCAGTATGGGCAGAGCGCGGTGAGCAGTCGTTCCAGATGGTGGAGCTGGTACGCGCTGAAGCCGGCGATGACCACGACACTCGACCACAGCGCGAGGACCAGCGTCCGGCCCGGATTCCGGATCGGCGGTTCGAGGAGCGCACCCATCCGCGACGAGACCCCCAGGCCCGAGATCCCGGCGACCGTTGGTGGTCCCTGCTGAAGGACCTCTTAGGAGACACGGATGTCGCCAAGGTTATCCGAGAGATGTTGCCCTGGGCGCTCCCAGAGAAAACCACCCTCTATG
>JANOET010000369.1:0-4660 GCA_031413415.1 Acidimicrobiaceae bacterium
ACAGATCCCTCGCCGTTCGACGCCTTGCCGTGCACCCGCACGCTGCCGTCGCGGCTGACACTTCGCTTGCCGTTCGCCTTCCGAGCCATGGTTCGAATGCCTCCAAAACCGGGAGCAACGCCGGGAGCAACGCACCCCAAAATGGGAGCAATCGGGAGCAACCCTGGGAGCGACACGCTACAACGCCCATGGACGTCCACGCAACGAAAGACCTGCTCAGAGCACCTAAGATTGTACGTCGGTGGACTTCGGTGAACGTCCACGAACACCCTTGGCGGAACGGGAGGGATTTGAACCCCCGGGGCGTGAACCCTTCCGCTTTCAAGGCGGATGCATTTGGCCGCTCTGCCACCGTTCCGGCAGCGAATCTACCGGCCGCCGACCGTCTCGGACGCTCGGCTCGGCTCAGCGCAGCAGCTCGCCGACCACCTGGGCCACTGCGCCGGCGATGAAGCCGGCGAGCAGGCTGAGGTACGCCCAGCGCAGCGGCCGGAACTTGCGCCGGAGCAGGTAGCTGCTCTGTGCGTGAAGGTCGTGGAGGATCGCCGTGTACATGCGTTCCTCATCGCCGATGATCTCGTGCATCGCCCTCTCATAGGCGTCGGTGGAGAGCAGCGCGACATGACCGAAGAACAGTGGGTTGAACTGCCCGACCGGCGGGTCGCCCTTCACCTGATACTTCGGCAGCACGGCGAAGATCGCGCAGCACAGCGCAGCCAGGACGAACACGCCGAGGGTGAGGGCAGCAGGTCGGAGTCGGCTGTCGCTCACTCGAGTGGCGACCAGCGACAAGCTGATGGACGAAGCCGTGATGATGATGCTCGCCTTGAGGTCGGCCTGACCGGTGACGGCGACGAGTTGCTGCTGCAGGTTGCGCAGCATCGTGTCGGCGCTGCTGCGTCGATCGGGGCTGACCAGTGTCGGTCCCGTCGGTTCGTTCAGCAGCTCCGACAGGGCCTTCTGGATCTTGTCGTCGGTGGTCACGGCCGCACCCTATTCGACGACGTCCTGGTCAGCGGATGTCGCTGCGCAGGGTCTCGATCCACTGGTCGGCGTCGCGCCAGCGGACATCGGCGTCCTGGCGGACAGTCGTGGCGTGCTCGCCCGCGGCAGGATACGACCCGAGGAACTTCACCTTGCCCTGCTTGATACGCAGCGAGCGCATCGCGTCGGCGACCAGCTCGTCGGCGACGTGACCGTCGGCGTAGATGACGAAGCAGTAGTCGCCCAGACCGCCGTCCTTGGTGGGTCGCGACAGCAGGTTCGACAGGTTGATGCGCCGCGCCGCGAACTCCTGGAGGATGGAGATGAGGCTGCCGGGTTCGTCGGCGCGCTGGTAGATGACGAGGGCGGTGCGATCGTGACCGGTGGGGGCGGGGATGCCCTCCTTGGCGACGACGACGAAGCGGGTCTGGTTGCCGGGGTGGTCGGCGATGTCCTCGGCCAGGATCTCGAGGCCGTACAGGGCGGCCGACGCACGTGGCGCGACCGCAGCGGCGCCGGGTCCGAGCTCTTCGGCCACCATGCGCGCCGCCTCGGCGGTGGAGTTGGCGGCCTTCAGTTCGGCCTGGCCCACCGAGTTGCGCAGGTAGGCGTGGCACTGCGCGCTGGCGACCGGGATGCTGAGCACTGCCGTCACCTCGGCGAGCGTGGTGCCCGGCTTGGCCATCAGACAGTGCTCGATGTCCAGCACCACCTCGCGCTGGATGAGCAGGTCGTGGTTGAACGCCAGCTCGTCCTGGCTGAGGTTCACGGTGCCCTCGATGGAGTTCTCGATGGCCACGAAGCCGAGGTCGACCTCGCCACTCTCGACGGCGTCGAGCACGTCGGGCATGGTGCGGTACAGCATGTGCTCGGCCGCAGCCAGATCGGGCTGCGTCTTCAGGGCCTGCTCGGTGAAGGTGCCGAGCGGGCCGAGGAATCCGACGCGGGTGCGCGCCGTGGCGGTGGTCATGGCTCCGAAGGCTATTCCTCGCGGTCGGTGACCCCTCGCTCGGTTTCGCCGGGCACAATGGGCGGTCCATGGACGAGCAGGTCCTCGCCGAACTGATCGACGGTGTTCGCAACGGCACCGTCGCGCCCGACGATGCGGTCGCGCTCCTGCGCCGCCTGCCGTTCACCGAGGTCGGTGACACGCTGGTCGACCACCACCGCGCCCTGCGCCAGGGCATGCCCGAGGCCATCTACGGCAGTGGCAAGAGCGTCGCCCAGTGCATCGAGATCGTCGGCGAGCTGCTCGAACACGGCGCGGGTCCGGTGCTGCTGACGCGCATCTCGGCCGACACCGAGGCAGCCGTCTTGGCGGCGCATCCCGGTGCCGAGGCGAAGGCCGGCTGCCTGCTGTGGCGCCGTCCGCACCCGAACCGAATGGCCAAGGTGCTCGTCGTCAGTGCCGGCACGTCCGACGTGCCGGTGGTCGACGAGTGCGTCGTCACCCTGCATGCCTACGGCTTCCAGCCCGACCGCCTCACCGACGTCGGCGTCGCCGGCCTGCATCGGCTGCTCGCCAACCTCGACCGCATCACCTCGGCCGACGCCGTCGTGGTGGTGGCCGGCATGGAGGGCGCACTGGCGAGCGTGGTGGGTGGCCTCACCGCGGCTCCCGTCGTCGCCGTGCCCACCAGCGTCGGCCACGGTGCCGGGCTGGAAGGCGTGACCGCACTGCTCGCCATGCACGCGTCGTGCGCCAGTGGCGTCACCGTCGTGGGCATCGACAACGGTTTCGGCGCGGCGTGCGCGATCGCGAGGATGTGCCCATGACCCGCACGGCCTGGTTCCACTGCTTCGCCGGTACGGCGGGCGACATGACGATGGCGTCGCTCGTGCACGCCGGCGCCGACCCCGCCGCAGTGGCCGACATCCTGGGCGGGCTGCCGCTCGACGGGTACGCGCTGGCGTTCGAGCCCGTGTTGCGCTGCGGCATCGCCGCAACCCAGGCCCATGTCGCCGTGCTGGGCGAACACGACCACGCACTCCTGGACCGCCACGACCATGGACATGATCACGGTCACGGACATGATCACAGTCACGACCGCGGGCATCGGCCGTACGCCGCCATCCGCGAGCTCATCGATGCCGCGGACCTCCCGCCCCGCGTCCGCGACCGTGCGCAACGCACGTTCCGTCTGCTCGCCGAGGTCGAGGGCGCGATGCACCGCACGGATCCCGACGACGTCGAGTTCCACGAGGTCGGCGCAGTCGACGCGATCGTCGACATCGTCGGTGTGTGCGCCGCGCTCGAGGTGCTCGGCATCGACCGCATCGTGTGCAGTCCCATCACCGTCGGCCAGGGCATGGTGCATGCCGCGCACGGCGACCTGCCCAACCCGGCACCGGCCGTCGTCGAGTTGCTCGCCCGCCGCGGTGCGCCCAGCCGCGGTATCGCCGACAACAAAGAGCTCGCCACGCCCACCGGTGTGGCGCTGATGGCCGCCCTCGCCGACGAGTTCGGTCCCATGCCGGCGCTCGCTGTGCAGTCCGTCGGCTACGGCGCGGGCACCGCCGACATCCCCGGTCGGCCGAACGTCGTGCAGGTGGTGGTGGGTGTCGAAGCCGAACGGCCTGTCACACCCGACCCCGGCCAACCGGTGCAGCTGTTCGAGACCAACGTCGACGATGCCACCGGCGAGGTCATCGCCCACGCCATCGCCGCGTTGCTCGCCGCGGGTGCACACGACGCGTGGGCGACGCCCATCGTGATGAAGAAGGGTCGCCCGGCGCACACCGTGCACGCCCTCTGCGACCCTGCGGTCGCGTCTGCCGTCAGCGCCGTCCTGGTGCGCGAGACCGGCTCACTCGGCCTTCGCGGCTCGCAGCTGCAGCGGTGGCCGCAGCACCGCGCCGAGCACACCGTCACCGTCGACGGTCAGGTGATCGGCGTGAAGGTCACCGCCGGGCGGATGAAGATCGAACACGACGACGCAGCGCGAGCAGCGGCAGCGCTGGGGCTGCCGCTGCGGGACGTGTTGCGGCGGGCCACCGAAGTGGCCCACCGCGAATTCGATTGACCGGCCGCCGCAGCGCTGCGTGCGGACCGATGTGTCGACCAGTGGGGTCAGCCGGCGAGGGCAGCGTCGACGATGCTCTGCAGGGCGTCGACCTCGAGCTCGCCCGAGACTCGGACCTTCACCTTGCCGTCGGCGCCGACGATGACGAAGTACGGCCACCCGGTGGCGCCGTAGGCCTTGGCGGCCTTGCCGGCAGCGCCGTCGCCTCCGGCCTCGTCGACCAGCACCGGCCACGGCCAGCCCCGGTCCGAGAACCACTGCGCCGGCGGGAAGTTCACGCTGGTCTCACTGACCGCCGTGGCGACACCGATGACCCGCAGGTCCTCGGGCACACCGCCACTGTTCTTCCAGTCGATGAGTCGCGGCATCTCGGCGTTGCAATGGGGGCACCAGTGCGCCAGGAACACCAGCATGTACGCGCCATCGGCGGCATCGACCTCGATGGGTTGGCTGTTGAAGTTCAAGCCTGCGAGCGTCGGTGCCGTGAGGCCGACCGCCGGATCGGGGTTCGC
The DNA here is from genome assembly GCA_031413415.1 of Acidimicrobiaceae bacterium. Lineage (GTDB taxonomy): Bacteria > Actinomycetota > Acidimicrobiia > Acidimicrobiales > Ilumatobacteraceae > UBA668. The sequence continues at coordinate 4,520 of JANOET010000369.1, forward strand.
GCCCGAGTCGTAGTCGGGGAGCGAATCACCCGTCACCGTGACGGGCTGACTGATGGGCAGACTCGCCAGCCCACCCGAGGTCGTCTCGGTGGTGCCGTTCGAGGCCGCTTCGTCGTGGGCCCCGGGGGCGACGACCACCCC
>JANOET010000370.1:0-10365 GCA_031413415.1 Acidimicrobiaceae bacterium
TTCATCGAGGCGCCCGCCGAGTCGATCGACGCCGTGATCGAAGCGCATAAGGTGGTGCGCGACCTCGTCGACGGACAGTGGCTGCACCTGCTGCGCATCGATCCCGAGACGGGAGTCGTCGAGCGTCGTATGCGCCACGGTTGGCACCACTGACGCGGCGCCGACGGGTCGGTAGGCCGTTCTCCGGGTGAGTACGGCTCGTCGGGGGCAGCCGGGCGCGACAGACTGGGGCCATGACAGCGCCGACACGTCGTGGTCCCGGCCGACCGATCGGCGGCAAGCTCGTGGTGGACCGCGAACTGATCCTCGATGCTGCAGAGCGTGTCATCGTCCGCGACGGCAGCGGAGCGTCGATCGAGGCCATCGCTGCCGAAGCGGGAGTCACCAAGCCCATCGTGTACGCGCGTGTCGGTGCTCGAGACGACCTCTGCGATGCGCTTGCAGTCCGTCTCTCGGCTCGGCTCGAGAAGGCCGCGCGCGACCGGGTGAAGAGTCTCGAGCCGAGCCACGAGTCGTTGGTGCAGTTCTTCCATGCCACGCTCGAGACGATCCGCGAGCATCGCCCGTTGTTCCTCTTCGTGAGCCGTGGCGGCGCCGACAAGGCCGAGCGGACGCTGCACCTCGCTGGCCGTTCCGCGCCCCGACTGGCCGAGTTGCTCACGGTGTGGCGCGGCTCGCTCGGTCTCGACGCGAGCTCGGCCGAACCGTGGGCCTACGGCATCATCGGCATGCTCAACCTCGTGTCGCTGTGGTGGATCGAATCGAGCGACGAGCCGGTGAGAGCGCTCTCGGAGCGGCTCGCCGATCTGGTCTGGCCAGGTCTGTCCGCGGAATCTTACCGCGGGTAGATTCTCGCCCGGGCCCGTGCTACGGTCCCCCCGTCGGGCATCGGGGTGCTCGCACGCAGGAGGCGACACCATGACCGCACTCGACCATCACGCTGCACAGGCCACACCGTGGCATCTGCGCGGGAACTGGGCGGCGGTCCACGACGAGCTCACCGTGACCGACCTGCGCGTCACCGGAGCGGTACCCGAGGAGTTGGAAGGGCTGTACGTGCGCACGGGGCCGAACCCGAAGTCGGGCCGCAGCGACCACTGGTTCTTCGGCGACGGGATGGTGCACGGCGTGCGCCTCGGTGGCGGAAAGGCGCAGTGGTACCGAAACCGGTTCCTGCAGACACCCAACGTCACCAAGCCCGGCGGCGACGTGATGGCGAACATGGGCGACCTCACCTATGGCACCGGCAACACGAACGTGATGCGCCACAAGGACCGGATCCTCTGCCTCGAAGAGGTGCACTTCCCCTGGCAGATCGACGACGAACTGAACACGATCGGCTACGTGAACTTCGACGGTGCGCTCACCACGGGGATGACTGCGCACCCGAAGGTGTGCCCCGTCACGGGTGAACTTCTGGCCTTCAGCTACCTCAACCCGCACCCGCCGTACCTGAACTACATCCGCATCGGCGCCGATGGCCAGCTCGAGCAGCTCGAGGGCATCGAAATCCCCAACCTGGTGATGATGCACGACTTCAACGTCACCCGGAACCACGTCGTGTTCATGGACCTGCCCGTGTGTTTCGACCTCGACGCCCTCGCCACCGGCATGCCGTTCATGTTCAAGCGCGACGCCGGTGCCCGCCTCGGCGTCATGCCCCGCAACGGCACCAACGCCGACGTCCGGTGGTTCGAGATCGAGCCGTGCTACGTGTTCCACCCCGTCAACGCCCACGAGGTGGGGGACAGCATCGTGATCCACGTCTCGCGCCAGCCCGAGGCCTTCGGCACGAGCAACGACGACTACGGCGAGGTCGGCAGGCTCTGGAAGTGGACCATCGACCTCGTCGCCGGCACCGTCACCGAGGAGCAGATCGACGACCGGCCGGGCGACTTCGGCCGCGTCGACGACCGGCTCGTCGGGCTCGACGCCCAGTACGGCTACCTGATGGCGCTCGCCGGTGAAGGCGTGGTGGAGGAGCCGGTCTACGGCTCGGCGCTGTGGAAGTACGACCTGCACACGGGACAGTGCTGGGAACACCAATTGGGCGACGGCGTGCGCGGTGCCGAGCCTGTGTTCGCACCGCGGTCGGTCGACGCCGCGGAGGACGACGGCTGGATCATCACCTTCGCCCACGACACGGCCACCGACGAGTCGACGCTGCGCATCATCGACGCTCGCGACTTCACCTCCTCACCGGTCGCGATCGTGCACCTGCCTCGGCGCGTGCCATACGGTGCGCACGGCAGCTGGATCCCCGACACGCCGTCGTTCTGACCACCATGCGCCATCGCACCACTCGTTCCACTCGTTCCGCGCGGGCGGCCGCCGCCTGTCTCGTCGCACTCACCTCGCTCGTCGCCTGCGCGGGTATCGACGAGGGTGAGGGCGGGCCCCAATCGTCGGCCGGTGTGACGGTCGAGACCACCGCCCCATCGGCATCGGGCGACAGCACCACGTCCTCGGCCGACACCGCCCCGCCCGACCCTGCGGGCGACCCGAACCTCGTGTTCCCCACGCTCACTGCTCCCGCGGGCGAGCCGATGGTGGTTGGCCTCGTCAACACCGAGGGTGTTCCGAGTCTCGACTTCCCCGACATTCGTGAGGCGATGCAGGGAGCGGTCGACTACCTCGGACAACACGGCGGTTTCGGCGACCGCCCGATCCAACTCGAGACCTGCATCGCGAAGGGATCACCGGAGTCGTCGCAACAGTGTGCGCAGGAGCTCGTCGGCAAGGGCGTGGAACTGGTGCTGCTCGGGCTCGACGTCTTCCCCGACTACGCCACCTACACGGCCGCCGGCGTGCCGGTGATCGGTGTGCTCCCCGTCCTGGCCGGCGACTACAGCGCCGATGCACTGTTCCTCACCGGGGGCAACGCCACCGTCATGGCGGCCGTGGCACTCGCCGCTCAGCAGCACTTCGGCGCCACATCGGTCGGCATCATCAGCGCCGACAACCCTCCCTCGAACTCGTCGGAGGCAGCGCTCACCGCGGCGCTCGATCTGCTCAAGATCGCCCACACGACGGTGAAGGGCGGCGACAACGAGACGGATGCCGGGTTCCAGGGCCTCGTGAGCGAGGTGACCTCCGACGACCCCGACCTCCTCGTGTCGCTGTACGCCGACGCCGGCTGCATCGGCATGATGCGGGCGCGCACGTCGCTCGTCATCGACACTCCGGTGATGACCACCGGCATCTGCAGCAGCATCGAGGTGCTCGACCAGGTGGGCGACGACGCCGTCGGATGGAACTTCGTCGGCGTGTCGACTCGAGCCGACACCCCGGCCTCGCGACTCGTGCAGGAGATCATGGCGCCGGTGCTCGACGTGGCGCCGGACGACGTCGACCAGGCGTCGCTCGGCCTGGGCGCACTCGGGCTGTACCTGGTGATGTCGCTGGCGGTGTACAGCAACGAGGTCGCAGCCGCCGGCGGCGACGTGACGGGTGACGCCATCCGCGAGCATCTCGCCACGGCCGACGACCTCAAGCTGTGGCCGGGCACCTCCCCGATCGCGTGCGGCGCCGCGCCCGACTACCCGTCGATCTGCTCGTTCACGTTCCCCTTCGCCGAGTACGTCGCTGGCGGCGAGGTGCGCACCATCGAGGGGCTCGAGGCGCTCTCCGTGCTCGACCATCTCCCGTGAGCCGATGACCGTTCTGGCGGCGCGATGAGCGACTACATCTTCTTCATGCTGCTCGGCCTCGGCGCGGGGGCCATCATCGCTGCGCTCGGCCTCGGCCTCGTCATCGCTCACGAGGGATCAGGGGTGGTCAACTTCGCGCAGGGGGCGATGGCCACCTGGGTCGCTTACGTCTACGCGGACCTCCGCCGGGGTGCGTATCCCTTCCCGATCCCCGGGTTGCCCGCCCGCTACCACTTCGGTGGTGCGTGGGCCGACGACGTGGGCCTCGGCTGGGCGCTGGCCATCGCCCTGCTGACCGCCGCGATCATCGGTGCGGCCGTGTACCTCCTGGTGTTCCGCCCGTTGCGGCGGGCACCCACCCTCGCCAAGGTGGTGGCGAGCGTCGGACTGGTGATCGTGTTCTTGTCGCTCGTCGAGCGCCGGTTCGAGAGTGGCGCGTCGATCCGCGTCGCGCCCATCCTGCCGCGTGACCCCATTCGGTTCACCGACAACATCGTCGTGCCGCGCGACGGGCTGTGGCTCACGGTGGTGGTCGTGCTGATCGGACTCGCGCTGTGGGCCGCGTCGCGCTTCACGACACTCGGTCTGCTCACCCGTGCCGCAGCCGAGAACGAGAAGGGCGCGGTGCTGCTCGGCCGCTCGCCCGACCTGCCGGCCGGAGCGAGCTTCGTGCTCGCATCGGTGATCTGCGGGCTGATCGCCGTGCTCGCAGCCCCGATGTTGCAACTCGGCTCGGGCGTCTACACCTTCGGTTTTCTGGTCCCGGCCCTCGGCGCGGCGCTGCTGGGTCGCTTCCGCAGCATCGGTGTCACCGTCGCCGCCGGGCTCGCCATCGGCATGATGCAGTCGGTGTTCGTCAAGCTGCAGAACGACCTGCCCTGGTTTCCGCAGTACGGCGCTCGAGAAGGACTGCCGTTCCTGGTGATCATCATCACGATGGCCCTCCGCGGCGAGCATCTTCCCGAGCGCGGCGCGGTCGACACCTGGCGCCTTCCTGCCGCGCCGGCGGTGCGACTGGGGAGAGCGGGGGTCGTGCTGCCGCTCGTCGTGGCGGCCGCGCTGCTGTGGGCCGGGCCGTTGATGCGCGGTGCGCTGATGACATCGATCATCGGCACCGTGATGGCGTTGTCGTTCGTGGTGCTGTCCGGCTTCGGTGGACAGACCTCGCTCGCCCAGGCGGCCTTCGCCGGTGTGGCCGCCTTCGCGTTGTCGAAGCTCGCGATGGGCTGGGGGTTGCCGTTCCCGATCGCTCCGATCCTCGCCGTGGCGATCGCCACCGTGTTCGGTGTCGCGCTCGGGCTTCCGGCGTTGCGGTTGCGCGGGACCGATCTCGTCATCGTCACGCTCGCCGGCGGTGTGGCGATCACCGAGTTCGTCTTCAAGAACCCGACCTTCGTCGGCGACGCGTCGACCGGCGGCGCGAAGGTACCCAACCCGCAACTGTTCGGGTGGGACTTCGGTCTCGTGCTCGGCACGAAGTCGTCGCGACCCGTGTTCGGGCTGTTCCTGCTGGCTGTTGCCGTGGTGCTGGTCGTGGTGGTGGCGAACATCCGGCGCAGCGCCACCGGCCGACGCATCCTTGCCGTGCGTTCCAACGAGCGCGCCGCTGCAGCCGCGGGCATTCACGTCGCCGGCACGAAGCTCGTCGGGTTCGCCGTCTCTGCCGCCCTGGCCGCCGTGGCGGGGTGCCTGGTGGCGTATCGCTTCGGCTCGGTCAGTGATGCGTCGTTCGGAGTGATGGCCTCGCTCACGGCGCTCGCCTTCGCCTACCTCGGCGGGGTCGGTACGGTGGGTGGTGCTGTGGCGGCTGGTCTGCTGGTGCCATCGGGCGTGGTGTTCTTCGTGCTGTCACGCGCGTCGGGCTCGGTCGGGCCGTGGGAGTCGTTCATCGGTGGTGTCCTGCTCGTGGTGATGGCGATCGCCCAGCCCGAGGGTGTGGCGGGCGCGTGGCGCGCGTGGCGCAACCGGCACCTCGTGCGTCGCACGGTCGGTACCCTCGTGCCTTCGGCGACTGTGTCGGGAGCGGAGGCATGAACGATCGACTTCGCGTCGAAGGGCTGTCGGTCGCGTACGGCGGCGTGCGCGCCGTCGACGGTGTGGACCTGGCGGTCGCGGCGGGCGAGGTCGTCGGCCTCATCGGTCCCAATGGTGCGGGCAAAACGACGCTCATCGATGCCATCACCGGCTTCGTGCCGTGCGATGGCACCGTCGTGCTCGACGACCGCGACATCTCGGGCCTCGCGCCACATCGCCGCGCCCGGCTGGGGATGGCCCGCACGTTCCAGTTGGTGGAACTGTTCGACGACCTGACGGTCGCCGAGAACGTGGCGGCGTCCTTCGAGCGGCCCTCGTGGCGCGGCGTCGTGCGCGACCTCGTCCGCCCTCGCCCGGTCGGCGTCGACGGCGCCGTCGGTGATGCGCTCGACCTCGTCGGTCTCTCGGGCGTGGGGGACCGTCTCCCCACCGACCTCAGCCATGGCCAGCGTCGGCTCGCCGCGTGCGCCCGAGCCGTGGCCGGGCGCCCCTCGCTGATCTGCATGGACGAGCCTGCCGCCGGGCTCGACTCGAGCGAGTCACGCGTGCTGGGCGGACATCTCCGCTCGATCGTCGAGCACGGGTCGGCGATCCTGCTCGTCGAGCACGACATGGCGATGGTGCTCGAGGTGTGCGACCGCATCTACGTGCTCGAGTTCGGGAAGGTCATCGTGTCGGGCACGCCAGACGAAGTGCGTCGGCATCCCGCGGTGGTGGCGGCCTACCTCGGCCGGACCGCAGGAGACGAGCTCGCATGAGCGAACGGCTGCTCGAGCTGAGGGGGCTGAGTGCGGGCTACCGCGGCGTGCCTGCCGTGCGCGGACTGGACTTGTCGGTCGATGCCGGCGAGGTGGTCGCGCTGCTCGGTGCGAACGGCGCCGGCAAGACCACGACGTTGCTGGCGGTCTCGGGCCTGGTCGAGCGGCTCGCCGGAGAGATCACCGTGCTCGGTCGCACCACGAACGGCATGCGGCCGGCCGCGATCGCCCGACTCGGTGTGGCGCACGTGCCGGAGGACCGAGCGCTCTTCTCGCGCCTCACGGTCGCCGAGAACCTACGCATCGCTGCCCGCCATTCGCGCGCGGACACGAAGCTCGCGGTCGAGTACTTCCCAGAGCTCGGTCGGCTGCTCGATCGGCGGGCGGGGTTGCTCTCCGGTGGCGAGCAGCAGATGCTGGCGCTCAGCCGTGCGCTCGTCACCCATCCGAAACTGCTGATCGTCGACGAGATGAGCCTCGGATTGGCACCCGTCCTGGTGGAGCGGCTGCTCCCGGTGGTGCGCCGGGTGGCCGACGAGCAGGGTGCCGGTGTGCTGTTGGTGGAGCAGCACGTCGACCTCGCGCTGTTTGTCGCCGACCGCGCCTACGTGCTGCGTCACGGGGAACTCGCGGCCAACGCCGATGCCGCTGATCTCCGGGCGCACCCTGAGCTGCTCACGCGGAGCTACCTCGGTGGCGACAGCGCGGCGGGAGCGGCTGGCTGCTGACGGCCGTCAGGCGTTGGCGCTGTGCACGGCGACGGCCTGCAGGAACGCCTCGTGATGGGCCTCGAAGTTGGTTTTCTCGCCCATCGTCGTGCCGTAGGTGCGGGTGGCCGACAGCTTCACGATGGTGACGCCGTCACGCGGTGACACGAACACCCACTGGTTGTAGACGCCGATCGCGCTGTACTGGTCGAGCCCACCGGCGATGAGCCACCACTGGTAGCCGTACCCGTCGGGCAGGTTCTTGCCGGCGATCACCGGGCTGCCCCACTGCACGTGCGGGGCATCGGGCACCACCGATGCGGCCACCCAGTCGGCGGGCACCACCTGGCGGCCGTTCCACTCGCCACCGCAGCGGTACAGCTCGCCCAGCTTGGCGAAGTCGCGGGCCGTGAGGTTGATGCCGCCGAACGCCATCTCTCGACCCTGCGAGTCGATCAGCCAATAGCCGTCGGACTCCATGCCCAGCGGTTCGTAGAGGTGCTCCTGCATGTAGTCGGTGATGGAGCGGCCGGTTGCCCGCACCAGCAGCGCGCCGAGCGCCTGGGTGTCGGTGGAGTTGTACTGGCACACGGTGCCGGGCGGAACGTCGCCGGGGGCCGACGCCACGAACGCGTCGAGGCTGCCGCGGGGCCCCATCGCCGCGCCGAGGCGCACGACGTCGGAGGTGCGGTCGCTGTAGTCCTCGTTCCAGCGGGCACCCGACGACATCTGCAGCACGTCCTTGATGCGCACCCCGTCGTACGCCGAGCCCGGCTCGACGTCGATGTAGTCGCTGATCGGGTCGTCGATGGAGCGGATGTGGCCCAGGCCGACCGCGATGCCCACGAGCGCCGACACGAAGCTCTTCCCCACCGACCACGAGATCCACTGCACGTCGCGGCCGCCGGTCAGGCGGTACTGCTCGTGCACCACCTGGCCGTCACGCAGCACCAGCAGCGCGGCGGTGTCGGTGACGTCGAGGAAGTGCTCGGTGTCGACCGGTCTTCCTGCGAGATCGAACGTGCTCGGCAGGTCGACAGCCTGCCCGTCCGGGAACCGGTATGGCGTCGTACTGGCCGTCATTCGGGTGCTGGGCAGCAACCGGTACAGGCGATCGAAGTGCTCGTGCTGCGGCACGCCGGTGAACAGGCCGATGGTCGCGAAGGCGGAGGGGTTCTCGGACATGGGCGGATCGTACGACGCCGACTCACCGGACGGTAGCGTCCGACGGCAATGACCAGGATCTTGGACTTCAACGGTCGCGACGCAGATCGCACGGTCACCGTCGCCTCCATCTCCGCGCTGAAGGGCAGCGGGCGTCAGTACGTGCAGGTGACCGCAGCAACCGAAGAGGAAGCCGCCGCCGCCGAGGCTGCGGGCATCGACATGGTCGTGTGCCTTGCGGCATCGGTGCCCGAGGTCCGGCGTGGCTCGAGCCGGCTGTTCGTGACCGCAGCCATCGACTTCGGGGGCGAGGTCACGCTCGACGAGCTGCTCGCAACGGCGTTCCGCTCGCTGAGTGCCGGCGCCGACGCGGTCATCACCGCGCGTCGACTCGACGCCGTGCGACTCCTCGCCGACGAGGGTGTGCCGGTGATGGGCCACCTCGGGTTCGTGCCCAAGCGATCCAGTCAGTTCGGTGGCGTTCGCTCGGTGGGCCGCACGGCCGACGAGGCGGCGGCGCTCTGGCAGCAGTTCCGGAAACTCGAGGACGCCGGTGCCTTCGCCGTCGAGTGCGAGCTCATCCCTGCGCAGGTGCTGGCCGAGATCACGCCGCGGACCGGCATGGCCACCATCTCGCTCGGATCGGGCCGCGACGCCGACGTGATGTTCCTCTTCCAGTCCGACGTGGTCGGCGAGAGTCCGCGCATACCGCGGCACGCTCGCGCGTACGGCGACGTGGCCTCGCTGCAGCGTCGCATCGCCGAGGAAAGGGTGCGGGCACTGTCGGCATTCCGTGCCGACGTGCTGAGCGGCGGCTTCCCCGACGACACCGAGGTCGGTCGCATCGACCCTACCGAGCTTGCCGCCTTCGTCGACGCCCTCGACCCCACCTGATCGCGCCCGGCGGGCGCGGCGAGGTGGGGCAAGGGTCCTTTGGCCCGGGCGGAGGGTGCCCGGGGGCACTGTGCCGCGTGCGCCACCTGGGGCGATGATCGACCCAGGAATCCACATCCGCGCAATGTCGGGTGCCGTCATCGACACCCGCCGGTCCGAAGGGTGATGCCGTGTCCACCATCGACGAGCGACCGCTGCCGTCGCTGCTGCCGGAGTACTGCAAGGGCTGCGGCCGGTGCATCACCGCGTGCACGAAGGACTGCATCTCGGTCAAGGCGGCCGGCTTGCCCAGCATCGTGGTGGCGCCCCAAGCCGGGGTCCAGATTCCCGCGGCGATCAATCAACAACCAGCGAGTCTTTCGGTGAACGAGCTCGCTCCAGCCAGCTTCACGGCGGGAGCCGTCGGCAATCCCGTCCCGACGTTGCAGTGGTATCGGAACAACAGCGTGATTCCCGGCGCGACCAACGCCACCTATACGCTCAGCGTGGCTGCGCTGACCAACAACAACGCCAGCTTCAAGCTGGTCGCGGCTAATGTCATCAGCACCACCAACTACACCGCCATCAGCAGCAATGCCACGTTGCTTGTCATCGCGGACACCAACCGTCCGGTCTTGTTGGGCGCCCAATCCCTGGGATTGAGTCAGGTGCAGGTGACGTTGTCGGAGCGCATCACGCTGACAACCGCCACGAATCTGGCCAACTATGCGATCGCCGGCACGAACGGCGCCCTGGCCATTTTCAGCGCCACCCCAGACGGTTCGCAAAGCAATATCGTGCTCAGCGTGGGGGCCATGATTGATGGCGCGGTGTACCTCGTGACCGTAAACAATCTAGCCGATCCCTCGGCCGCCGGGAATGTCGTTGCTCCCAATTCTCAAACCAACTTCCTGGGAAGCAGCTACGCGCTGCTCGCCGTCGGCAATCCCACGCCGACGGGCAGTCAGGTTACGGTGGGAAATGGATACAACATTACCGGCGGCGGTGCGGATCTGGGCGGCGTGAGTGATCAGTTCCAATTCAGCTACCAACTGCGCAGCGGCGATTTTGATTTCAAGGTGCGGCTCGATTCGGTGAGTCTGGCGGACGCTTGGTCGGAAGCTGGCCTGGTCGCGCGGGAAAACCTCACAACCGGCGCCCGCTCGGCCGGAGTGTTGG
>JANOET010000371.1:0-5882 GCA_031413415.1 Acidimicrobiaceae bacterium
TCGACTGCCGTGGCTGTGTTCATCGGCAGGTTTGCGCGGGTCGGCGAGCCCACCCGTTGGCAGTACCGACGTAAACGAGTCAGTGGTTGGCGGCAGGCCGCCGCTCGGCCGTACATCGACCGATGGATGAGCAGGGAACGCACGACCCGGGTCCGCGGCCTGCGAATCACGGTGCCGGTCGGGGTGTTCCCGCCCAAGTTCTTCTTGTCGACGAAGCTGCTCTGCCGCACGCTGTCGTCGATGGAGTTGCACGGGCGCACGATGCTCGAGATCGGGAGCGGGTCCGGTGCCGTGTCGTTGGTCGCCGCCCGAGGCGGGGCCATCGTCACTGCAGTCGACCTGTCCGATCGAGCGTGCGACGCCACCCGACGGAACGCTGCGACGAACGGGCTGACGGTCGACGTGCGAGAGTCCGACCTGTTCGCGGCCGTCGACGCCACGTTCGACCTCGTCGTCGTCAATCCGCCGTACTTCCGTCACGACCCGACCAGTCAGTTCGACCATGCCTTCCACGCCGGTTCGGGTTTCGAGTACTTCCACCGCCTGTTCGCCGGACTCGGCGATCACCTGCACGACGGCAGTGAGGTGCTGATCGCATTGACCGAGGGGTGCGACGCGGCGATTGACGCCATCTCCACCCGGCACGGGTACACGCTGGTCCTGCATCGGCGATCGATGGAGCGGCTGCAGTATGCGTATGTGCTGCGCGCTGAGCGCTAGGGTCGCGGATCATGTCGATCGAACCGCGCGACGGCTACCGCCTCTGGGAAGGTGGTCCGGTACCGAAGGGATCCGAGGCCCTGACCCTGGGCTCGTTGGTGATCGTTCGCCGCGACAAGGCCACGCCGTACCTGCTGCGCCACGAGATGGTGCACGTCCGCCAGTGGCGTCGTTTCGGCGTGATCGGCTACGGCGCTCGATACGTGGGCAGCTACGCGTCGTGGCGATTGCGCGGCAAGGACCATCGCAGCGCTGCGATGCGCATCCCCATGGAGATCGAAGCCGACTGGGTGGCCCGACGTTCACTGGCCACCGCGGTCGTCGACGAGGCACAGGCGCGCATCGCCTCGTGAGCCGGTAGGTTCGGCACCGGCTTCCCCCGGTCGAACGATGCCGTGCCCAAGGGTGCGGCGCACCCCTGGGAGGTCGTGTGTCGGATCCACCCGATCCGCGCGATCCGCGCGCACCACACGCACCGCACGCGCCACACGAGCAGCGCGGTCCGCTCGATGCGCCCGAGCCGCTTCGCCGTCCGCTGCCGCATTCGACGCCGCTCGAACGTGTTCGCGCCTGGGTCGACTGGGTTGGCCCAGTGCGGCTGCTCAGCACCGCCGCGGTGGTCCTGGCGGTGCTGGCCGGCGCGTACTGGCTGGTCCGGCCGCCCGCCGCGACCACCGAGTCCACGCTGCCGTTCGCCCGCTCGGCGTCGGCCCCCACCACGGTCACGGTGGCCACCGACGACCACGCCTCCGGGGCCCCCATCCCCGATGCCCCTCCTGCCACCACGGGTGAGGTGGTGGTGCACGTCGCCGGAGCGGTCGCCGCGAACGGGGTGTACCGGTTGCCGTCCGGTAGCCGAGTGATCGACGCCGTGCAGTCGGCGGGTGGTCTGTCCGCTGACGCACAGCCCGACGCCGTGAACCTCGCGGCGCTCCTCACCGACGGCGCGCGCGTGTACGTTCCACGCGTCGGCGAAACGGTGCCGCCGTTTGTCGCCGTTGCCGAGCCGGTCCCGACGACACCGCAGGGCCCCGTGAACCTGAACACGGCCACGGCAGGCGACCTCGACTCGCTCCCTGGCATCGGGCCGGCCACCGCAGCGGCGATCGTGGCGTATCGAGACCAGCAAGGTCCCTTCGCCTCGGTCGACGATCTGGCCGACGTACGCGGCATCGGCCCGGCCAAGGTCGAGGCACTTCGCGGGTTGGTGACGACGTGACCGAGGTCAGACCAGTGCCCGGCCGAGCAGCAGGTTCGCTGCGACCAGGGCACCCACCACTCCCAGCCACACACCGGCGGCGAGCCACAGGTACTCGCGCCAGAAGTCGCGCCAGCTGGCGACCGGGCGCCTCGTCGCGCGGCGAGCTGCCACCACCCCGATCAGCAACCACATCGCAGCGCTGGCCCCCACGGCAGCGACACGGGCCGTGTTGCTCGACGTCAACGGCACCCCGGCCACCAGAAGCATCGGCGCGGCGAACATGGCCAGCAGGAATCCGACGACCCCACGAATGGTGCTGTCGTTGCCTCGGAGCGCGAACCACGAGAGCGTCCCGAGCGCGCCCGGCGCGAGCAGCGCCAGGATCGGACCGCTGCGACGGATGCGTGACCGGTACATGCGCGGCCCCCGCGGCACAGGGCGCGCCAGATCGAAGGGGAGGGGCTGCATGAACGCAGCGTACGACGCACGGGCACATCGCCCACGGCACCCTGTCGGTGACGGATCGGTGGCTGCCGTGGCGGTCGCCGTGGTGATCGGGGTGTGGGTCGGCCCGATCGGCGTGGTGCCGTGGGCCGTGGCGGTCGCCGTCCTCACCCGTCCGCGGCTGGTCGGAGCGGCGTGCCTTGCACTGGGTGTCGTCGGCGCATGGACTGGAGCCCACGCGTGGTCGTCGGTCCAGCCGCACCACCTCGGGCCGTACTCGGGCTGGTCCCGTGTCGTGGTCGACCCCACGCCGTTCGGCACGGGGGTGCGAACCACATTCGAGCTCCAGGGGCAACGATTCGACGCATGGACGTACGGTGCTGCTCGGTCGAAGCTGGCGGCGGTGCAGGCGGGCGAGTACGTGTGGATCGCAGGGGAGCGCCGACCACTGACAGGCGACGCCCGACGCGCCCAGGTTCGTCACGTGGTGGGTCGGCTCGAGTTGGCGACGGTGGGCGACGTGCGATCGGGGAACGGTCTCTCGCTGGCAGGCAACCGGGTGAGGTCCGCATTGCAACGCAGTGCCGAACGCTCCATGTCGCCGTCGGATGCGGCGCTGTTCACCGGGCTCGTCATCGGCGACGATCGTCGTCAGGCGCCATGGATGATTGAACGTTTCCGAGCATCCGGCCTGTCGCACTTGACTGCCGTGAGCGGGCAGAACGTCGCGTATCTCATCGCGGCGGCGCTGCCGTTGCTGCGACGGCTGCGACCGTGGTGGCGTTGGGCGGCCACGGTCTCACTGATCGGGTGGTTCATGAGTGCCACCCGCTTCGAGCCGTCGGTGCTGCGGGCGGGAGCGATGGCGATGCTGGCCGCCACCGCGTTCGTGCTCGGTCGTCAGCCGCGACCGGTTCGACTGGTGGCCATCGCCGTCGCGGCGCTCGTGCTGGTGGACCCGATGTTGGTGTGGTCGGTGGGGTTCTGGCTCTCGGTCGGTGCCACGTTGGGGGTGTGCGTGGCCGGACCGTGGTGGGTCGCCCGCCTCTCCGGACCCGCATGGTTGCGACTTCCGCTCGCCGTCACACTCGGGGCGCAGATCGGGGTCGCCCTGCCGAGCCTGCTCGTGTTCCACCGACTGCCCGTCGTGTCGGTGGTTGCCAACCTGGCTGCGGTGCCCGCCGCCGGCTTCGTCATGCTCTACGGCCTGCCTGCCGGACTGCTCGCTGCGCCGATGCCCGAGCCCTTGGCCCGAGTGGTCATGGCCCCGGCGCGGCTGGGCACGCGCTGGACGGCGACTGTCGCCGATGTGGCATCGGCGGTCGAGCCCGAAGGGGTGGCGACTGTGGTGGGGTGGGTCGTCGTGGTGTTGGGACTGTCCGCTGTCGCCGTACGAGGTGGCTCGCGGCGGGCACGGTCCGGTGTGCCAATCTGAGATCGCCATGTCCGCACATCTCATCACCGGCGACGACGAATCGCTCGTGCTCACTGCGATCGGTGAGCTCCTCAAGCAGCTGGTGGGCGATGCCGACCGCACGCTGATGGTCGACGATTTCGACGGCGACGACTTCAAATTGCGGGCTGTGGTCGACGCAGCACAGACCCCGCCGTTTCTCACCGAGTCGCGTGTCGTGGTGGCGCGGGGAGTCGGCCGGTTCAACGCCGACGACGTGGCTCCGCTGGTGGCGTTCCTCGCGGATCCGTTGCCCACCACCCAGTTGGTGTTGGTGGCGGGAGGAGGGCGCATGGCGAAGTCGCTCACCGACGCGCTGAAGGCGTCCGGCGCGACCACCATCACGACTGCGCCGCCGTCGCGGGCCAAGGAACGAGTCGGCTGGTTCGACGAGCAGATCCGTCACTCCGGGTTGAAGCTCGACGGTGCCGCGTTGCAGATGGTGGCCGAGTGGCTGGGCGAGGACGCCGGTCGGCTGCAGGGCATCATCGAGACGTTGCATGCGACGTATGGCGAGGGCACCACGCTGCGCAGCGCCGACGTGCTGCCGTTCCTCGGCGACGCCGGCGGTGTGCCGCCGTGGGACCTCACCGATGCCATCGATCGTGGCGAGACCACTCGGGCGCTGCAGTTGCTGCATCGCATGCTCCGAGCTGGTGAGCGGCACCCGCTGCAGGTGATGAGCATCCTCCACGGGCACTACTCGAAGCTGCTCTCCCTCGACGGCAGTGATGCCCGCGATGAGGCATCGGCCGCCGCGGTGATGGGCATCAAGCCCGGCTTCCCCGCGCGCAAGGCGCTCGACCAGTACCGCCGTCTCGGCAGTGCGGGCACCTCGCGGGCGGTCGGTCTGCTGGCGCAGGCCGACCTCGACCTCCGTGGTGCCAAGGAGTGGCCTGAGGAGCTGGTGATGGAGGTCCTCGTCGCCCGCCTCAGCCGCCTCGCCGGCTCATCTCGCCGCTGATGATCGGCCACATGGCCGCTGATGATTGGCCGCAGGGCCGCTGATGAACGGCCGCAGGGCCCCTGACCGTGGCGTGTCGCGCAGCCCGGACGCGCACGAGCCCGGGCGCTCGGCCCGGGCTCGTGTGAGATCAGTGGAACGGTTGCTGCGGCTCAGGCGGCAGTGGTGTTCAGCTTCTTCATCAGGCGGCTCTTGCGGCGAGCGGCCTGGTTGGGGTGGATGACGCCCTTGGCGGCAGCCATGTCGAGGCGCTTCACGGCGAGGCGCAGGGCCTCTTCGCTGTGCTCGGTGCCGGCCGCGCTGGTGGCGGTCTTCACACGGGTCTTGAGCTCGCTCTTCACGGCCTTGTTGCGCTCGGCGCTCTTCGCGTTCGTGAGATTGCGCTTCTTCTGACTCTTGATGTTCGCCACTGACGTACCCTCTTGGACTCTTCGATCGAATTCGCAGAAATGCGGCTTCGGAAGGCTAACAGTGCGTCGGGGCC
This sequence comes from Acidimicrobiaceae bacterium, assembly GCA_031413415.1. Lineage (GTDB taxonomy): Bacteria > Actinomycetota > Acidimicrobiia > Acidimicrobiales > Ilumatobacteraceae > UBA668. Next base: position 5,267 of record JANOET010000371.1, read on the forward strand.
ACCCCCAACCTGCCTGGCCAACCCGCCCGGCGACCTGCCCGGTAACCTTGGGCGACACGCCATGGACCTCGACCGCATCCGTAACTTCTCCATCATTGCCCACATCGACCACGGCAAGAGCACGCTGAGCGACCGCATTCTCGAAATCACCAACACGGTGGATGCACGAGACATGCGAGCCCAGTATCTCGACTCGATGGATCTCGAGCGCGAGCGGGGCATCACCATCAAGGCGCAGAACGTTCGCGTCGGTTGGAAGGGGCACACGCTGCACCTCATCGACACGCCCGGCCACGTCGACTTCGGGTACGAGGTCAGCCGCAGCCTCGCAGCGTGCGAAGGCGTGGTCCTGGTGGTCGACGCCGCGCAGGGCATCGAGGCCCAGACGTTGGCGAATTGCTACCTGGCGCTCGAGCACGACCTCGAGATCGTCGCCGCGCTGAACAAGATCGACCTGCCCGCAGCGGATCCCGATCGCTACGCGATGGAGATCGAGACCGTCCTGGGCATTCGTGCCGAAGACATCCTGCGCATCTCGGCCAAGACCGGGGCGGGTGTCGACCACCTGCTCGACGCGGTCATCGATCGCATTCCCGCCCCGAAGGGCGATGCCGAC
>JANOET010000372.1:0-19697 GCA_031413415.1 Acidimicrobiaceae bacterium
TGTGCAGAGCGGTCAGCACCCGGCGCTGACGACGGCGAAGAACGTCGAGACCTACCGCCGACAACTACGCCGCTTGGGCCTGAGCCACGATCGTCGGCGCAGCGTCGCCACGACCGACCCCGGCTACTACCGCTGGACGCAATGGATCTTTCTGCAGATCTTCAACTCGTGGTTCGACCCGGATCTGAACAAGGCCCGCCGCATCGAAGAGCTGGTCGCCGAGTTCGACACCTGTGCGCGCACCGCGACCACCGGTGACTGGTCCGCCATGTCGGCGTCCGAACGACGGCGTGAGCTGGACCAGTGGCGGTTGGCCTACGTCAGCGACGCTCCGGTGAACTGGTGCCCCGGCCTGGGCACGGTCGTGGCCAACGAAGAGGTCACGGCCGACGGGCGCAGCGACCGTGGCAACTTCCCGGTGTTCAAGCGGAACATGCGTCAGTGGAAGATGCGCATCACCACCTACGCCGACCGGCTGATCGACGACCTCGAGCTGCTCGACTGGACCGATGCGCTGAAGGCGATGCAGCGCAACTGGATCGGTCGCAGCGAAGGCGCCACCGTGCACTTCGAGTCGCACGCCGGACGCCTCACCGTGTTCACCACGCGTCCCGACACGCTGTTCGGCGCGACGTTCATGGTGCTCGCCCCCGAGCACCCGCTGGTCGATGCGCTCACGACGCCCGAACAGGCCGGGGCCATCGCGGCGTACCGCGCCAAGGCCGCAGCGGAGGACGACTTCCAGCGGCAGAACGACAGCCGCGAGAAGACCGGAGTGTTCACCGGCTCGTACGCGACCAACCCGATGAATGGCGAGCAGATCCCTGTCTGGATCGCCGACTACGTGCTGATGGGCTACGGCACCGGCGCGATCATGGCGGTGCCCTGCGGCGACCAACGCGACTTCGACTTCGCGCGAACGTTCGCGTTGCCGATCGTCGCCATCCAGGAACCTTCCGATGGCCGAGGCACCGACGCGAGCTCGTGGAGCGAGGCCTTCGTCGGCGACGCCCCGTACGTCAACAGCGCCAACGACTCGCTCGACCTGAATGGCCTGTCGTCGGTCGCCGAGGCCACGTCGCGCACCAACGAGTGGCTGGTCCAGCACGGTCACGGCGAGGCGACGGTCACGTACAAGCTGCGCGACTGGTTGTTCAGCCGTCAGCGCTACTGGGGCGAGCCGTTCCCCATCGTGTACGACGAGGACGACAACCCCTACTCGCTGCCCGACCAAGTGCTGCCGGTGTTGCTACCCGACACCGACCAGTTCTCGCCGCGGACGTTCGACCCCGACGACGCGCAGAGCAACCCAGAGAGCCCGCTCGACCGTCTCGAGGACTGGGTCTGGATCGAGGCCGACCTCGGTGACGGTCCGAAGCGGTACCGGCGCGACACCAACGTCATGCCCCAGTGGGCGGGGAGCTGCTGGTACGAACTGCGTTACCTCGACCCCACCAACAAGCAGATGTTCGTCGACCCGGCCAACGAGGCGTACTGGATGGGCCCGCAGGGGCCCGGCCATCCCGGCGGCACCGACCTGTACGTCGGGGGCGTCGAGCACGCAGTGCTGCACCTGCTGTACTCCCGGTTCTGGCACAAGGTGCTCTACGACCTGGGCCATGTCAGTTCGGTCGAGCCGTTCCACAAGCTGTTCAACCAGGGCTACATCCTCGCCGCGGCGTACCAGGACGAGCGCGGCATCTACGTCGACTCGTTCGAGGTCGTCGAACAGGACGGCCAGTACCTGCACGACGGCAAGCCGGTCACCCGCGAGTACGGGAAGATGGGCAAGAGCCTGAAGAACGCCATCGCCCCCGACGAGGTGTGCACCGAGTACGGCGCCGACACGCTGCGCCTCTATCTGATGGCCATGGGGCCACTCGATGCCTCGCGGCCGTGGGAGAACAAGGACATCGTCGGCGTCTACCGATTCCTGCAACGCGTCTGGCGCAACGTCGTCGACGAGGAGACCGGCTCGACCCGTCTGCTGTCCGAGCCCGCCGGTGTCGACACACTGCGCGTGCTGCATCGCACCATCGCTGGTGTGCGCGACGACCTCGACAACCTGCGCTTCAACACCGCCATCGCCAAGCTGATCGAGTTCAACAATCACCTCACCAAGCTGGGCGGCTGCCCGGCCGACGTCGCCGACGACCTGGTCGTCCTGCTGGCACCGATGGCGCCGCACATGGCCGAGGAGTTGTGGACCCGCCTCGGCCACACCGCGAGCATCACGTTCGCGCCGTTCCCCGTCGCGGATCCTGCGCTTCTGGTCACCGACTCGGTCGAGTACCCGGTGCAGATCAACGGCAAGGTGCGCAGTCGAGTCACGGTCGCCGCCGACGCCGCACCCGACGCCGTCGAGGCCATCGCCATGGCCGACGAGAAGGTGAAGGCCGCGCTCGGTGGCAACACGCCGAAGAAGGTCATCGTGGTGCCCGGACGAATGGTGAACATCGTCGCGTGACCGCGCGAGCCGCGTGCACCAGGAACTTGAGTTCGCGTGGGACTGGCTGGGGAACTAGGCGAGCTTGAGGAACAACTTCTCGACCTCGTCCGGGTCGAAGCCGGCCTTCGCGGCCTTGTCCGGGTCGCTCAGACACGTGGCCATGCCCGACGCGAGCAGCTTGAACCCGACCTGGTCGAGCGCCTTGCCGGCCGCCGAGATCTGGGTGACGATGTCGCGGCACTCGCGGTTGTCGCGCAACATCGCTTGCACCCCACGCACCTGACCCTCGATGCGGGCCAGGCGCCGGAGCAGGTCGGCAGTGGTCTCCTCGGGAAGTTCCATTCCCCCACTATACCCCCCGGGGTGTCAGGGGAGGAGGTTCTTCTGCACCTTGCCCATCGCGTTGCGGGGAAGCGCTGCGACGACACGAATCTCGCGTGGCCGCTTGTGCACGGACAGCGTCGACGCGACGAGGTCGATCAGCACCCGGTCATCGACCCCCTCGCCCACCACGTAGGCAACGATGCGTTGGCCGAGATCGTCGTCGGGCACACCCACGACCGCTACCTCGTGCACGCTGGGATGATCCAGCAGTGCCGCTTCCACCTCGCCGGCACCGACTTTGAAACCACCGGTCTTGATGATGTCCATGGACTGCCTGCCGACGATGCGGTGGAACCCATCGGCGCCGATGACCGCCGCGTCGCCGGTTCGGAACCACGCACCGTCGAACGAGTCGGCCGTGGCCTCGGGTCGGTTCAGGTAGCCGTCGAACAACGTGCCGCCTTGCACCTGCAGTTCGCCGATGAGTTCACCGTCGTGGACGGCCAGGTCGCCGGCATCGTCGACCAGTCGCGTGCGCACCCCCTCGATCGGAAGGCCCACCCACCCTGGTCGACGTTCGCCATCGGCGCGGGTGCTCAGCGTGATCAGCGTCTCGGTCATGCCGTACCGCTCGACCGGTGCGAGCCCCGTCAGTGCCGTCAGGTGCTCGAAGACTCGTACCGGCAAGGGCGCACTGCCCGACACGAGCAGCCGTGCGCTGCGCAGCGCCCTGGCCGACGCAGCGTCGGCACAGAGTCGGCCCCACACCGTGGGTACACCGAAGTAGAGGGTGCCGTTCGCAGCGGCATACGCCTCGGGAGTCGGTCGCCCGGTGTGGACGAGCCGGGAACCGGTGCGCAACGGGCCGAGCACACCGAGCACCAGGCCGTGCACATGGAACAACGGCAGGCCGTGAACGACGACGTCGTCCGGGGTCCACTGCCACGCCTCGACAAGACCATCCAGGCCTGCCGCGAGGGCTCGCCGCGACAATCGCACACCCTTCGGCGCACCGGTGGTGCCCGACGTGTAGATGATGAGGGCGGTCGCCTCGGGCGACGGTTCGGGGAGCGCGCTGCCGTCGCCCCCGGGTGCCACGAGGGGCACCGGCAACGCCCCGGAGTCGCGAAGGATGTGTTCGCGTTCGACCGGACCGGCGTCGGGCGGGACCGGCACGGCCGGTACACCGGCGGCAAGCGCCGCTGCGATGGCCACCACCGTGTCGAGCGCGGGGGTGGCCTCGATGGCGACCGCCGCCATGCCGGCCATCGCCCGACCCAGCGAGTTCGCTCGGGCGGCCAGCTCGGCCCACGAGACCACGTCGCCGGCCACGTGCACCGCCGCCGGTCCGTCGCCCAGCCGTCCGGCGAGCGCGGGGAGCAGCGGTCCGCTCACACCTTGGCCGCGGCGACGAGGCTGTCGAGGCGGCGGACGAACTCGTCGAACACCTTGGTGAGTCGACGCTGGTCGCCCGTGGCGATGAGATCCATCACCAGCCCGGTGAAGGTCGCCTTCACCAACGAAGCCTCGAGCTCGGCCCGCTCAGGTGGTATGCCGTCCTGCGTGAGGTGCAGTTCCGCCTCGTGTCGCCAGACACCGATCTGGTCGGCGCGCAGGTCGCCGGCCAGGCCGGTCACCGCGGTGTCAAGCGCCGCGGCCTCGTAGTTCAGCCGCACGGTCGCCAGGTTCGCCGGCGACGCGTTCATCCACTTCCACCACTTCCGATAGAGGTCGGCGTTGGAGAGATTCGGGTTGCGCCGCAGCCAGGCGGTCTGCAACTCGATCTGGATCTCGATGGCCCTCCGCATCGCAGTGGCGAGCAGTTCTTCCTTCGTACCGAAGTGGTGAACGAGACGGTTGATGCTCACGTCGAGCGACCTCGCCATCGGCCGCAAAGTGGCCTGCGCGAGCCCGTTCTCGGCCAGGTACACGACGATGCGGTCCAACAGCTCCTGGCGGCGCTCGAGGTCGGGGGTTCGTGCCACGGGTGGGCACCTTAGTGGGTGGGGTCAGAGGCCCGCGAGCTTCACCGCAGCGAGCGAGACCACTGCGACCAATGCCCAACTGCCCAGCCCGAGCACCAGCGGCGCGCCGCCGACCGCACGGAGCTTGCGCAGGTCCACGTTGCTGCCCAGTCCGACCAGGCCCATGCCCAGCAAGATCGTCTCGAGGTCCTTGATGCGCACCAGCCACTCGGTGGAGATCACCCCGGTCGACCGGATCGCGACTGCCGCGAGGAACAACACGATGAACAGCGGCAGTACCGGCGGACGCGTTGCGTTGTCGACTGCGTCGCTCCCCCGTCGTCGGCGAGCGCCGATGGCGACGAACGCAAGAAGCGGGGCCAACATCGCGACGCGCACCAACTTCACGATGACAGCAGCGGCGAGCGACGCCGGCCCATGTGTCGAGGCGGCCGCAACGACTTGACCGACATCGTGCACCGATGCGCCGACCCATGCGCCGAACACACCGTCCGGCATGCCGAACAGTGTCCCCAACGGGGGAAGGACGACGATGGCCAGCGTCCCGCACAACGTCACGAGCGCAATGGCGTAGGCAACCTCCTCTTCGTCAGCGTCCGCGAACGGCTCGACCGCGGCGATCGCAGACGCCCCGCAGATGCTGTAGCCCGTGGCCATCAGCAGGCCGAGCGACGGACGGAGACCGAGCCGTCGAGCCAGCCACTGTGTGCCGAGAAACGTGGCCACCACGACAGCGACGACGGCAGCGAGCGCCCGCGGGCCCAACTGACCCAGTTCGGTCAGCGACAGACGGAACCCGAGGAGCACGATGCCGGCACGCAACACACGCTTGGCCGCGAACCGCAATCCCGGGCGGAACGCCTGGTCGATCCGACCGAACGTCGCACCGAGCATCCCGAAGAACACCGAGACGACGTGCGGTGAGATGACCGCGACCCGCTCGTGGACGACGAATGCGACCAACGACACGACGAACGCAACGGCGACGCCGGGCAGCAACTGTCGTGGGCGCGTCACAGGCCGAACGAGAAGACGCGGTGCACCAGCGGTACACCTGGCCGGTACACGAGGTGGGTGAACGACGGGGCGTCGAGCACGCAGAGGTCGGCGCGCATGCCGGGCGACAGCGCCCCCACGTCGGAGCGACGGAGCGCTCGCGCCCCACCGGCGGTTGCGGCGAAGACGGCTTCGTCGGGCGTCATGTGCATGTCGCGCACTGCGAGCGCGATGCAGAACGACATCGACGTGGTGTAGCTGCTCCCCGGATTGCAGTTCGTCGCGATCGCGACCGCCGCGCCGGCGTCGATGAGCCGCCGCGCATCGGGGTACGGCTGCCGAGTGCTGAAGTCGGTCGCGGGGAGAATCGTGGCGACGGTCTCACTGCCGGCGTGGGCTTCGACGTCGGCGTCCGACAGGTAGGTGCAGTGGTCCGCAGAGGCGCAGCCCATCTCGACCGCCAACTGCACACCGGGTCCGTGACCGAGCTGGTTGGCATGCAGCCGCAGGCCCAACCCCGCGTCGCGACCAGCCTGGAGCACCGCCCGCGCCTGGTCGACGTCGAACGCGCCGACCTCGCAGAAACAGTCGATCCATCGGCTGTGCGGCAGCGCTGCCTGCAGCATGTCGGTGCACACGTGGTGCACGTAGTCGTCGGCTCGGCCCTCGAACTCGGGCGGTACGACGTGAGCTCCGAGGAACGTGGTGTCGTTCGTGAATCCACGGCCGATCTCCAGGCAGCGTGCCTCGTGCCGCACGTCGAGGCCGTACCCGCTCTTGATCTCGACGGTGGTGATGCCGGCCCGACGGGCCTCGTCTCGCCGGAGCGCCGTGAGGCGACGGAGCTCATCGTTCGACGCGGCGCGGGTGGCATCCACCGACACCCGGATGCCGCCGGCTGCGTACGGCTGACCCGCCATTCGGGCTGCGAACTCGTCGCCCCGGTCACCGGCGAACACGAGGTGCGTGTGGCTGTCGACGAAGCCCGGCAACACGCACCGGCCACCCGCGTCCTCGCGGACGTCGGCCGTCGCACCGGCATCGGTGATGGCAACGACGACGCCGTCCTCCCACACCACGGCGGCGTTGCGACGGATCCCGAGGGGGCCGTCGCCGAGAGTCGGGTCGTTGGTGACGAGCAGACCGATGTCGTCGAGCACGGTGGTGCTCATGCGCCCTCCATGACCGCAGCGATGTTGCGTGACAGTTCGCCGGCCACGTCGAGGACGACATGTCGACCCTCGGCCACGACCACGCGACCACCAGCGACCACATGGTGCACGTCGGCGGCACTCGCGGCAAACACGGCCGCACCGAGCGCGGAATCGGCGTCGACGCCGGCGGTACGCACGCTGTCGAGCCGCACCGACACCAGGTCGGCCCATTGCCCCACCGCCAGTGCGCCTGCATCGGGCCACCCCAGACAGGCATGCCCGTCGCGGGTCGCGGCAGCCAGCAGCGCGGGCACCGTGTGGTGACCACGCACGTTCGACGTGAGGCGCTCGTTCAGCTCGACGGCTCGGGCTTCTTCGAACAGATCGATGACGGCGTGCGAGTCGCTGCCCAGGCTGAGGCGCGCTCCCGACTCGGCCAGTCGCCGCGTCGGGCCGATGCCGTCGGCCAGGTCGCGTTCGGTGCTCGGGCACATGCAGATGGTGCAGTGATTCTGGCCGTACGTCCCGATGTCGGCGTCGGTGAGGTGCGTCGCATGGACGGCCGTGAACCGGTCGGAGAGCGCACCTGCCTCGGCCAGCACCGCCGTGGGAGTGCGCCCGTAGGCGTCGAGGCACTGCTGGTTCTCGGCGGGCTGCTCGGACACGTGCGCATGCAGCGGTGCCTCGTGGGCACGGGCCCACTCGGCCACCGTGCGCATGGCGTCGGGATCGACCGCGCGGACCGAGTGCACGGCGGCGCCGACCCGCACGCCCGTGGAGGACCCGGCGAGGCGGGCGACTCGTTCCGCCCATGCGCCGGCCGAACCGTCACTGAACTGCAACTGCACCTGGTTCGGAGCGCTGCCGATTCCGCCGTGCAGATAGCAGGTGTCGAGCAGCGTCATCCGCACCCCGGCCTCGGTCGCCGCCGCGACCAGCGCAGCACCCATGGCATTCGGGTCAGAGTAGCGAACTCCTCCGGGGGCGTGGTGGAGGTAGTGGAACTCGCCGACGGCGGTGATGCCGGCCATCGCCATCTCGCCATAGACCGCCCGGGCCAGAAGGAAGTACGAGTCGGGGGTGAGCCGCGAGGCCACTGCGTACATCTGCTCGCGCCACGTCCAGAACGAGCCCGTGCCGGCGTGAGTGCGACCGCGCAGCGCCCGGTGGAACGCGTGGCTGTGGGCATTCGCGAGCCCGGGCAGCGTCAACCCCGTGAGCCTCACCGCCTCCTCCGGGCAGGGCACGCCGGTACTCACTGCCGAAATCCGCTCGCCCTCGACCTCGACGAGCACGTCGCCCGTCGCTGTGTCGCCTCCGAGCCAGGCGAGCTCGCACCAGTACTGGGTCATCTACGAGCCGACCCGCTGGACGAACTCGGTGATGCGCTCGACGAACGCCGCCCGGTGGTACTTCTCGAACTGCTCCCAGGTGGTGAGCGTGGTGGTGTCGAACACCTTGTCGAGGAACAGCAGGCCGTCGAGGTGATCGAGTTCGTGCTGGAACGTCCCGGCGGTGAGGCCGCGCTTCACCTCGTCGTGTTCGACACCGTGGCGATCCCAGTAGCGCACCCGGATGTTGACGTGGCGCATGACGTTGCCACGCATGTTGGGCACGGAAAGGCAGCCCTCGTTCACATCGACGAGTTCGTCATCGAGGAACTCCACCTCCGGATTCACCACCACGGTCAACGGGATGCGTGGCTTGTAGGGGTAGCGCGGGTTGGCCGTCACCTCGATCGTGGCGATGCGAACGAGTTCACCCACCTGCGGGGCGGCGATGCCTGCGCCGTTCGCGTCGCGCATCGTGTCGACGAGATCATCGATGAGTTGTTGCATCGCGGGGGTGGCGAGTTCGTCGCGGCCGACCTCGCGCGAACGGTCGCGCAGCAAAGGATTGCCGACGTGAAGGATCTCGCGGACGGTCACGCGGACTCCCACAAGACCGGGAACAGCGGATGCACGAGGGGCGCCCGGTTCGGCAACTCGTCGACGAGTCCGTCGAACGGTGGCGACGTCGTCCACGGACGCACCGCGTGCACCATGTCGTCACCGAGGAACCGAACACTGAGCACACGGCGCCGGCGGGAACCGCTCACACCGCCGGCGGCGTGCAGCGTGAGCATGTGGAAGAACACCGCGTCGCCGGGCTCGAGCGCCCACCCGAGGATCTCGAACTGCTCGGGATGGCCATCGATGTCGGGCAGTTCGGCGAGCGTTCCGTCGGGGAACCACTTGGCCTGCCCATCGAGGAACGAGCGCGGCATGAACCACCGGCCGAGGTGTGAACCCTTCACGAACTCGAGCGTGCTCTCGCGAGACACCGGGTCGACCGGGCACCACATGCTCATGTTCAGGCGCCCGTCGACGTTGTAGTACGGCTGGTCCTGATGCCACGGCGTGCGCTGGCGGGTACCCGGCTCTTTGACGAGCACGTGGTCGTGGTAGAGCCGCACGGTGTGCGCGCCCATCAGGTCCCCGGCGATCTGCCCCGCGCCCGATTCGCGGATGAACCGCTCCATGGCGGGCAGTCGACTCCAGCTGCAGAAGTCCTCGACGAACGCACCGTCGTCGGTGCCACTGGCCCGCTTGGCGAGCGGCGACAGATCGGCCAGGTTCTCGTCGATCGCTGCCGCTGCCAGTTCGACCTGCTCCGGCGAGAATGCACCCCGCACACACACTGCGCCGTCGGCCCAGAAGTCGCCCTCGACCCGCATCAGGTGCCCTCGCGCATGGGGATGCGAACACCCCGTTCGTCGGCCACCTCGATGGCACGCGGGTAGCCGGCGTCGGCGTGGCGGATGACGCCCATCCCGGGGTCGCTGAGCAGCACCCGCGACAACTTCTCGGCGGCGAGGTCGGTGCCATCGGCGAGGCACACCATGCCGGCGTGGATGCTGCGCCCGATGCCGACGCCGCCACCGTGATGGATGCTCACCCAGGTGGCGCCGGACGACGTGTTCACGAGCGCGTTCAGCAGCGGCCAGTCGGCGATGGCATCGCTGCCGTCCATCATCGACTCGGTCTCGCGGTACGGCGATGCGACCGAGCCCGAGTCGAGATGGTCGCGACCGATCACGATGGGCGCTTTCAGTTCGCCGCGCCGCACCATCTCGTTGAAGCGCAGCCCCAGACGGTGACGCTCGCCGTAACCGAGCCAACAGATGCGCGCCGGCAGCCCCTGGTAGGCGACCCGCTCGGCCGCCATCTGGATCCACCGGTGCAGGTGCTCGTCGTCGGGGAACTCCTCGAGCACGGCCCGGTCGGTGGCCGCGATGTCGGCCGGATCACCGCTGAGTGCCACCCACCGGAACGGGCCCTTGCCCTCGCAGAACAGTGGACGGATGTAGGCGGGCAAGAAGCCCGGATAATCGAACGCCCGCTCGAATCCGCCGAGCTTGGCCTCGGTGCGCAGGCTGTTGCCGTAGTCGAACACCTCGCTGCCCTTGTCGAGGAAGCCGACCATCGCCCGACAATGCGTCGCCATGCTCTCGCGGCTGCGACGGATGAGCTCCTGCGGGTTGGTGCGGGCCATCTCGGCTGTCGCCTCGGGCGTCAGGTCCACCGGCACGTAGCTGAGGGGGTCGTGCGCGCTCGTCTGGTCGGTGACGATGTCGGCCGGGAAGTCCATCTCGAGCAGCTTCGGCAGCACCTCGGCGGCGTTGCCGACCAGGCCGACCGACAGGCCACGCCCTTCGTCGCGCGCCCGTACGCACCGCGCCACGGCGTCTTCCAGCGAATCGGCGATCTCGTCGAGGTAGCGGTGCTCGTGACGACGCTCGACACGCCAGGCCTCGACGTCGATGCAGAGCGCGACGCCGTCGTTCATGGTCACTGCCAGCGGCTGCGCACCGCCCATGCCACCGAGTCCGGCGGTGAGCGTGATGGTGCCGCGCAGCGTGCCGTCGCCCTGCCCCTTGGCGAAGCGGCGGCGGCCGATCTCGGCGAAGCACTCGTACGTGCCTTGGAGGATGCCCTGAGTGCCGATGTAGATCCACGAGCCGGCTGTCATCTGGCCGTACATGGTGAGGCCCATGTCCTCGAGCCGTCGGAATTCGTCCCAGGTTCCCCACTCGGGTACCAGGTTGCTGTTCGCCAGCAGCACTCGCGGCGCCCACTCGTGGGTGCGGAACACCCCGACCGGCTTGCCCGACTGCACCAGCATCGTCTCGTCGCCCTTCAGTGTCTGCAAGGTGCGCGCCATTGCGTCGAACGCCCCCCAACTACGCGCCGCGCGGCCGGTGCCGCCGTACACGACCAGGTCGTCGGGGCGCTCGGCGACTTCGGGGTCGAGGTTGTTGTGCAGCATTCGGTAGGCGGCCTCCTGCGGCCAGCCCAGCGTGTTGAGCGTCGTGCCACGAGCGGCGCGGACGGGACGTGCACCTTCCATCAGAGGACCTCCAGGTTCCCGATTGCGGATTCGACGGCCGCCAGGACGGTGCCGTCAGCGAGCAGTACTTCGGCCGCGCGCAGATCCGGCGACAGCCAGCGATCCGGGCCAGGCCCGGCGACACGATCGCGTAGCACGGCAAGTGCTGCGCCCGTGCCCGACGAAGGCTGCAGTGGCCCGCGCAGATCGATCGCCGCGCCGGCGCAGACCAGTTCCACCGCGAGGACCCGACGCACGGTGTCGACCGAACGGCGCAGCTTCCTCGCGGCAGCCCAACCGTTGGAGACGTGGTCCTCCTGCATCGCGCTGGTGGGCAGGCTCTGTGTGCTGGCCGGCACGGCCAGTCGCTCGGCCTCCATCGCCATCGCCGACTGGGTGTAGTGAGCGATCATCATGCCGCTGTTCACCCCGGCATCAGGAGCGAGGAACGGGGGCAGGCCGTGGCTGCGGGCCTTGTCGAGCATGCGATCGGTGCGCCGCTCGGCGATGGCGCACAACTCGGACGCCGCGATTGAAAGAAAGTCGCAGACGAAACCGACAGGAGCGCCGTGGAAGTTGCCGCAACTCTCGACCCGGCCGTCGAGCAGGATCATCGGGTTGTCGATCGCCGCGTCGAGTTCGCGTTCGGCGATCGTGCGCGCGTGGGCCAAGGTGTCGAGGGCCGCACCGTGGACCTGGGGCGTGCATCGCAACGAGTAGGCGTCCTGCACGCGGCTGTCGCCCTCGCGATGGCTGGCCACGATGGCCGAGCCAGCGAGCAGGCGGGTCAGGTTGCGGGCGCTGACGGCCTGACCCACCTGCGGCCGCAGCGCCTGCAGGTCGGCGGCGAACGCGCGGTCGGTGCCGAGGAGCCCTTCGACCGTCATGGCCGCGGTGACGTCGGCCAGTCGGATGAGCGTCGAGAGATCGTGCAGCGCGAGACAGAGCATGCCGAGGATGCCGTCGGTGCCGTTGATGAGGGCGAGTCCCTCCTTGGCACGCAACGTGACTGGCGCGAGACCGGCGCGAGCCATGGCCTCCGAGGTCGGCTCGGCACCACCGTCGGCGCTGAACACCTCGCCTTCGCCGATGAGCGAGAGCGCACAGTGGCTGAGTGGGGCGAGGTCGCCGCTCGCTCCGAGCGAACCGTGCTCGCGCACCACTGGCGTGATGCCGTGGTTCAACAAATCGAGTTGCAGCTCGACCAGTTCGGGTCGGGCACCCGAGTACCCCATCGAGAGGCTGCGTGCACGCAGCAGCAACAGCGCGCGCACCACCTCGGGCTCGATGACGTCGCCCATTCCCGTTGCATGCGACCGCACCAACGCCACCTGCAGTTCGGCCGTGCGCTCGGCCGGAATGAGCGTGTTGGCCAACGACCCGAACCCCGTCGTGACGCCGTACACGGGCTGATCGCTCGCCACGAAGCCGTCGACCAGCGCAGCGCTGCGCAGCATCGCGGTTCTGGCGACGTCGCCGAGCCTCACCGGCGTTCCGCCCCGGGCGACGGACACGACGTCGGCGACGGACAGACCTCGCCCATCCACGAGCACGGACAGCGAATCGACAGGGGGCTGCATGTGTTTCATCTTATGCAACACCATGCCATACTGCGCAACATGTCCGACGCCCCCACGAACGGTCGCCCACGGGCCACCGACCGCGGGCTGGCACTGCTGCGGGTCGTCGCCGATCACCCCACCGGCATTGCCCTCGCCGACGCAGCGCGCGCCGTCGAGCTGACGCCTTCCACCGCGCTTCGCCAGCTCCGCTCGCTCGAGTCGGCCGGCTTCGCCGCACGCGACGACGAGGGCCGGTTCGTGCCCGGCGGCGAGCTGTTGCGCATCGCCCGCACGCTGACGAGCCGCGCCGCGCTCCCCCGTCTCGCCGAGCCGGTACTGGCATCGCTGGCCGATCTGACCGGCGAGTCGGCCTACCTGGCCGAACCGTTCGACACCCGGCACGCCGAGTACGCGGCGATGCAGCCGGGCACCCACGCCGTGCGGCATGTGAGCTGGTTGGGTCAACGGGTCGCCCGTCGAGGCACTGCCGTGGGGGCCGCGCTCGCCGGTCAGGTGGAGGCCGACGGCACGGTCGTCCGCACCGACGCGGTCGAGGCCGGCGTCACTGCCGTGTCGGCACCCGTGCGCGACGCCACCGGCGACATCGTCGCGGCGCTCAGCGTGGTCGGCCCTTCGTTCCGGCTCACCGGTGGGGCATTGCAGCGAGCTCGCGACGCCGTCGGCCGCCAGGCCCGAGACCTCAGCGCGTTGGCAGGAGCTCCGGCAGCGACGCGTAGTCCTCGAACCCGAACGGCACGAACCCGCGGATCCTGAGTCGCGCGCACGCCTCGGCGAGCGCCGGATCGGCGACCGCTGCAGCCACGGCCGCTCGGACCTCGTCGCGGCGATCCGCCAACGCCGCGGCCATCACCAGCGGCAACGACGGCACGCTCGGCCCATGACCGATCACGTGCACGCGGCCGCCGACGGTCGGTTCGGTCTCGGTGAGGAACGCGAAGCTCATCGCATCGATGGATGCCAGGTGTGCCTCGCCGGCCGCGACGGCGCGCATACTGAGCGCGTGGCCACCGGTCGTGAGCACGTTCGCAGGAACGCCGCCCCAGGCCCACTGCATGCTCACCCACCCCGACAGGCTGTCGGGGTTGTTCATCGCGACGACCGTGTGCGGGTCGGCCTTCCACTCGTCGACCCCCAGCGGCTTCGATGCCACCAGCACCGAGCGGTACCGACCTCCGGAAGCAAACGGGACTGCGACGTCGAACGCACCGACGACCGCCACCTCGCCGGCCAACTGCTGCACGAGTGGCCAGCCACACGTCTGCCCCAGGAGCAGGTCGGGGCGCGACCATGCGGCATGCAGCTCGATGTCGCGATCGAGCGCGCCGGGCGCATCACCCAGTCGGCTGCGAATGGCCGACCAGAGCTCGTCGTAGGCGGCATGCAGATGCGCGAACGGGTACATCCCCAGCGAAGCGATCACCGAGGAATCCTGTCAGCCGCGACGAGGTGCTGCGTCACGAGATGCCGGTGCTGCCATACGGGCGCGCGCCCGGCGACAGCGGATGGTCTGGCTGGCAGAACGGGGTGAAGAAGTAGGTGCGCAGCACTTCGACGTAGCCGTGCTCGTACAGACCTGCACCTTGCGCCGCGAGCTGGTCGCTCCCGAGCTGGCGGTGCATCGACGGGATGGCGTACCACCTGAGGTCGGGCAACGCGTGGTGAGTGTGATGCAGGTTGTTGTTCAGGAACAGCAGCGACATGAACGGCCCTGCCTTCACCACGGCAGAACGCGTCCCTGTCGCGACGGCACAGTGCTCGGCGAACGAGCGCAACTGCGTGCATGCCGAGCCACCGAGGACGAAACCGAAGACGTACACCCACGGATTCACCCCCACCACACCGAACAACCACCAGCCGAGTGCCGCGCACAGCACGAGATGCACGACCCATTGCTGCGCGATCCGAGGCTTGCGACAGCGTCGCAGCTCCCTGAACCAGAACCGGATGATGCCACGAGGGACGCCGACGGTGAGCCGCCCCGGAGCGGTGCGGAGGAACAGGAACCAACGCCGACGCATCGGACCAGCCTGTTGCCAGACCGTCGGACGGACGTAGAACGACTCCGGGTCATCGTCGGGGTCGGTGAGATCGGACTGGTGGTGCTCGACGTGCAGCGCCTTGTACCTCGGAAACGGAATCCAGAACGAGAGCGGCAACCGACCGACGAGGCCGTTGAACCACGTCCACCTGGTCGGGTGACCGTGGAGCAGTTCGTGTCCGAGCGACATCCACAACCCACCGAGCGCCACGAACACGACCAATTGGACCGGCCACGGGATCGACGCATGGAACAGGACGACGGGGAGATAGGCGAGACCGAACCCGAGCAACACCAACACGGTGGGCCATTCGATCGATTGTCTGGTCCGCCCTTCGGACACCATCGCCCCTTTTCTGTGGTCACTCCGTCGTCATCGGCGCCGGTACTCCTCGCGGTAGCCGGTACCGGCACCGCCCATGGCGCCGACCTGAGCGTAGTGCCGTGACAGTCGTTCCAACGAGATCGGGTCGATGGTGACGCCCAGACCTGGGCCGTCGGGCACTGGCAGCACTCCGCCGCGAGGCGAGAAGTGGCCTTGCTCGAGCACCACATCGGCGGTGAACCGGAACAGCGACTGATGCGGACGGATCATGCTCGCTTCGGCGGCGCTGAGGTGCAGGTACGCGGCCGTCATCACGCCAGCGTCGCCGCTGTAGCACCAGAAGTCGATGCCCAGCGCGTCGCACGCGCGGAGAAAGTCCTGCGCGCGCCGGTACCCGCCCAGCTCGGCGATGTCGACGCAGATGCCGTCGGGCACGCCTGAGCGCGCAGCACGCACGAGCGCAGCCTCGTGCGTGCTGAACGACACCGGCACGCCGTCGTCGCGCAGCCGCTGGACCTCGTCGAGCGTGCGGCACGGATCCTCCAACCAACCGACTCCCAGTTCGGCGAGCCGTCGGCACACCTGGCGGGCAGTCGGCACGGTGTAGGCACCGTTCGCATCGAGCCGCTGCACCCGTCCCGGGCCCAACTCGCGCACGAGATCGGTCACCATGGCCATCTCGTCGTCCACCGGCAGGACGCCGAGCTTGCCCTCGAACGTCGGGCTGTCGAACTCCTCGGCCATCCGCACGCAGTACGCGACCACATCGGCCGCCGTGGATTCGACCCCGTCACGCAGGGCGAAGTACTCGGTGAAGGCGACCTCGTCGCGGACACGCCCGCCGAGTAGATCCACCAGCGGCACACCGGCACGGCGGGCACGAAGGTCGAAGATGCCCATCTCGATGGCGCCGAACGCTCGCCGTTCGCTCGCTGCGTCGTCCCACAGGCTGAATCCGGTCCGCGGCACGCACCGGGCCTCGGCCTCGTTGAGCGCGTCGGGCGACAGACCGACCAGCCGCGAGCCGAGCTCGCGAACCAGCTCCACCTGGTCGCCGTGGGGCGACTCACCCAGCCCCGTGACGCCATCGCTGTCGGTGACCTCGACGATGGTCGTGGTGAAGCTGCCCAGCCTGCCGAACGAGAACCGGTACGGCGCGACCATGGGAACGTTGACCGCCGTGGCCGTGACCGATGCGATGGCGCTCATCGGACCTCCTTCACTGGAACGTGGCCCGATCGCTGACCGTGCGGGCGAGGACGGTCTCGTCGAGGTGGATGCCCAGTCCCGGCTCCTCCGACAACGTGGTCCAGCCTCCCTCTGCGACCAACGGCGCGGCCAACGGGAAGTCGCGGCGCTCGAGGGTCCACTCCGGCGGGTCGAAGGGCCACTCGACCCACTGCGAGCCCTCGTGCCCCACGGTGCCGGCAGCGAGATGCAGATTGGCGAGCACGCCGATCCCGTTGCCCCAGGTGTGCGGCGTGAACAGGTTCCCCTTCGCCCGAACCTCGCGAGCAAGGGTGGACAAGCCGGTGATGCCCTGTGTGCAGACAGCGTCGGGCTGGAACACGTCGAGGCACTCGCGCGCCAGCAGCTCGCGGAACTCGTACGGCTCACGGGTCATCTCTCCGCCGGCGATGCGCATCGTGCCATGGTCGCGCACCCGTGCGCGGAGCGCCGCCATTCCGGCGAGGTCGCCGCGGTGCAGGGGCTCCTCCATCCAGTACACGTCGTGCTCGAGCAGGCGGGCGGCCACCGACCACGCCGTCTCCAGATCCCACGGTGTCGATGTGTCCCAGGGCATGCGCCAGCCCTGATTGCAGTCCACCATCAGGGTGAGCGCATCGCCCACTTCGTCGCGGATCGCAGCAACGACGGCCAGGTCGTCGTCGAGCGACGGTCGACCGAAGCGGACCTTCATCGCGTCGAAGCCGAGATCGAGCATTCGCCGAGCCACCTCGACCATGTGGGCGACCGGACGATGGACGGCCGTCGACGCGTACAACCGGAGTCGAGGTGAAGTTCCACCCAACAACTGCCACACCGGCACACCTGCAGCGTGACCGGCAAGGTCCCACAGGGCAACGTCGAGCGGCCAGGGGCGGCCGGCGTGGAACTCGATGTTGGCAAGCCGTGCAGCGTGCTGGTGCAGCGCGGCGACGTCCTCACCGACGAACCAGTGGGCGTAGTCGGCGAAGCCGTGCATGACGTCGCCCGACCCGATGCCCACTCGCCCCTCACTGTCGTGGACCCGCAGAACGGTCACGGGGAACCGGGTCCGAGGCTGAGGATCCCAGCTCGCCGGAAACGGAGGATCGAGCGTGAGCTGGTGATGCGTGACGTCGATCTCGGTGATGACCGCCACGGCACGCCTCCCCTGCTCTCCCGACATCCCCTACGGCGCCGATTCTCGTGACAACCGTACAAGGAATGGCGCTCGTCGCGTGTAGTGTCGCTCGCCGTGACCGAGATCGCTGGGGACCTCAACACCGGACGCCGACGCGGAGGCCGCGAGCGCAGTGCCGAGAGCCGCGGACCTCGCCTCCCCGAGCAGATTCCCTACCGCCAGCCGTACATGCGGCTGAACCACACCGAGGTCGTGTCGGCCGACGAGCTCGACAGCATCCACGACGCGTCGCTGCAGATCCTCGAGCGAGTCGGCATGGAATTCAGCGACCCCGAGTCTCGCTCCATCATGCGCGACGCCGGGGCCGATGTCGACGAGTCGACCATGCGAGTGCGCTTTGCCCGTGAACTCGTCGAGCAGTCCGTCGCCCACGCCCCCTCCGAGTTCACGTTGCACAGTTGGAACCCTGCGAGGAACATGCGCGTCGGTGGCCGCTGGATCACGTTCGGCACCGTCGCCAGCACGCCGCACTTCATGGACCGCAACGGTGTGCGTCGGGCGGGCGACCGCGAAGGGTTCCGCGACTTCCTCAAGCTGGCCCAGCAGCTCGACATCATCCACTACATCGCCGGCTATCCGGTCGAGCCGATCGACATCCACTCGTCGATCCGCCACCTCGAGGCGTCGTACGACATCCTCACCATGACCGACAAGGGGCTGCACTGTTACAGCCTCGGGCGCCAGCGCAACCGCGACTGCATGGAGATGGTGCGCATCGCTCGCGGCATCGACCAGACGACCCTGGACCGCGAGACGTCGCTCATCACGGTGGTGAACACGAACTCGCCGCTGAAGCTCGACATCCCGATGGCGCAAGGCATCATCGAGTTCGCTCAGCACAACCAGGCCGTCGTCGTCACCCCGTTCACTCTGGCCGGCGCCATGGCGCCCATCACGCTGGCCGGCGCGCTCGCCCAGCAGAACGCCGAGGCCCTGGGCGCCATCACCCTGGCGCAGATCGTGAACCCCGGTGCCCCCGTCATGTACGGCGGCTTCACCTCGAATGTCGACATGCAGTCGGGCTCGCCGGCGTTCGGTACTCCTGAGTACGTCCGCACCGCGATGGTCGGCGGCCAACTGGCCCGCCGTTACGGCATCCCGTTCCGCAGCTCGAACGTCTGCGCCGCCAACGCGCTGGACATGCAGGCCGCGTACGAGAGCGTCTTCTCGTTGTGGGGCGCCATCATGGGCGGCGTCAACTTCCTCATGCACGGTGCGGGCTGGATGGAAGGCGGGCTGCACGCCAGCCTCGAGAAGATGCTGCTCGATGCCGACCTGCTGCAGATGGTCGCGAAGATGCTCGAGCCGGTCGTGGTCGACGAAGCCACGCTCGCGGTCGACACGATCGCCGAGGTCGGCCCCGGTGGCCATTTCTTCGGCACGCAGCACACCCAGGACCGGTTCCGCGACGCCTTCTACCGGCCCATCCTCAGCGACTGGCGAAACTACGAGAGCTGGGAGGAGGCCGGCCGGCCGACGGCCGACCAGAAGGCCAAGCGTCTGGTCGGGCAGTACCTCGACGCGTATCAACCACCCGCTATGGATCCCGAGACGAAGGCCGAACTGCGCGCCTTCGTCGATCGGCGCGTCGCCGAGGGCGGCGTGCCCACCGATTTCTAGAGCAGCACACACATGTCGCACGTAAGGGGACAGCAATGAAGTCATCGGCACAGGTCGTCGTCATCGGTGGCGGCGTCGTCGGAGCCAGCGTGCTCTACCACCTCACCAAGGAGGGCTGGACCGACGTCGTCCTCGTCGAGCGCAACAAGCTCACCTCGGGCAGCACCTGGCACGCCGCCGGTGGCATGCACACGCTGAACGGCGACCCGAACGTGGCCCGGCTGCAGCAGTACACCGTGAACCTGTACAAGGAGATCGAGGCCGAGAGCGGCCAGCACTGCGGCATCCACCTGCCCGGTGGCCTGCAGCTCGCCGACACGCCAGAGCGCCTCGACTGGCTGCGCATGGCGCAGGCACGCGGCCGTTACCTGGGTATGAACATGGAGATTCTCTCCATGAAGGAGGCCAAGGAGCTCAACCCGCTGCTGGAGGAGAAGTTCTTCGTCGG
>JANOET010000373.1:0-9894 GCA_031413415.1 Acidimicrobiaceae bacterium
CCCGCCGCGCTGATGGAGTACGTGGCGGCTCCGGCGGACAGCACCAGCGCGATCGACATGACCACCGCGGCGCCCTTCGAGTTCAGCTTCGACCAGATGCCGTCGGTACTGCCGCGCTTGCGGGCGTACCAGCGAAGCGCGACCACGGCGAGAACGACGAGGAAGAAGACGATGCCCAACGTGCGCGCCAGTTCGCCGAGCTCGAAGTGGTCTTCGGCCGCGGCGTTGGCGGACTGGCCAGCGGACTCCTGCAGCTCTTCCAGACCTTCGCCGCTGCCGGCGGCGAGGATGCCGCCGAACGCGCCGAGGCCCGCCAGGACGACGAGGCCCCAGCCGAAGCGGTCGAGCCAGGCCGGCTTGAACGCGAACACGATGGCGATGAGCCCCGCCAACGGGATGAGCACGACCGGCATGTGCACCATCAACGGGTGCGCTGGCAGCCCGAAGAGTTCTTCCAGTTCCATACCACGAACGGTACGCCCGACTCTGCGGGGCGTGGCCGGTATTGGTTCGGAATGTGCAGGACCTAGTCCCCTGGCCCAGTACTACCGCGCTCGGTCACAGTTCGAGGGTCGAGTTCGCCGGGTCTGCAGGGTCGTAGAACACACGCACGGCCGACCCCGCTGAGCAGTGGTCGACGACGGCATTGGCCTTCATCGGCGAGCCGACGAATCGCAACCGTGAACCCTGGAAACGTTGTCCGTCGACCTGGTATGCGTAGAAGACCAACGGCTGCTCGGTGCGCGTGGCACCCGAGGCGCCAACCTGCACGCTCGCACTCACCACGGTGCCCGAGGTGCACGGCCACCCGGTGCCGGGGGCGCGTCGCGACAGTGCACGACCGAGCACTCCGAGCAGCCCTGTCCGCGACGCCACAGGCAGACCCTAACGCGCAGGAAAACGGTCGAATTCCGCTACGTTCCGTCCGATGGAGTGGCTGGGGCGAAGCAAGGACGGCGGCATCGACACGGTGCCACTGCCCGTCGGCTGCGGCGGCCTGTCGCTGTGTGGCAAGCACGCCATCGCCCCCGACGTCGACGCCGCGATGACGAAGTGCGGCGCCACCACCGTGGTGTGTTTCGTGGAAGAACGCGAAGTCGCCGGCCATTGGCCGCACTACGCCCGCTGGTTGCACGAGCACGTCGGCCACGACGCGGTGTGGTTCCCCATCCACGACCTGAACGCACCGACGTTCGAGCGGACCGAGCCGCTCCTCGACGACCTACTCGCCCGCCTGGCTCGCGGCGAGCACCTGCTCATGCACTGCGCTGCCGGCATCGGCAGGACTGGCACCATTGCGGCGTGCATCCTGGTACGTCAGGGCATGACGGTCGACGATGCGCTCGAACGCGTGCGCACGAGTCGTCCCGGCGCCGGACCCGAGGTCGGCCCGCAACTCGAGCTCGTCGAGGCCGTGGCGGCGCGCTGGCGGTAGCGGCGCGGTTCAGGTGAGGGGTTTGGCGAGGCGCACGTTCTGGAGGTGTGCAGGGTCGGCGAGTGCGATCATCGCGGTCTCGTAGTCGGGCAGCGAGTACACCTCGCCGTCGTCGTTGATCATGACGAACCGGTCGAACCGGGCCAGGAACGTGCGATCGTGACTGACGGCGACGACCGTGCCCTGGAAGCCGTCGAGTGCCAGTTCGAGCGACTCGGACGACTCGATGTCGAGGTTGTCGGTGGGCTCGTCGAGCAGCAGCACGTTGTGACCCTCGAGCTCGAGGCAGAGGATCTCGAGTCGCGCCTTCTGGCCGCCCGACAAGGTCTGGAACTCTTGTCGAAAGTTGTTCACCAGCCCGTAGCGGGCGAGCGCCTTCATGCTCTTCTCGTCGTCGAACACTCGCTGGCGAACGATGTCGAGACACTGTTTGCCGTGGAAGTCGGGACGGTCGTTCACCTGCGTGAACATGCCGATGCTGGTGCGCGGCCCGAACTGGATGGTGCCGGTCAGTTCGGCCTGACCGCCGCGTTCGTCGAGCGTGCCCGCGAGCGCGCCGAGCAGGTGGCTCTTGCCGGTGCCGTTGGGGCCGATGAGACCGAGGCGCTCACCGAAGTGCACCTCGTCGCTGAACGGGAAGAACAGATCGCCGATGCTCACCTGTTCCAGCTTCACGACACGGCGTGCCGAGTCGGCGCCGCGCAGCGACACGTAGATCTGCTGATCGGGCACGGGTGGCGGCGGCGGTCCGATGGCGACGAACTTCTCCCACCGTGTCTCGGCCGCGTTGGCCTTCGTGGCGTTCTTGAAGTTCTGCGCGGCGCGCTGCTTCATGATCTTCATGTGGTGGAACAGGCGGCGCTCTTCGTCGTTCCACCGCTTCAGCGCGTCGCCGAGCAGTTCCTGTCGCTTCTGGCGAGCCTCGGGGAAGGTGGCGTACGAACCGCCGTGCACCCAGCAACCCGAGCCCTCGATGACGACGATCTTCGTGGCCACCCGCTCGAGCAGGGTGCGGTCGTGGCTGACCATGAGGATGGTGCTCTTGCAGGCCTTGATCTGCGCTTCCAGCCACACCCGGTTGGGGATGTCGAGGTAGTTGTCGGGCTCGTCGAGCAGCAGCACGTCGGCACCGCTGTTCAGCAGCAGATCGAGCACCAGGCGCTTCCGCTCGCCGCCGGACAGCTCGCTGACCAGGCGCGTGGAGAAGTCGGTGACCTCTGTCTTCACGCTGCGTCGTGCTGCAGCGGCCCACTGCGACTCGAGCTCGTAGCCACCCATGTCGCCCCAGTGGGTGATCGCCTCGGCGAACAACATGCCGTTCTCGTTGGCATTGGCGTCGGTGCCGTCGAGCATGGCCTTCTCGGCCGAGATCATCGCCCGGCCGGCATCGCGCAACGCCGGTGGAGCGACCTCGACGAGCATCTCGCGCAGCGTGTCGGTGGGACGCGACATGCCCACGTCCTGGGTCATGGTGAGCACCGAGCCGCCGAGTGCGAACTCGCCCTCGTCGGCCTGGTACTCGCCCGACAGGATGCGCAGGATGGTGCTCTTGCCCACGCCGTTCGCGCCCACCAGCGCGGCGTGCTCGCCTGGCGCGACACCGAAGCTGACGTCGAAGAAGAGCGAGTCGGCGCCCGGTGGCGCGTACTCGAGTTCGGACACCACGATGCTGCTCACAGGCCGACCATCTTGCCGGACGATCCTCCACTTCCCGCCCGAGGTATGGGAGCAGCGCCTCAGAAGATGGCGGTGACGACGCCGATCACGACGATCAGGGCGATGCCGATGCCGATGATCGCGAAGGCCGTTCGCCACATCTCGTGGCGGTAGGGCTTCACCCGCGGGTCATGGTTGATCAGCCCGCGGGCGAAGGCCCCGGCCTGCTTGATCTGTCCTTCGGGTGTGAAGATCTCGCCGGGCTCGCTGAACGCAGGCGTCCACTCGCCGTCGTCACCGTGCTTGTTGGGAGTCGTCATCGATGTCCGACTTTCGGTTGTTGCTGGGTGATGCAATGGATGCCACCACCGCACTTGAAGATGTCGCGAGCATCGTGGGGAACGATCTCGCGACCGGGGTACACCGTGGCCAGGATGTCGATGGCCACCTGGTCGTTGGGGTCGTCGAACGTGCACAGGATGACGGCGTCGTTGCAGACGTAGTGGTTCATGTAGCCCCAATCGACGAAGCCATCCTCGTTCTCCAGCGTGGCCGGCGCCGGGACTTCGACGATCTCGAGCGGATGGCCGTTCGCGTCGCGGGCCCCACGCAAGATGCGCAGGTACTCGATGCCGATCTCGTGGTCGGGGTGTTCGGGGTTCTGCTGGACGTGCACGAGCAGCACGCCGGGTGCGGCGAACGTGCATACGATGTCGATGTGGCCGTTGGTGCCGAAGCCGCTGTAGTCGGCGCTCAGACCCTGCGGCACCCAGATGACGTTGCTCACACCGAGGAACGACTTCAGTTCGGTCTCGACGCCCTCCGCGTTCCACGTCGGGTTGCGGCGCTCGTCGAGCTGCACGGTCTCGGTGCAGATGACCGTGCCGGCACCATCGACGTGGATGCCGCCGCCCTCGTTCACCATCGAGCTGCTGAACAACTCGGCCCCGGCGATTCCGGCGATGAAGGCGCCGACGTGACGCTCGTCGGTGGGGTCCGAGAAGCCGCGGTCACCCCACGCGTTGAACGTCCAGTGGGTGGCGCCGAGCCGTCCGTCGGGGTGGGTGAGGAACGTGGGGCCGCTGTCGCGACACCATGCATCGCCGGTGGGCGTCTCGTGCAGCTCGATTGACGGGTCGAGCAGGTCGCGGGCGATCGACGACTCACCCAGGTTGCACACCATGCTCACCGGCTCGAAGCGGGCGATCGTGTTGGCGACGCTGGCCCACACCCCACGGCAATGGTCGAGCCAGCCGTCCTCCACGGTGAAAGCGATGTTCTTCGACGGGAACTCCATCCAGGTCCGTTCGTGCGGCGCCCATTCGGGCGGCATCGAGAATCCGGCAAGGCGGGGCGTGGTCATCGGTGGTCCTCGGCGATCGAAGGTTGCGGTCTACAGGAAGTACAGGCGGCTCAGCGGCACGCTGTCGGACGGTTCGGAGTACACGGTCTGCCCGTCGAGCGTCACCATGCCGGTGGCCGGGTCGACATCGACGTTGCCGAGTCGATCGTTGAGCACCATGTCGGCCGGACCGATGTTGCGAGTGCCCTTCACCGCGACGCGACGACGCCGCGTCGTCATGTGATCGTCTCCGGCATCGACTGCCGCCTGACTGACGAACGCCACGGACAGATCGGCCGCCGTGGCGCCGAACGAGCCGAACTGTGGCCCGAGTACGAGCGGCTCGCACGAGTCGGTGGTGGCGTTGGGATCGCCGGTGACCCCGTAGGCGGGGAACCCACTCTTCAACACCAGCTGGGGTTTGGCGCCGAAGTGATCCGGACGCCAGAGCACGATGTCGGCCAGCTTGCCGACGTCGAGCGAGCCGATCTCGTGGCTCAACCCATGGGCGATCGCCGGGTTGATGGTGAGCTTGGCCATGTACTGGCGGACCCGGTCGTTGTCGTGCTTCGTCGCGCCATGACCGAGATCGCGCTTGTTCTTCGAGGCGAGCTGGAACGTGCGCCGCACCGTCTCGCCGGCACGGCCCATGCCCTGGGCGTCGCTGGACGTGATGCCGATGACGCCCAGGTCGTGCAGCACTCCTTCGGCGCCCATGGTGCCGCCGCGAATGCGGTCCTTCACCATGTGATGATCGCTGTGCGAGTGATGGTTCAAGCCGTGGGCCGAGAAGATCATCTCGTAGTGCTCGTCGAGGGCGTCGCGCCCGAACGGCAACGTGGGGTTGGTGCTCGATCCAATGACATTGGCGACGCCCGCGAGCTTGAGCACGTTCGGGACGTGCCCGCCTCCGCAACCCTCGATGTGGAAGGCGTGGATGGTGCGTCCGGCGAGCACCGCGAGCGTGTCCTCCACGCTGAGACATTCGTTCAAGCCGTCGGTGTGCAGGGCCACCTGCACATCGAACCGCTCGGCGACGTTCAGCGCAGTGTCGAGTGCCCGGGTGTGCGCGCCCATGTCCTCGTGCACCTTGAACCCTGCCGCACCGCCCTCGACGAGCGCTTCGATGAGCGGTGCCTCGTCGCTCGACGAGCCACGACCGAGGAACCCGATGTTCACCGGCCACTGGTCGAAGCTGTTGAACGCGTGGCGCAACGCCCACGGCGAGTTCACTCCCACGCCCCACACCGGCCCGAACTCCTGACCGATGATGGTGGTGACGCCCGAAGCGAGCGATGCCTCCATGATGCGCGGCGACAGCAAGTGCACGTGCGTGTCGATTGCACCGGCGGTCGCGATGAGACCCTCGCCGCTGATGATGGTGGTGCCCGTGCCGACCACGATGTCGACGTCGTCCTGCACATCGGGGTTGCCAGCCCGACCGACGCCGCAGATGCGGCCTTCACGGATGCCGATGCTCACCTTGCCGATGCGGCAGGTCGCGTCGATGACGACGACGTTCGAGATGACGATGTCGCACGTCTCCTTCACCGCGGCGGCCTTCAGCAACAGGCCGTCGCGGGCGGTCTTGCCGAAGCCGGCGAGGAACTCGTTGCCGCGCTCCTGGGCGTCGTACTCGATCTGGATGACCAACCCGGTGTCGCCCAGCCGCACGCGGTCGCCCACGGTGGGGCCGTGGATGGCCGCGTAGTCGTCGGGCAGGATCTCGTCGGGATGGGTGTGGCTGTGGGGAACGTCGCCGCGCTCGTGATGGTGTTCGAACTCGCCGTGGGTGTGCCCGGTCATGTCGCCGCCCCCAGGTAGCCCTGTGCGGCAGCGCGAGCGAGTGCATCCTCTTTCGCCCCGGGCGCATCGAGTGGCCCGTCCACCAGCCCGGCAAAACCGATGGCGATGCGGGCACCGCGGATGGGCACGAGCGGCGCCAGCACCGGGTTGCCGGGCTCGAAGCGCAGCGCCGCCCCGGCGGGAATGGCCAAATGCATGCCGTACGCGGCTTGACGGTCGAACGACAGCCGCGGGTTGACCTCGAAGAAGTGGAAGTGCGAAGTGATGCTGACGGGGACGTCGGAGGTGTTGGTGACGCTGACGTGCACCAGGTCGGGTGGGGCGACAGGGTCGCGTTCCGCAGCGAGCACGGCACCTGGGCCGTCGGGGCCGAGGCCGGCGCCCTCACCGAACGGGTCGCGGACGACGACCAGTCGAGTGCCGTCGTCGAAATTGGCCTCGACCTTCACCTCGCGCACGATGTCGGGCACTCCCGGCAGCACGTCTGCTGCGGTCAGCACGCTCGCGCCGAGCGCCGCTGCTTCCATCAGCCGGGCGCCGTCGCGCGCCGCCTCGCAGACGGTGTCGGCGATGAGCGCAGTGGCTTCGGGCACGTTCAGCAACAGCCCTCGGGCGCGGCGGGCACGAGCGAGTTCGGCCGCGGTGAAGATGAGCAACCGGTCGCGGTCGGTCGGCGTGAGGCGCATTCCGCCACGCTAGGCGAGCGCCGACCGCGACCTGGCCGTCACACCTTCGTGAGCGGCCCGAGCACCTCGGTGAGACGATGCGCGGCCTCGAGCGGGTGGCGTAACTGCTTGTCGAGACGCACCGCATAGACGTTGTGCCGACCCTGCTTGGTCTTCAGCACGTAGCTCGCATCGACGAGATCCTGGACGATGGCATGGACTGCGCGTTCGCCAATGCCGACGCGGCGGGCGATCTCGGCCAGGCGCACCTCGGGGTCCTGCGCAATGCACACCAGCACGTGGGCGTGGTTCGTGAGGAACGTCCACTTCGGCACTTCGGCCGGCGGTGCAGGGAGAGGGCGGGGCACGGCCGAAATGGTACTCCGGCACCCAAACTGCGACCGTCACCCCTGACATGTTTCCGACAGCATGTCCTGCGAACCAACGATCAGGGCAGGACGTCGAGCCCTTCCAGCCGATCCTGTGCCCGCCACGTGCCGCAGCCGACGTACGCTGCCGCCTCATGAGCGACCTCAGCACCGGCAGCGCATCCGTCTTCGTCGAGCGATCACCCGACCAGGTGTGGGCGGCGCTGGCCGACGTCACCCGCATGGGCGAGTGGAGTCCCGAGTGCATCGCCGGTCGCTGGGTGGGCGGAGCAACCGGTCCGGCGATCGGTGCATCGTTCGAGGGCGACAACGTGGCGAAGTTCGCCGGGCGCGAAGTGAAGCGCTGGACCACCACCTCGACGGTCACGGCATGCGAGCCGGGCGCTGTGTTCGAGTTCGTCGCCGAGCAGTACACCACGTGGCGCTACGAGTTCGCCGCCGAGGGCGACGGCACACGAGTCACCGAACGGTTCTCGTACGCGCCGAAGGGGTTCCAGGGCTTCCTCTACGAGACGGTCCTCCGGCGGCGAGCGATGATGACCAAGGGCATGCAGTCCACGCTGGATCGGGCAAAGGCCGCCATCGAATCGACCTGAGGGTGCAACACTGAGTCGGTGACGCACGACATCAAGTTCGGTTGGCTCTCCCCCGTCATCGGGAATCGCTGGAGCGACCACAAGCCCATCGTGGTGTTCCAGGACCAACACATCCTGCCCACGGCACTCCCTCACTTCGACTCGGTGTGGATCGCCGATCACTTCTACGGGTTCGACGCCAAGACCGACCCGTTCCTCGAATCGTGGACCACGCTCACCTGGCTGGCCGCCCGCCACCCGAACGTCGAGTTGTGTCACCACGTGCTCGGCCACGGATACCGCCCTCCCGCGCTGACGGCGAAGATGGCCGCCACGTTGCAGACGCTGTCGGGCGGCCGGTTCATCCTGGGCATCGGTGCCGGATGGCGGGAGGACGAGTACCGCGCCTACGGGTACGACTTCCCGAAGCCGTCGGTGCGGTTCGCCCAATTGGAGGAGGTCATCACCATCTGCCGGCTGATGTGGACGCAGGACGAGCCTTCGTTCGAGGGCCGTTACTTCTCGATCGACGGCGCGTCGGCCCCGCCGCTGCCCGACCCCGTGCCGCGAGTGTGCATCGGTGCGTCGGGCGAGCAGATCGGTCTGCCGATGGTGGGCCGTCTCGCCGACCTGTGGAACGGTTGGTACCGCGGTGACGACGACTGGAACCGACGCCTCGGCATCGTGCGAGCCTCGGCCGACAAGGCCGGGCGCAACCCCGACGACATCGAGATCACCAACACCGTCGAGACCCCACTGCCGGAGTCCGACACCGACTCCGAGCAGTTGCTCGACACGCTGCGCCACCGGGCGTCGCTCGGCATCACCCACTTCGTCATGGACTTCGGCAACCCACTCTCCACCGAGCCCGTGCTGCGTTTCGTCGAACAGGTCATCAACCCGCTGCGAGACCGCTGATGGAACTCGTCGTTCGTCCCGCCGAGCCGCCTGAACTGCGCGCCGCGGCCAACGCGATGCGCATGGCCCTTCTCAGTCCGCGAGTCAGCGACGAGGAATGGGAGAAGTGGCGTTCGGGGTGGGACGTCGACCATCTGGCCATCGGCGCGTGGGACGGCACCACCTGCGTCGGACACGCGGGCGCGTTCCACTTCGACACCCTCGTGCCGGGCGGCGCGTGGTTGCCAACTGCGGGGGTCACCCGGGTGGGGGTCCTCCCGACACACACCCGTCGCGGCGTGCTCTCGCGCATGATGCGCCGGCTGCTCGACGATGAACGAGCCGATGGCAAGGTGCTCGCCAGCCTGCGCGCCAGCGAGGCCGCCATCTACGGACGGTTCGGGTTCGGTCTCGCCGGCGAGGCCGTGAGCGCGCTCGTCCATCCTTCACGCATCAGCTCGGTGCGCGGTGCCGCCACTGGTTCGATTCGACTGCTCGACGTCGAGCAGTTCCACACCGTCGTGCCCGAGATCTATCGGCGCGCGTGCACCCGGGCGGGCACCATCTCGAGGCCGGAATTCCTGTGGAAGCGTGCGCTCCACGAGGCCACGGAGGGCTCGAAGGCGACGTTCGTGGCCGTCCACTCCACACCCGACGGCATCGATGACGGCTACGTGCTGTACTCGCTCGGGTGGACCGATCTCTCGTTCGCGGACAACGGCGGGAAGGGCGAGCTCCACGAACTGGTTGGTGAGTCGCCGTCGGTCGAGTTGGCGCTGTGGGAGTACCTCGTCAACATCAGCCTCCTCCGCAGCCTCGAGGTCCGGAACCGACCCCTCGACGACGTGATCCGCCTGGCGATTCCCGACATGCGGGCCTACGAGGTGAAGCATCGCTGGGACGAACAGTGGCTGCGCATCCTGCAGGTCGAGGCAGCGCTCACCGCACGCGCCTACGGACGCGGCGAGGCCGTCACCATCGCCGTCACCGACCCGTGGTATCCCGACAACGACGGCGCGTACCGGATCACCAGCGATGGGGTGTCCCGCACCACCGACGAGGCGGAACTCGTCGCACCCATCGACGCCATCAGCGCCGCCTACATGGGGGCGATGTCGTGGGTCGACCT
>JANOET010000374.1:0-3759 GCA_031413415.1 Acidimicrobiaceae bacterium
CGGTGTTCAACGCTGGCTCAGCCAATTGGTGCTATGGCCTCGGCACCGACCAGAACGTCGAACAGATCACTGCCAACGTGGTCGCCGCCCTCGGCTCGTGAGTTGTCGAGACGGTTGGGAGTTCCCAGTCGGCTCGCACTCTCGACCAGCGCAGGCGACAGCCGATATCGACAGCGTTGACACGTCGATCTAGGGTCGTATCGATGAGCCCAGGTACCGGTTTCCTCAACCACCTGCCCCCCACGGTCAGTGCCGAGGAGGTCGCCGCTCATCTCGGGCGGTGGGGGTACGCCATCGTGGATGACCTGGCCGATTCGGCGATGATGGATCGGCTCGACGCCGAATCGCATCCTTTCATCGAGGAGTCGAACGTGGGTCGTGACGAATATGACGGTCGCCACACACGCCGCACTGGAATGCTCGTGGCGAGATGCCCCACGGCCCGCCAACTCGTCATGAATCCCTTGGTGGTAGGCGCTGTTCGCTTGTTTCTCGACCATGCCACTTCGGTGCAGCTGCACCTCACTCAAATCATCTCGATTGCACCAGGGGAGACACAGCAAAAGCTCCATCGCGACCAGATGGCCTTCGACTTCTTTCCGTTTCCGGCTGACTACCACGTCCAGTGCAACACCATGTGGGCACTCACAGACTTCACGGCGGACAACGGCGGAACACATGTTGTTCCCGGGAGTTCGAAGGTCAGCGACGACGTGGGCCTTGCGTTGCCCGGCGCGCCGGTGGAGATGCGTCGTGGCAGCGTGCTGTTCTACGACGGCAAGGTCTTTCACGGTGGTGGTGCGAACACCAGCGACGGCTACCGCAAGGGTGTGAACATCACCTACTCCATTGGCTGGGTCCGCCAGGAAGAGAACCAATACCTGGCCTGCCCGCGTGACGTTGCACTGACGTTAGACGACGATTTGCTGAAGATGATGGGCTACCAAGAGGGAGCGTTTGCGCTGGGTTACGTGGGCGACCAGCAAGACCCGCTCGCATTTCTGCGTGGCGAACGCCGCCCGAAACAGATCATCGGAGAGTTCGAGCAGCGATCGGTCGATCATCGGCGGTTCGTCGAAGAGCTGACCTGACATCCCGCGCCCCACTTCAGAGGGGGCCGAGGAGAGTGTCGAGCTTCTTCACGGCTCGGCCGTAGTTCGCCAGGTATCGGCCGAGGTGCTCGGTGGCTTCGGTGTTCACGCCGATCTGGGTCTTCGCGACCGAGGAGAACGGATCGAGCCGGCAGGTCTCCAACCAGGTGCGGATCTCGGGATGGCGGTCCCAGGTGGTGCGGGTGGCGAGTTCCGATTGGAGCATGCGGACGTAGTCGAGTGGGACTTCGGGAGGCTCGATCGGCACGCAGAGTTCGTTCTTCACTGCGTCGTCGTCGTATGCCGCCTCGACATGACCGGCGAAGGCAGCGCTGAACGTCGGCTGGCAGGTACGGATCCACTGGGGAGTGATGCGATCGCCATCGAAGATCGGCGTCGACGGTCGTCGGGGGATGCCCTGCGACGAACAGTCGATGTACAGCGGGTCGGAGCCGGTCGCGACCGTGCCGTGTTCGAGCGTGATCTCGTCGGCCGACAGGCGGATGACGCGACCCAGGCGAACGATGTCGGTGATCGATCGCAGTTGTTCGAGTTCGCCCGGGCTGATGACGGCGCAGTGGTAGGCCTCGGGAGTGATGGACGGATCGATGCGGACCATGAACTCGCGCTCTTCGAGGTTCAGCAGGATCTCCTCGACGCTGTCGGCGAGCGCGACGGCTTCGACCTGGTCGGCGAGGCCTTTGCAGGCCTTGGCGAAGTACTCCTCGCCCGGTTGGTAGTTCCGACGGTCGAGCAGCCAGGAGTCACGAGGCATGATCCAGCGAATGTGCTCGGGTGGGGTGCCGTTGTCGAGCAGCCAGATGCATGTATCCATCGCGGTCTTGCCTGCGCCGACGACGACGTACTGGTCGTGGCCGGCGCTGCGGCGGGGGAGGTCGTTGGGCGGCACACAGGTGACGCCCGGATCGACGATGTAGGCCGGCGGGTTCACCGACGGGATCTGCATCTGGGAATGGGTTGCGTCGACGATCTTGCGAGCGTTGACCTCGGTGCGGGTGCCGGACATCAATGACCGGATCGAGCCGTCGTTGCCGACATCACTCATCGGGAACCAGCGCACCCGACCCGACGGCAGGAATCGCTGCTGCATCGTCAGATCGAAGTGGCTGAGGACCTCCTGGCCCGACGCAAGTTCGAACATCCCGCGGTTGTGGCCGACCTCGTCCCTCGCCCCCGTGCCGAGGGTGCGCGAACTCACCCCGTAGAAGCTCGCCGGCTGATGGAGCCGCACGAACGGGTACGCGTCGTTCCAGTGGCCGCCGGGCCGGTGACGGCGGTCGACCAGGGCAATGGTCGCGTCCGTCTCGGAGAGCAGTGTGTCGGCGAAGGCCATCCCGACCGCACCTGCCCCGATGATCAAGTAGTCGACGGCGATCGTCTCGTCCATGTTCGCCCCTTTGCTGTTCGGTCCCGGCGAAGCTACATGAGCTCACCGACTGGCAACGCCCCACGAGGACGGCACCGCCGCGCCCGGAAATCGGCGACGACTTCAGTTCGCACGAACTGAACGGTTCGACCGCCCGAAACGGCAACTAGCCTGCCAGTTCGTACAAACCGGGCGGCGTTTGCTCCTCCGCGACAGTTTCGCGGCGGGTTCTGCACCGCCCCCCGCCCCTCTGGGGGCGGCGCGAAACTCTGAAGTCCAGAGTACGCAAGGGCTGGTTAGCCAGCCGGTTACGTGAAACGGCCGGATCGGTTACGCCCCTGGTCGAAGGGATGAACTTGCCCAGTGTGCTGCAGGCGCATGATGCGTCGGCGGACGTCCCTTGCCACATCTCTTACGGGCACTTTGATGGCGCGTGCCCCGAGGCTGGGAGGACTATCAGGCAGCCTCTGGCCGGTCGTGGGCACCACAGTTCGCCGGCAGTGCAGTGCTCTGCGAAGCCTTTCGGCTCGTGGTTATGGGCGTCGTTTCAGCTCCAAAGGGCTGTGATCGACTCAAGCATCCCGCGGCAGGGGGACCGGGGCACATCAGCGGGAGTTCGACGTGTGGGTGTCCGGCATACTTCGGTTGACACGTGAGTGTCAGACGGTGGGACCGTCGCTGGGAATGACTCCGAGCGCTCGTGCCCGGTCGACCGCGTGGCGGCTGCCGCGCACGCCGAGCTTGCGATAGATGTTCGCCTTGTGCCACTTGACAGTATTGACCGACAGGTAGAGCCGTTCGGCGACCTCGGCAGCGGAGGCTGCCCGCGCCATGAGGCGCAACAACTCGATTTCGCGCGGGGAGAACCGGAGGCCTTCGGCCAGCCGCACACCTTCGCTGAGGCGGCGGCGGGCGTCGTTCAGGAGCGGCAGGTCGAGACGCCCGATTTCCTCGCGCCCCCACATGGCCGCAGGCGCATCGGCCACGACCCCGACCATGCGCTGCTCGGACGCGACGGC
This sequence comes from Acidimicrobiaceae bacterium, assembly GCA_031413415.1. Lineage (GTDB taxonomy): Bacteria > Actinomycetota > Acidimicrobiia > Acidimicrobiales > Ilumatobacteraceae > UBA668. The sequence continues at coordinate 3,498 of JANOET010000374.1, forward strand.
CACCGCACTGCGCACGTGCTGTACCGCGGTCGCAGGATCGGCGACCAGCGTTGCCTCGGCGAGCGAGCGGACCAGTTGGGCGTGCGGGCAGCTGGGCGGGGACTGAGCGCTCAGCCAGTGTCGAACCTCGGCGGCGGAGTGTCGGTCCAGCAGTACGTGGACCCAGGACGAGAGCGCCAACTCGTTGACGGCGACATCGCCGATCATGCGTGCGGCTCCGTCGTGGTCGCCGAGATCGACGAGGCGGCGCGCCGAGCGCACC
>JANOET010000375.1:0-2018 GCA_031413415.1 Acidimicrobiaceae bacterium
ACACACGATGAGCTGCTTGGCGCGCAGCATCTGCTCGATGCGCGGCTCCTTGTTCTTCTCGACGATGTCCTCGGCGTCGTGCTGCCCGGCATGGAAGCGGCGTTCGTCGACATCGGCACACCGAAGAACGCAGTGCTGTATCGCGGCGACGTGCAGTACGACGCCGAGGACATCGTCGAGAAGAACAAGGAGCCGCGCATCGAGCAGATGCTGCGCGCCAAGCAGCTCATCGTGTGTCAGGTCACCAAGAGTCCCATCGGAGCCAAGGGTGCCCGCCTGACGCAAGAGGTGTCGCTGCCCGGCCGGTTCGTGGTGCTCATCCCGCACTCGAAGACGTACGGCATCTCCAAGCGGCTGCCCGACGACGTCCGCAAGCGCCTGCGCAACATCCTCGATCGGGTCAAGCCGGCCGAGCACGGCCTCATCGTGCGGACCGCGGCCGAGCACGCCACCGAACACGAACTGCGCGCCGACATGATCCGACTGCTCGACCAGTGGAACGCGATCGAGCAAAAGGCGAAGAAGACCCAGGGTCCCGCCCTGCTGTACCGCGAGCCCGAGCTCGCCGTGCGTGTCATTCGGGAGGAGTTCAACGCCGAGTACCGCGGCGTCGTCATCGACGACCAGCGTCTGCACGACGACGTCAAGGACTATGTGTCGGCGTTCAACCCCGAGCTGGCCGACCGCGTCGAGTTCTACGACGCGGCCGAAGAGGGTCTGCCGATGTACGAGCGGTTCCACATCCACGAACAGCTGCACAAGGCGCTCGACCGAAAGGTCTGGCTGCCGAGCGGCGGTTCGCTGATCATCGAGCACACCGAAGCCCTGACGGTCATCGACGTCAACACCGGCAAGAACGTCGGCACCTCGAACCTCGAGGAGACCGTCTACCGCAACAACCTCGAGGCGGCCGACGAGGTCGCCAAACAGCTCCGCCTTCGCGACATCGGCGGCATCGTCGTCATCGACTTCATCGACATGGAGATCAAGGACAACCGGCGCAAGGTGGTCGACTCGTTCCGCAGCGCCCTGGCACGCGACAAGACCCGCACGCAGGTGTTCGACATCACCGAGCTCGGCCTGGTCGAGATGACGCGAAAGCGCATCGGGGAGGGCCTGCTGGTGAACTTCGCCGACCAGTGCCCGAACTGCGAAGGCCGCGGCCTGGTCATCGATCACGCCATGCTCGACTGACGGGCTCGACAGGCCTGAATTGCCCTGATTCGGGGTGGGAACCGCACAACGCGCACCGCTAGGCTTGCAGGGCTATGTATGCAGTGATCGCTTCCGGTGGGAAACAAGCTCGCGTCGCCGAGGGCCAACAGGTCCACGTCGAATTGCTCGATGCCGAGCAGGGCTCCGAAGTTTCCCTCACCCCTGTCCTCCTGGTCGACGGCGACAATGTGCTCGCCACGCCCGATCAGCTGAAGGGCGCCACCGTCACCGCCAAGGTGGTGGGCTGGGCCCAGGGTCCCAAGATCGATGGTTTCACCTACAAGCGGCGCACCAACCAGCGTCGCCGTTACGGTCACCGTCAGAAGTACCACGTCATCGAAATCACCTCCATCAAGAAGGGCTGACCCACCATGTCGAAGACCAAGGGCGGCGGCTCTACTCGTAACGGCCGCGACAGCAACGCACAGCGCCTCGGCGTGAAGGCATTCGGCGGTTCCACCGTCACCGCCGGCGCCATCCTCATCCGTCAGCGTGGCACCACGTTCCACCCCGGCCGCAACGTCGGCAAGGGTGGCGACGACACGCTGTTCGCCCTCACCGACGGTCAGGTGAAGTTCGGTCAGCGCAAGGGCCGTCGAGTCATCGACATCGAGCCCGTCGCCTGACGACTCCAGTTCTGCTCGAAGGCCCGGTCCTCGCGGACCGGGCCTTCGTCGTTTTCACACCGGGGTGTCGATGCCTTTCGGCAGTTGATCGAGCGGCCAGTCGAGCAGCGATATGGCCTGGCGGCAGGCGAAGCGATCGGTCATGCCCCCGACGTAGGTGACCGCAGCGTGCACCGC
>JANOET010000376.1:0-15872 GCA_031413415.1 Acidimicrobiaceae bacterium
GACGGGGTGGTCATCCACGTGTCGCATCTTCCTCCCAACCGCATCGGTACGTTCGTCCGCAAGGCATCACGCGTCGTCGAAGCCGAGGCCGGGAAGTTCGATCGGTGGGGGCTCCAACTCGGCGATGTCGTGGAGCTCCGCGAGTGACAGGTCGGCTGGTGCTCGTCAGCACCCCCATCGGCAACCTCGGCGACCTGTCGCCCCGTGCGGTCGAGGCGCTCAGGGCCTGCGCGCTCATCTGCTGCGAGGACACCCGCCACAGCGGCAAGCTGCTGTCGCACGCCGGGATCAGCGGTGTGCGTCTCGCGGTGGCCGACGAGCATCGCGAGCTACAGCGCATCGACGACGTGCTCGGCGTGCTCGGCGCCGGGCATGACGTGGGTGTCGTCACCGACGCTGGCACCCCCGGCATCAGCGACCCAGGCATGCGGCTCGTCGCCGCAGCCATCGACGCCGGCCACTCGGTCACGGCCGTCCCCGGCCCCGCCGCCCTGGTGATGGCGATCGTCGTCAGCGGTTTCGACACCACGCGGTTCGTGTTCGAGGGGTTCATCCCGCGCAGCGGCCGGGAACGAGACGAGCGCATTGCCGAGATCGCGGCCGAGCGACGGACGAGTGTGCTGTACGAAGCGCCACACCGAGTCGCGCGCACCGTCGCCGACCTGGTCGTCGCCTGCGGACCCGAACGCCGAATCGCGCTGGCCCGCGAGCTGACGAAGCTGCACGAAGAGGTGTGGCGAGGCTCGCTGGCCGACGCCGCCACACACCTCGCCGAGGTGGCACCCAGAGGCGAATACGTCCTGGTGGTGGAAGGAGCCCCGGCCGCAGCCGCAGCGACGGATGAACAGATCGTGACCGCACTGCGAACCGCACTGGGGGGCGGCGCCGATCGGCGCACCGCGATCGCTACGGTGATGTCCGCGACCGGCGCAGCCAAGCGTCGGGTGTACGACCTCGCTCTCACCATTCCTCGCTCCGCCGATGCGTGAAAACCACCCCTCCTTCGCTCCGAGTGCCGCCTTCTTCGACCTCGACCGCACGCTCATCAGCGGCTCGAGCGCGTTCGTGCTCGGCATTGCCGCCTGGAGAGGCAAGCTCGTGCCGACCCACCAGTTCGTGCGCGATGCACTCAGTGCGTTGACGTTCGCATTCGCCGGCGCGTCCGACGAAACGTCCATCGGCGTGCGCGACCGCATCCTCGGCGCGGTGAAGGGTGTGCGCGTCGACGATCTGGTCGCCCTCAACGCCGACATCGTGCCGAAGCTGATGGAACGGGTACGCCCCGAATCGATGCGGCTCATCGAGCAGCACCGCGAGGCCGGACGCGCCACCTACATCGTGTCGGCGTCGCCGATCGAGTTGGTCGAGCCGCTCGCCAAGGCGCTGGGCATGACCGCCGGCATCGGCACGCGCAGCATCATCGACGACGGTGTGTACAGCGGCGAGCTCGACGGACCGTTCTGCTACGGCCCCGGCAAGGTCGAGGCCATGCAGGTGATCTCCGAGTTGGAGCACTTCGATCTCGATCGCTGCTGGGCGTACAGCGACTCGGCCAGCGACCTGCCCATGTTGCAGGCCGTCGGACATCCGGTGGCCGTGAACCCCGACGCCAAGCTCGAGCGCTTCGCGGCCGATGCGGGGTGGCCGGTGGTGGTGTTCCGCAAGCGCACCAAGGCGGTCATCCGCCGAACCAGCCAGGCGGTTGGCGCAGTCGGTCTCGCCGCTGGCGGCTTCGCCACGGGCATCAAGTACGCCCGCACCCGCTGACCGCGCCGTTCACCAGGAACTCAAGTTCGCGCGGTTCGGCGCGTCAGCCGAGCGGCGTGAGGCCGAGCTGGCGCGACTGGGCGACGAGCTTGCCCTCGCTGTCCCACACTTCGCCGTCCTCGTTCAGGAACCCGCCCTGCACGAACTGCGAGCGGAACACACAGCGCACCGGACCCGGCGCGGGAATGCTGCGCACGTGCACCGTGTATTCCAACGTGGGCACCCAGCCGGGCGGCATGTCCAGGTGGAACACGGCCGGCGGGAATGCATCGCACACCATCAACAGCGCCAACGTGTCCACCGGGCGACCGTCGGCGAAACCGAACCATCCGGCGACCTCGGCGACCCCACGAGGATCGCCGGTGACCCAGCCGACGTGGTCGGGGTGCAGGCGCACAGTGAGATGATCCATCATCGCGACGCGCACGTTGCCCTGATCGGGGTTGCGCGGGATGCAGTCCTCCCATGGCGGTAGCTGGGGCGGCCCAGTCGCCAAGTGCTCGTAGGTGCCGAGCGATCGCGACAGATCCCCGAACGAGCCGATCAGCTGCAGGATCGGCGCGCCGTCGCGATGCATTCGGCCGGCCACGGTCGCGAACCGGCGGCCCGCCTTCACGACCTCGCCGTCGATCCGCACCGGCCCGGGCCGTCCCGGCGACAGATAGTGACCGGTCATCGTGATCGGGTCGGGGCGACCGGCGAGGTCGCGCAGGCCACGAGCCGCGAGCGCCATCAGGTAGCCGCCATTGGCGTTGCCGCCGATGTCCCAGCCGTCGCGGATCACGCCGTCGCCATCGGTGACCGCTGTCCCGCGGTCGAACTCGTAGGTCACATCGCTCATCTGCACCGGTACCTTTCGCCGTCGAACTCCACGCTGCCGGACCGCATCACCCGGTCGAGGTGCTGCTGGATGGAACGCCGCTCGACCGACTCGCCGAAGACCGGCGGTCGGGTACCGGCGCGGTAGACGATGCCGTCCGCGACGAGCTCGTCGAACGTGCGCGGCGTCCTGAGCAGGTCGAGCAACGTCCGCTCGCGCCGGCCGAACACGGCGGCGTAGGCATCGACGAGGGCGGCGAACTCGGCGTGACCGTCGATCACGCCCTTGTGGTGGAACGTCACGTAGTGGTCGGCGACGATGTCGCGCACGGTCGCCAGCGTGACCTCGAACGCATCGAGGCTGGAGACGGCGTCGCCGTAGTACGGACCGAAGGTGGACAGGTCGATGTCGCCGGTGACGACCACTCGCACATCGCCGTCGATGACGTACACGCTGTGTCCACCGGTGTGGCCGGGCGCGTGGACCAACGTGACGGCGACCCCGCCCAGATCGAGCGTCTCGCCGTCGGCCATCGGCACGGCATCGCGCCACCCTTCGAAGTGGAAGCGTTCGGTGACCATCGCGGTCATCGCCGGCCACGCCTCCGAAGGCAGACCGTACAGCTCCATCAGACCGTCCACCGAGCGGAGACCGGACAGATCGGCGGGATGAACTCGAACCGTCGCAGCGTCGACGGCCGAGATGCCGGCCACATGGTCCTCATGGGCGTGGGTGAGCAACACGCTCCCCACCGACAGCGGCGGGTGCACCGTGCGCGCCGACAGGGCGGGGTCGATGACCACGCTGTCGTGATCGCCGCGGACGACCACGGTGTTGCCGTCGGGGTACTTGCCCTGCTCGTGTCCGAACAGGACCGTCACCGACCGGCCGAGCATGCGCTGCACTGCAACCATCCGCCCGAACGTACCCCTGCGGCCTCCGTTGGCCCGACTCGAGTCGCCGACCGCTACTGTCCTGGCCGAGGACACGAGGGGGGGGGTGGTGGATGCTCAGGGCAGCACTGCGTGATCTGCAATGGCGTCGCAAGCGCTTCGTCATCACGATCATCGGCACGGCGCTCGTGTTCGCCATGAGCCTGCTCATGAGCGGACTGAGCAACTCGTTCGTGGTCGAGATCGATCGCACCCTCGAGGCCCAGGGCGCCGACTGGTGGGTCACCCGCGACGACTCGGCCGGGGCGTTCAGTCCGGGCAGCTTCCTCACCCCTGTGGATGTGGCGCTGCTCACCGGTCCGGGCCTCGGCTTCGACGAGGCCGCACCCGTGCTGTACGGGTCCGCCACGGTCGAGACCAACCCCGATGGCGCGGACAACGAGATCCTCAACGTCACGGTCTTCGGTGTGCTCCCCGACGGCATCGGCGCCCCGCGCTCGGTGATCGACGCCCCGCGCTCGGTGATCGACGGCACCACGTCCATCGCTGCGGAAGGGGTCATCGTCCCCCGCTCGCTCGGCATGAGCGTCGGCGACTCGCTGCGCATCGCCGGTACGCAGATGTCCGTGGTCGGTGTGGTCGACAAGGCCTCGCTGTTGGCAGGCACACCCACGGTCACCATGAACCTTGCCGATGCGCAGCGGTTGCTGCTCGGCGGCCAACCTCTCTCGTCGATGGTCGTCGCTACTGGCGCGCCCGACCTGCCCGGTGCCTACACGGCGTACCGCCGCGACGCCGCGGCCTCCGACCTGATGCGCCCGCTCACCAACCCCGTCAAGTCGATCGACTTCGTGAAGCTGCTGCTCTGGCTCGTGGCAGCGCTCATCGTCGCCTCGGTCGTGTACCTCACGGTCCTCGAACGCACCCGCGACATCGCCGTGTTCAAGGCCACCGGCGTCAGCAACCGGGCCATCGGCGCGGGCATCTGCCTGCAGGCGATCATCATCTCGGTGCTCGCCTCGCTCCTCGGCGTCGGCCTCTCGCTGCTGCTGTCACCGTTGTTCCCCATGGATGTCGTCATCTCCACCGAGTCGATGGTGTTGCTGCCCATGCTCGCCGTCGCAGTCGGCACGGTGGCGGGGCTGTTCGGGGTTCGCCGCACGGGCAAGGTCGCCCCCGCAACCGCCTTCGGGGGTCCGTGATGGCGCTGAGCACCGGCGTCCGAATCGACGAACTCGTCGTCGAGTACCACCGCGGCGGCTACCCCATCCGTCCGCTCGACGGTTTCACGGCCCATGTCCAGCCGGGCACCCTGGCTCTGCTGCTCGGACCGTCGGGGTGTGGCAAGACCACACTGCTGTCGTGTCTGGCCGGTATCCAGCAACCGACGTCGGGCCACATCTGGGTCGACGACGTCGACGTCACCTCACTCGGGCCGAGTCAACTCACCGACTACCGGCGCAACTCGGTCGGCGTGGTGTTCCAGGCGTTCAACCTGGTGCCCAGCCTGACCGCTCAGGAGAACGTGATGGTGCCGCTTCGCGCCGCGGGCGTCGGGCGCAACGAGGCCGAAGCACGGTCGGCGGCGTTGCTCGCCGACGTCGGCCTGGCCGAGCGCGCCGACCATCGTCCCGGCTCGCTCAGCGGAGGGCAGATGCAGCGCGTCGCCATCGCACGCGCGCTCGCGCTCGACCCACCACTCATCGTCGCCGACGAACCAACGGCGAACCTCGACCACGTGCAGGTCGAGACCGTGCTGCGCATCCTGCGCGGACTCACCCGTCGGGGGCGCACCGTCATCGTCAGCACGCACGACCAGCGGCTGCTCCCCTTGGCCGACCAGGTGGTCGAGATGGCGCCCGAGCACTCCAGCGACCTGGCACCGGTCCTGACGGTCACGTGCGCCGCCGGCGACGAACTGTTCGCCGAGGGCGTCGAGGGGAACCGCCTCTACCGAGTCGATGCCGGCACCATCGAGCTGTCGCGTGGCGGAGTGCACCTGCACACCGCCAGGCCTGGCGAGGTCTTCGGCGAGATGGCACCACTGTTCAGCCTTCCCCGGTCGGCGCGCGCCGTGGCCGCCGAGCCCAGCGAGCTCACCGGTTGGACGGTCGACGGGTTCACCGCCGAGTTCGGTGGCGAAGAACTGCGCCGCCTGGTCAGCCGCTTCGACGAGGCCTGACGGCGCCGCCGAACTCGCCCGCACGCCTGCGATACGCGGTTGCCCTCCCCCACCCGACGGGGCGTATCCTGGCGGCATGACGTCCCAGGCCTTCACTCGTCGAATGTGCACCGGCTCCTGATCCAGCCGTTGTTCGCCATTCCCCGAAAGGACCTGCCATGAGTCGCTACTTCCTCACGACGCCCATCTACTACGTCACCGCCAAACCGCACCTCGGTCACGCGTACAGCACCATCACCGCCGACGCGCTGGCCCGCTGGCATCGTCTGCTCGGTGACGAGGTGCACTTCCTCACCGGCACCGACGAGCACGGCCAGAAGGTGGCCGACTACGCCGAGGCGGCAGGGAAGTCGCCACAGGACTTCGTCGACGAGATCGCCCCGCTGTACGCGCAGGCCTGGGAGCGGCTCGGCATCTCGAACGACGACTTCATCCGCACCACCGAGGAGCGTCACAAGATCGGCGTCGCCGAACTGCTGCAGCGCTGTTACGACGCCGGCGACATCGAGCTCGACGTGTACGCCGGCAAGTACTGCGTGCCCTGCGAGGAGTACTACACCGACGACGAGCTGGATCCCGGCGATCTGTGCCGCATCCACAAGCTGCCCGTCGAGTACTACGAGGAGGAGAACTACTTCTTCCGTCTCAGTCGCTACCAGCAACGCCTGCTCGACTGGTACGACGCACACCCCGGCGCGATCAAGCCCGAGTTCCGCGGCAACGAAGCGCTCGGCCTCATCCGTGGCGGGCTGCGCGACTTCTCGGTCAGCCGCACCACCCTGAAGTGGGGCATTCCGCTGCCCTGGGATGCCAAGCATGTCGCCTACGTGTGGTTCGACGCGCTCGCCAACTACATCACCGCCATCGGCTACGGCACCGACCAGGAACGCTTCGAGCACTGGTGGCCGGGACGGCACGTCATCGGTAAGGACATCATTCGCCACCACTGTGTGTACTGGCCGGCGATGCTCATGAGCGCCGGCATCGAGCCGCCCTCCGGTTGGGCCGTGGGCGGATGGCTGCTGTCCGGCGGCGAGAAGATGAGCAAGACCGCAGGCAACGTGGTCAATCCGCTCGATCTCGTCGACGAGATCGGCGTCGACGGGTTCCGCTACTACGTCCTCGCCGAGACGCCCTACGGCCAGGACGGCGACTTCACCTACGAAGGCCTCACGGCGCGCTTCAACAGCGACCTGGCGAACAACCTCGGCAACCTCCTGGCGCGTGTGGCCACGGTCGTCGGCAAGAAGTGCGACGGTGTCGGCCCGGCACCGCGCGCCGACTCCCCGCTCGCCGTGGTGGCCGCAGAGGCCTACGCCGACGCTGCCCGGGCGTGGGACGAAGTGCAGCCCAGTCGCGCCCTCGAAGCGACGTGGAGCCTCATCCGCGCGACCAACGCACACCTCGAGGCGAACGAACCGTGGAAGGCCGAGCCCGGCCCTGCGGTCGACGCCGTCATGGGCGACGCACTCGAGGCGCTCCGCATCGTCGCGGTGCTCGCCTCGCCCGCCGTGCCCGACGCTTCGCAGAAGGTCTGGGAACGCATCGGCCTCGGCGGACAGGTGACCGATCAGCGTCTGCCCGAGGCCGCCGCGTGGGGCGCCTATCCGGGTGGCCTTCCCGTGGTGAAGGGCGAGCCGCTGTTCCCTCGCCTTTCGGTCGACAAGTGACCGGCTACCCATGACGGGCTACACGGACACCCACTGCCACCTGTACGACACGCGTGGTGTCGCGGCCGACGAGGTCATCGCGGCGGCCAGGGCCGCCGGAGTCACGACGATGATCGACGTCGGCTGCGACGCCGCCACCACTGCATCGGCCATCGCGGTCGCCGAAGCGCACGACGACATCTGGGCGACGGCTGGGCTGCACCCCCACGAGGCGATGCACGGCGTGGACACCATCGTCGGGTTCCTCGACCATCCGAAGGTCGTCGCCGTCGGCGAGTGCGGGCTGGACTACTACTACGACCACTCGCCCCGTGACGCCCAGCGGACCGCGTTCGCTGCGCAGATCCAGTTGGCACACGAGCGGAAGCTGCCCTTGGTCGTCCACACGCGCGATGCATGGGCCGACACGTTCGACGTCCTGCGCGCCGAGGGTGTACCGGACCGGACGATCTTCCACTGCTTCACCGGCGGACCCGACGAGGCGACGGCGTGCCTCGACCTCGGCGCGTATCTGAGCTTCAGCGGCATCGTCACGTTCAAGGCGGCTGCCGACGTGCAGGCAGCAGCACGGGCCTGTCCGGCCGACCGGATGCTGGCCGAGACCGACAGCCCGTACCTCGCACCCGTCCCTCACCGAGGTCGCACGAACCAGCCGGCGTACGTCACGCATGTCGTCCAGTTCCTCGCCGACCTGCGCGGCGAGATCACGGAGAGCGTTCGTGACGCCACCGCTGCGAACGCCCGCCTTGCGTTCCCCGCCCTGCGTCCGTAGCCTTTTCCCAGCGGACGGGCACCTCGACTCGAGATCGTCGGTGACCATGGGCCCGCACTCATCACCATGAACACCTTCGAGAGACGTCGCGTTGTCCTGGCCAGTGTGTTCACGCTGGTCGCGCTGCCCGCCCTGTGGGCGCTCAGCCGCGACTCCGCAGCCACCTCGGGCTCTCCCACGGTCGGCGCCGCGGGGGTGGACGTACCGGCCGCCGGCGCCGGAACCGAGCCCAGCAGCACGCTCTACCTTCCCGAGCAGCCCGGGTTCGTCGGCGGCGACGACGACCCCAACACGCCCGGCGTCGTCAAGATCGCCGTGCCGCCCCCGCCGGGAGCGAACGAAGTGCTGGCCGATGCGAGCTTCCACCGCTACATGTCCAACGCCAGCGCGGTGTGCACCACGATGCTCGCACCCGACGGCGCGACCCTGTCCGTCACCAACCTCGACAATGGACAGACCGTCACGTGCACGAACACGCTGGGAATGGCCCTGCCCGCTGGCAGCGACATCGTGCTCAACACGGCCATCTACGTCACCATCGGCGACCTCGCCGACGCGCCGGTTCCCGTGCGCGTCAGCTGGTAGCCCGTGCACAACCGCGGCGACATCAACGAGCTGCTCTCGCGTGGCGGGCTCGCCCCGCGCCGCGACCTCGGCCAGAACTTCGTGGCCGACGCCAACACCGTGCGACGCATCGCCCGCCTCGCCGAGGTCGGCCCCGGCGACCGGGTGGTCGAGATCGGTGCCGGACTGGGGTCGCTCACACTCGCACTGGCCGAGACCGGCGCGCACGTCACCGCCGTCGAAGTGGACCGCGGCGTGGTACCGCTGCTGCGCGAGATCGTCGCGCCCCACTCGAACATCACCGTCATCGAGGCCGATGCGATGCGGCTCGATTGGGCCGAACTGCTCGGCGACGACGGCGGCTGGGTGCTCGTCGCCAACCTGCCGTACAACGTGGCGACTCCACTGGTGTGCGACCTGCTCGATGGCGTGCCGCAGATCGAGCGGATGTTGATCATGGTGCAGAAGGAAGCCGCCGAACGGTTCTGCGCTGCGCCGCGTACGCCACAGTTCGGCGCGGTGACGGTGAAGATCTCGTACTGGGCCACGGCCCGCATCGCCGGCCTCGTCCCGGCCAGCGTGTTCGTGCCCCGCCCGAACGTCGAGAGCGCACTCGCCGACATCCGTCGACGTCCTGTGCCGGCAGTCGACGCACCTCCCGCCGATCTGTTCCACCTCGTGCGCACGGCGTTCGGCCAGCGGCGCAAGATGCTGCGCCGCTCGCTCGCCGACGTCGTTGCTCCCGACGTGTTCCAGTCGGCTGGCATCGACAGCCAGCGTCGACCCGAGGAACTCGACGTCGTCGAGTGGGGCGCGCTCGCCACGGCGTGGGGGTCCACCCGTTGAGCGGGACATCACCGGTCACGCTGCTGGCTCCGGCCAAGTTGGCGCTCTCGCTGCGACTCACCGGCGTACGCGACGACGGCTATCACCTCATCGACGCCGAGATGGTGTCGCTCGACTGGGCCGACACGCTCACCCTCACCCCGGGTGAAGTCGGGCTGACTGCCGACGGCCCTCAGGCGGACGGCATGCCGCTCGACCACACCAACCTCGTCGCCAAGGCCCTGCGCCTGGTCGGCCGCGACGCTGCGGTCCACCTGCACAAGCGCATCCCCCACGGCGGCGGGTTGGGTGGGGGGTCGTCCGATGCCGCAGCAGTGCTGCGCTGGGCTGGATTCACCGATCTGGTCGCCGCGTCGCGGCTCGGCGCCGACGTGAGCTTCTGCGTGGTCGGCGGGCGGGCTCGGGTGCAGGGAATCGGCGAGGTCGTCGACCCGCTCCCGTTCATCGCGATCGACGTGACGCTCGTCGTCCCGCCGCTGTCCGTCAGTACACCCGCCGCATATCGTGCCTGGGACGCCATGGGTATGCCCCGGTCCGACGGTCCGAACGACCTGGAACCGGCAGCGCTCGTGGTCGAACCGGCGCTCGTCCGCTGGCGCGACCGCATCCGCGAAGCGGCAGGCGCATCACCCGTGCTGGCCGGCAGCGGCGCCTCCTGGTTCCTGCGTGGCCACCACGATCTCGCCGCGGCGCTGCCGGAGGCCACCGTGGTGCTGACGCGCACCGACCGCCCACGCTGAACGCGGGCGGTCGGTGACGAGTACTCGATTGGCCAGAACTGGCTGGCCAGAACTGGCGAGTTGGAGAAGAAGCTTTACTTCTTGCCGCGCTGGCGCGCGTGCCGCGTACGGCGGAGCATCTTCTTGTGCTTCTTCTTGCGCATGCGCTTGCGGCGCTTCTTGATCAGTGAACCCATAGCGGTGCAACGCTACCGGTTCGCGCCCCACCAGCGAAACCCGGGCCTGAAACGGTTGCTCGCGGCTAGCCTCAGCAGCGTCTTTCCGGGGTCGTTCAATGGTAGGACAGCGGTTTTTGGTGCCGCTTATAGGGGTTCGAGCCCTCTCCCCGGAACCAGGTCAGCCTGCGACGCCGGACTTCGCCGTGTCGATGCGCTCGTAGAGCGTGCTGCGCTGCTGCAGTCGTCGACCCAACGGCCCCACCAATCCGGCGAAGCGCTCCTCCGTCATCGCCTGCCCGTGCGCGGCGCCCGCGGCACGAGAGATGTTCTCGTCCATCAAGGTGCCGCCGAGGTCGTTGCAGCCGGCCTGCAGCAGCTGCACCGCGCCGGCTTCACCGATCTTCACCCATGACAACTGGATGTTGTCGATCAGTCCCCGGTACGCGATGCGTGCCACGGCGTGCATCAACAGGTTCTCGCGGAACGTGGGGCCGCGTCTCGACTTTCGCTGCAGGTAGATGGGCGACGCCATGTGCACGAAGGGCAGTCCGACGAACTCGGTGAAGCCGCCGGTGACCTTCTGCAACTCGCGGGTGCGCAGCATGTGACGCGCCCACGACTCGGGGTGCTCAATCGAGCCGAACATGATGGTGATGTTCGACCGCAGCCCCACCTCGTGGGCCGCAGCGTGACAGTCGAGCCACTCGTCGGTGGTGATCTTGTCGGGGCACAGGACGGCGCGGACGTGGTCGTCGAGGATCTCGGCCGCCGTGCCCGGCAGCGAAGCCAGGCCTGCGTCCTTCAACCGGCGCAGATAGGTGGCGAGGTCCTCGCCCAGTCGCCGTGCACCCTCGGTGACCTCGAGTGCGGTGAAGCCGTGGACGTGCATGCCGGGCACGGCGTCCTTCACGGCGCGGGTGACGTCGATGTAGTAGTCGCCGTCGAAGTCGGGATGGATGCCACCCTGCAACGTCACCTCGGTGGCGCCCATCTCCCACGCCTCCGCGGCGCGTGCTGCGATGTCGTCGAGTGTCAGCAGATACGGGGTGCCACGCAGGTTCAGCGACAGCGGCCCCTTCGAGAAGCCACAGAACTTGCACTTGAAGGTGCACACGTTGGTGTAGTTGATGTTGCGGTTGTGCACCCAGGTGATGGCGTCGCCGACGGCCTGGTGGCGCAGTTCGTCGGCGACCTCGGCAACGGCGGCCACCTCGGCGCCGCGAGCTCGGAACAGCGTCACGATCTGTTCGAACCCGACTTCCTGCCCGGCGTGCACACCGTCGAGCACCTCTCGGATCGCCCCGTTCACGCGAGACCGACCCGGCGTCGGGACCAATGTGGGCGGCGGCTGCGTGGCACCCGAGTACCACTGCGTCGAGCGATGACCGACGAGCACGACCTCGGCACCGTCGAGGACGACGTCGGCTGCGGTCACCTTCTCGGGCCAGATCGCACCGGGGTCGTCGCGACCCAATCCCTCTGCGTCGCTGCGATCCATGACCGGGAAGCGCAGCGACGGGTGCAGCCAGCGGTCGGGCTCGCGGACGAACTCGGGATACACGGTCAGCCGGGGCGCGAGCGCGAAGCCACTCGCCTCGGTGACATCGCGGAGACGCTCGAGTGCCGGCCACGGACGCTCGGGGTTGACGTGGTCGAGCGTCACCGGCGAGACGCCACCCCAGTCGTCGATGCCGGCGTCGAGCAGGACGCCGAACTGGTCGCTCAGGTTCGGCGGCGCTTGGAGGTGGATCTCGGGCGGCAGCAGCACTCGGGCCGCGGCGATGGACCACAGATACTCGTCGCTCGAGCATGGCGCCTCGTGCTGCATCCCGGTGCCGGGCTTGGGCAGGAAGTTCTGGACGATGACCTCTTGCACGTGACCGTGTCGTGCATGAGCGGCAGCGATGGCCTCGAGTGCGGCGATGCGATCGTCGCGGGTCTCGCCGATGCCGACGAGGATGCCCGTCGTGAAAGGAATGCCGAGGCGACCGGCGGCGTCGAGCGTCGCCAGGCGGCGGCTCGGCACCTTGTCGGGAGCGCCGCGGTGGCAGGGCAGGTCGTCGCGCAACGTCTCGAGCATCATCCCCTGGCTGGGCGACACTTCGGCCAGCAGGCGCAGTTCGTCCTCGTACAGCGCACCGGCGTTGGCGTGAGGGAGCAACCCGGTCTCGTCGAGCACCAACTTCGCCATCGCGTGCAGGTAGTGGACCGTGCTGTCGTAACCGTGCTCGGTCAGCCAGTCGCGGGCCACGGCGTAGCGCTCCTCGGGCCGCTCTCCGAGTGTGAACAGCGCCTCGTGGCACCCGGCGCGAGCGCCGTCGCGGGCGATGCGCAGCACCTGTTCAGGGGTGAGGTAGGGCGCCACCAGCCGAGCGGGAGGCTGGGCGAAGGTGCAGTAGCCACACTTGTCGCGGCACAGCATGGTGAGCGGGATGAACACCTTCGGCGAGTAGGTGATGCGCGTGCCGTGTGCAGCGTCACGGATCGCCCTGGCCCTGGCCATGAGTTCGTCGGTCGGGACGCACTCGATGGGCGAGGTGAGTTTCATTTCGAAACTCTACCCCGGCGAGGGTTTCGATTCAGCACTCAGGCGTCGGGGTACAGTCCGGACGATGAGCCCGACGCCCTCCGCCCCGCGCGCGACGAAGCCCATGCCTCGTCCGCAGCCCGAGCCGACGACGCTCGAGCGCACCTTGGCCCTCGTCGGTGACCGCTGGAGCATCCTCATCATCCGCGCCGCGCTGCGCGGCGTGCGACGCTTCGACGACTACCAGGCCGACCTGGGCATCGCTCGGCCGATCCTCACCCGCCGGCTGCAACGCCTGGTGCACGGTGGCGTGATGGCCAAGGAGCCCTACCAGAGCCACCCACCGAGGTACGAGTACAAGCTGACACCGGCGGGCGTGGCACTGTCGCCTGCACTCGTCGCGCTCATCCGCTGGGGCGAGCAGCACGTCGCCGATGTCCCCGACACACGCCGCGCCGACATCCTGCTGGTCCACGGACCCTGCGGCACCGAACTCGAGCAGGCTTTCTGGTGCCGTGCCTGCGCCACCACGTTCCCGCCGACGGCCATTCGGGCGGCATCGCGCGATAGAACTGATCCATGAGCGTGTCCGCCATCGTCCTCGCTGCCGGTGAGGGTTCGCGCATGCGGTCGTCGCGACCGAAGCCGCTCCACCTCATCTGCGGCCGCGCGATGGTCCTGCACGTCATCCACTCATTGGGAACGCTGGCGCCGGATCGCACCGTCGTGGTCGTCGGCCACGGCGCCGAGCGGGTGACCAAGAAGGTCCAGGAGCAAGCTCCCGGCTGGGCGCACGTCACGTTCGTCGAGCAGACCGTGCAACGCGGTACCGGCGATGCCGCGATGGTGGGCCTCGGAGCGTTCAGCGGCGACGACCTCGACGACACCTCCACGGTGGTGGTCCTGCCGGGCGACACGCCGCTGCTCCAGCCGTCGTCGCTCGAGGCGTTGGTCGCCGCGCACGCCGAGAACCAGTTCGCCGCCACGCTCATCACCAGCGTGCTCGACGACCCCACCGGCTACGGGCGGGTCATCCGCCAACCAACCAAGGACGGCAACGGTCGCGTCCTGCGCATCGTCGAGGAACGCGATGCCACCGACGACGAGCGTGCCGTGCGTGAGGTGTGCACGTCGATGTACGCGTTCCGTCGCGATCTGCTCGGTCCCGCCCTCCGCCACCTCAGCCCCGACAACGCCCAGGGCGAGTACTACCTCACCGACGTCGTCGGTTCGCTCGCTGCGATGGGCCATCGCATCGGCTGCGTGCAAGTTCCCGAGGCCGAGACGCAGGGCGTGAACGACCGCTGGCAGTTGGCCCTGGCCGAGCGAGAGCTGCGCTCGCGCACCAACCGCCACTGGCTGCTGAACGGCGTCACCATGCTGGATCCTCGCCAGACGTTCGTCGACGTCACGGTCCGGCTCGGCCGAGACGTCACGCTGTACCCCGGCACCATCCTCCAGGGCGAGACCGTCATCGGCGATGGTTGCGAGATCGGTCCCGACACGCGGCTCGTCGACTGCACGGTCGGCCGCGGCGCGGTCGTCGAGCACGCGGTGGGCCGTGAGAGCGAGATCGGCGAGGCCGCACAGGTCGGCCCCTACGCCTTCCTGCCCACCGGCAGCAGTGTGCATGCCGGCACCGTGACCGGCGCCTTCTACACTGCGCCTGCAGACTGACAGCACGAGTCACCCGGGAGAGCAATGGAGAAGGTCACCACGAAGCGGATGTCGCTCTACTCGGGGCGCACGCATCCGGCGTTGGCCGACGAGGTGGCGCAGCACCTGGGCACCGACCTCGGCAACCCCGGGCTCGTGCAGTTCGCCAACGGCGAGATCCGTTGCCGCTTCGGCGAGAGCATCCGCGGCTCCGACGTGTTCATCATGCAGACGCACTGCAGCCACGACGGTCGCAGCATCAACGATTCGATCATGGAGCAGTTGATCATGATCGACGCCGCGTACCGGGCGTCGGCAAAGCGCATCACGGCCGTCTGCCCGTTCTACGGCTACGCCCGCCAGGACCGAAAGGCCGAGGGCCGCGAACCCATCACCGCTCGTATGGTGGCCGACCTGTTCAAGGCCGCAGGCGCCAAGCGGATGGTCAGCATCGACCTGCACAGCGGACAGATCCAGGGTTTCTTCGAAGGCCCGGTCGACCACCTCACGGCCATGCCCGTGCTCGAGAACTACGTCCGCCAGAACGCCAAGCAGCCGGTCATCGTCGCCCCGGACGCTGGCCGCATCAAGGTGGCCGAGCGCATGTCGTCGCACCTCAGCGACATCGGCAGCGACCTCGCCTTCATCTACAAGCGTCGCCCGAAGGGCACCACGAACGTCGCCGAGGCCCGAGAGGTGATGGGCGACGTGTCGGGCCGCTTGTGCATCCTCAACGACGACATGATCGACTCCGGCGGCACCATCGTCTCGGCCGCCGAGGTGCTGATGGCCCGCGGCGCCACCGAAGTGTGGGCCATGGCCACCCATGCCGTGCTCAGCGACCCGGCCATCGACCGGCTGAAGAACTCCGTCATCTCGAGGGTCGTGCTCACCAACACCCTGCCACTGCCGCCCGAGAAGCAGATCGACAAGATCCAGGTGCTGTCCATCGCCCCGCTGATCGCCGATGCGTTGAACGCCGTCTTCGACGACTCCAGCGTCAGCGAGATCTTTGGCGGCGAGAACCAAGCGTGACCGGTTTTCCCGGCGACCCGGCGCCGGTAGGCTGACACGTCGCCGTTTTCACGCCTTGATCGAGGGTTCGTCATGTCCACCAAGCTCGCCGCCCAGTCCCGCACCGCCTCCGGTTCGGCCGCCGCCCGTCGCATGCGCGGCGAGGGGCACATCCCCGCCGTCGTCTACGGCCTGGGCATGGACCCGATCAGCATCTCGGTCGAGCGCCGCGAACTGCGGCTCGCGCTCAGCGGCGCCGCCGG
>JANOET010000377.1:0-3206 GCA_031413415.1 Acidimicrobiaceae bacterium
GCGGACGTCGTCGCCGACCCGGAGCCCGATGCGCTCGGCACCCGACGGCTTGGGTGGGGTCGGCCTCGGAGCGCTGCCCGATCCCGAGCCCCCCGCCGGTGTCGAGCTCCACGAGTACGACCCGGCGCTGTCGTCCCGGGACGACCACGACTCGCCGGAACTGAACGAACTCCGACGGCGGCGACGCCCCGACCCCGACTCGACCACGAGGGATTCGGGAATCTCGTCGAGGAACCGCGACGGCGGGTTGTAGTTCGTGTTGCCGAACAGCTGGCGGCTCCAGGCGTGGCTGACGTGCAGCAGCTCTTGGGCACGGGTGATGCCGACGTACGCGAGCCGACGCTCTTCCTCCATCTCGGTGGGCTCGGTGAGCGCACGACTGTGCGGGAAGACGCCCTCTTCCCATCCGAGCACGAACACCACCGGATACTCGAGGCCCTTCGCGCTGTGGAGCGTCATCAGCACGACGCGATCGTCGTCGTCGATCTCGTCGGTGTCGGCCACCAGCGCGACCTGCTCGAGGAACTCGTCGAGGCGCGTGAACTCGCGCGCCGAGCCGACCAGTTCGCCGATGTTCTCGAGACGGCCCGCTGCCTCGACGGACTCCTCGGCCTCGAGCTCGGCGGTGTACCCGCTGTCGTCGAGGGCTGCGCGCAGCAGGTCGCCCGGGCCCATGGTCTCGTCGGCGACCATCAGCGCGAGGTTGTCGAGCAGCTGCACGAACGAGGCGACCCCGCGCGCCGCCGGGCCGGTGAGACCGGCCTCCTGGGCGCGCCGCATGGCGTCCATGAACGAGATGCCTTCCGCGAATGCCAACGCGTCGAGCTTGGCGACGCTGCCGTCGCCCACGCCGCGCTTGGGCACGTTCAGCACCCGCTTGACGCTCACCTCGTCGGCCGGGTTGACCACCGCCTTCAGGTACGCCATCGCATCCTTGATTTCGCGCCGGTCGTAGAAGCGCGTACCGCCGACCACCTTGTACGGGATACCGAAACGCATGAACGACTCTTCGAGCACTCGGCTCTGCGCGTTGGTTCGGTAGAAGCAGGCAATGTCCTTCCAGATGACCCGTCGCTCGCTGTGCAGCTGTTGCACCGTGCGCGCCACGAACGTGGCCTCATCGCCTTCGTCATCGGCGTGGTAGCGAACGATCGGCGAACCCGCGCCCTTGTCGCTCCAGAGATGCTTCTCCTTGCGCCCCGGGTTGTGGGAGATGACCGCGTTGGCTGCGTCGAGGATGGTCTGCGTACTGCGGTAGTTCTGGTCGAGCACGATCGTGGTGACGTCGTCGAACGCATCCTCGAACTGCGAGATGTTCCGCACGTCGGCCCCACGCCACCCATAGACGCTGTTGTGCACCAACACCCCGTTGGCGATGTAGTGATGGGTGGGCTCGACCTCGAGGTCGTAGACCGGACCGTCGTAGTGCTCGATCTCGACCGACTCGACCGACCGACGAACCAGCACACCGTCAACCGCAACCAGAATGGTCATGCCCCGGTGCAGGTGCGCCAGCGGCGTCGAGTCGTACGCAACTCCGCCGATCATGGCCCTGCGCCGAATCCCCAGGCCGCCGACCGCAGCAACCCGGTGCGCCTCACGCAACGCCTCGCTGTACGACTTGAAGACTGTTTCGTAGCGTCGGCCAGCCTTTCCAGCACGTAGCTTCACGCCGCCACGCTCCATGCGATCGAGCAGAGCTGCCTGGCTGGAGCCCCAGTGAACGCGGTGGTACCCGACCTTCGCGCGCGCATCGGCGAACATCGTCAGGTTCAGCGTGCTGCGTAGGCGACCGTTCTGTGGGCGGTGATGGGGAAACTCGGGATGGATCAGCATCTCGTCCATCAGCACTTTCGCCCGCCATTCGGTGTCGATCGCGTCGTACAGCCGACCCAACCACTCGTCGTCCATCGCAAGCTCGCGTCCTTGCGAGTGGAAGCACGCCGTCGGCAAGCCGTAGTCAGCGGCAATCCGCGCCTCCCAGAAGGCAGCCTCGGCCAACGAGTCGCACACTTTCAACACCCAGAGCGCGTCGCCGTGCTCTTGAACCGTCCTCACTCGAAATCCAGCGTCCAGATCTCCCCGACTGCTCGACCGCACGCTCTTCGTTCGTCCGACCCTGAATCCACGATCCGCACGATGCATGAGGTACACGAGGTGTTTGCCTGCGGGCACATCGAACGACGAAGGCAGAGCGTGGTGCGGGGTGCCGACCACCACTGCGTCACCGGCGACGACCCGAATCATCGGACCCTTGTAGTGGCCCTCTTGCACGTGTCGAACGACTCCCGTGTCGAGGTCGAGCTTGCCACCGGAACCAAGGACGACATCGCCCACCGAGACCCGCTCGATCGGTGCGGACCCGGCGAGCGTGGCGATCTTCGTACCCGGCGGCAGGCACTGGTCGCCGTCGCCGACGATGGTGATCTGTTCGTGGCCGGCTGCGAGCTGGAGGGCGATCTCGTTCTGGGCGGTGTTGGTGTCCTGGTACTCGTCGATGAGCACATGCCGGAAGCGCTGCTGGTAGTGCGCGAGCACGTCGGGGTGCTGGCGGAAGAGCATCACCGTGTTCATCAGCAGATCGTCGAAGTCCATCGCGCCGGCCTTCATCAGCCGCGCCTGGTAGTCGGTGTAGATGTCGGCGTGCTTGCGCTCGAAGATGTTCGAAGCCCGCTCGACCGCCATCGCCGGCGTGATGAGCTCGTTCTTCCACAGGCTGATCTGACCGTGGGCGGCGCGAGGCGGGAAGCGCTTGGCGTCGAGGCCCAGGTCGCGCACCACGTAACCGGCGAGGCGCTGCGCATCGGCCTGGTCGTAGATGCTGAACGTACGCGGGTAGCCGAGTGCGTCGGCATTCGCGCGCAGGATGCGCACGCACGCGGAGTGGAACGTGCACACCCACATGGCCTTCACGACAGGGCCGACGAGCGCGGCGACGCGGTGCTTCATCTCCTGCGCAGCCTTGTTGGTGAACGTGATGGCCAGGATGGACGTGGGCGGCACGCCCTCCTGCACGAGGTGGGCGATGCGGTGCGTGAGCACCCTGGTCTTGCCCGAACCGGCACCGGCGACCACCAAGAGGGGGCCGCCACGGTGCACGACGGCGTCGAGTTGATCGGGGTTCAGCCCATCGAGGTCGAGCGGATCGAGATCGAACTGGAGGCGGCCGTCGTCGCTCATGGTGACGCCATCCTACGGAGGGGGTG